>CAYMGG010000199.1:9031-10822 GCA_964389915.1 uncultured Planctomycetaceae bacterium
TCATTGATGAGCGGTTCGGAAATCTCCGCCCCCAACAGGCTCCAGGTGCCGCTGGAGAGGTATAGCCAGTCCTCGCCCTGGGCCGGCACGGCGGCCACGGCCGCGGCCGTGTCGTGGCAGGCCGGAGCGATGAACGGCGCTTGGGCCACTCCGCACTCCTCGGCCAGATTTTCGCGCAGAGTGCCGACCACCGAACCGGGCGCGACCACCTCGGGCAGAAAACCGGTCGGGATGCCCAGCTTATTCAGAATGTCGCCGGCCCAGTCGGAACGGTTGGGATCGTACATCTGGGTGGTGGTGGCGAGGGTGAACTCCTGGGCCTGCTCGCCGGTGAAGAAATAATTCTGAAGATCCGCCATGCAGAGCAGCGACTTGGCCTGGTCCAAAAGCGGACTGCCGCTGCGGACCATGGCAAAGAGCTGGTAAAGGGTGTTGAGCTGCATCACCTGGATGCCGGTGGCGCCGAAGACCTCCTTGCGCGGGGTGATCTTGAACACCTCTTCGACCATGCCGTCGGTGCGCGCGTCGCGATAATGCACCGGATTGCCCAGCAACGCGCCGTTCGCGTCCAGCAAGCCGAAGTCCACGCCCCAGGAGTCGGTGCCGGCCCCGTCAAGCTGCCGGCCGTACTTGGCGCCGAAGGCGGCCAATCCGGCCTTGAGCTCGCGATGAATGCCCAGCACGTCCCAGTAAATGGTGTCCATCAGGCGCACCGGCCCGTTGGAGAAACGATGCAGGATGTCGAGCGTCATCTTGCCGCCCGCGAACAGCCCGGCGATAGCCCGGCCGCTCTCCGCGCCCAGATCGAATGCCAAATATTTACGTTCCTTGCCCATCCCCTTCTCCTTCCGGCGCGCCTTCAGCCCTATGGACTCATTCCCCAAAAGTTAACCGTATCGTAATAATAGCTTTACCCGCCGGCAACCAAAATCGTAACCCGGCCCTACCTCCGTTTCTCGCCCAGCACCTCCTGGACCGCATCGCGCAACTCGAAGAGGTCCAGCGGCCGGTCCAGGCAAGCGGCGATATTGTAGGCATCCTCCTGGCAGGCGGCCAGGGCCAGCGGTCCGCCGCGGGTGATGATCACCGGCAGCCCGCGCTTGGCCAGGGCCACCGATTGCAGCAGGTTGCGCCCCCAGAGCGTGGGCACCTTGAGGTCGGTCAGGAAGAGCCTGACGTCCCGCGACTGGATCGTGTCCAGCGCGGCCCGGCCGTCGCGGGTGGTGAGCACGTTCAGGCCCAGCCGCCGCAAAGTCTCGCGCAGCAGTTCGAGCACCGACTCCTGGTCCTCGCAGACCAGCACCGTCTCCTTCTCGCGCACCGCCAGCATCTCCATGGTGCTGGAGAGCAGGGCCTTGTCGGTGCGGCTGTTCTTGACACCCAGCAGTTCCGGACTGACGGCCGCGTCCAGCACGGCGATCAGCTCTTTGGGGTCCTGAAACCGCTCGTTCAACGATTTGGCCAGCAGGCGCGAAACGATGAGCGCAATGCCCTCCGGCAGGTTGGGCACCAGGTCGCGCAAATCCCAGGGCTGCTCCATGCGGTGCTGGCGCAGCAATTCCAGGGGCTCGCGCCCCTCGAAGGGCGGCTTGCCGACCAGCAGCTGGTAAAAGACGCAGCCCAGGCTGTAGAGGTCGCCCCGGATGTCGACCACCCCGTCGCCGGTCTCCGGCGGGCAGTAGGGCGAGATGCCGACCAAAGCGCCGGCGGCGGTGATGGCCGCGTCGTCGGGCTCGGCCAGCCGGGCCAAGCCGAAGCCCAGCACCCGAGCCCAGCCGCCGGGGCTGAGCA
>CAYMGG010000200.1:0-7092 GCA_964389915.1 uncultured Planctomycetaceae bacterium
TTTTTTGTAAAAAAGGTTCCCCTGAATCGGTCTCAATTAACTTGGATTGATATGACTGGGGTTGATCTCAGTCGGCCGGAAAGACCGGCCGGCTACAGAACGGCGCGGCGGGCAGCCCGGCCTGATTGTATAAATTCCCGTCCGGCAGCGACGCCCAACTATAGCGGGCTCCGGTCGGCTCCGGCACGGCGGGACTCTCCACCACCACTTCGTCGCCGGCGAGGCGCGCCTGGGCCGGGACGAACTTGCCGTCCGCGCCGCAGATTTCAAAGCCCTTGAGCGAATCCCCGCGACAGACCAGGCCGCCCCCCAAATGCGTAAAGCTCAGGCGCAGGGAGGAACCGGCGGGTTTATGCGCTTCGTACAGCGGCCCGGAATCCTCCCCCGGCTGACCGTACAGGCGGCGCAGGGCCAAGAGCGCCAGCCGTTTCCCCACGTCCTGCTTGTTGGCCGGATGGATCTGGTGCGCTTCCCCCAAATCGATGGCGATGGCCATGCCGGTGTTGGGCAGCGCCAGCGTCAGCCGCTGGGCCTCCCGCAGCGTCGGCCAGTTCGGATCGACATAGTTCGGCAGTTGCACGAAATAAAAGGGGAAGTCCCCCTGGCCCCAGGCCTGCCGCCAGGCCGTAATCAGGGCCGGGAAAAGGTGACGGTACTCGGCGGCCCGGCGGGCGTTGGATTCGCCCTGATACCAGATCGCCCCCCGCAGAGCATAGGGAACCGCCGGCGCGATCATGGCGTTGTAGAGGTATGAAGGATACATGTACGGCGCGCCCCAGACCTCCAGGCCTTTCGGCTGCGAAAGCTTGAACGGGCAGGGCGTACGCTCCCGGGGCGGCAGGGAGAGCTCGATCCGGGCGTACCAATCGCCGCGCAGACTCAGCGGCGGCTCCCCGGCCTTGACCAGCGCCAAGGTCGCGGGATTCATTCCGCCGTTGCCCTTCAGGTCAAACACGCGGATGGCGATCACGTTGCGGCCGGCCTGCACCAGCTTGGCCGGCACCGCGTACTTGCCGCCGGAGAGCCAGTTGACGCTCCGATAGACGTTCCCCTGGCGCGTGCGTTCCCCCAGCCGCTGCCCGTTGAAATAAACGACGGAGGAGTCGTCGACCGTGCCCACCTCCAGGGTCAACGCCGCGCCGGCCCAGGCGGCGGGCAGCGTCACAGCGCGCCGATACCAGACCGCGCCGTCGATGTTGCCGATATGCTTGTCCGCATCGAAATTCAGGGAGGGGTCGGCCGCGAACCAGTCCTTGAGGTCGGCTTCCGGCGCCGGCCAGCCCTGTTTTTCCCCGGCGTTGCCGGGGTCCTGGTTGTACGAGGCTTCGATCGACTCCTTTTCCCAGCTGAGAAACGCGGCCTTGTCCAGCCCGGCGGCCCCCGCATACTGCTCCAGATAGACGGCGTAGCGGGGATCGGCCTGCAAGGCCGGCAGCGGGGTCCAGGTTTGCGCCGGGGTCCCGCCCCAATAGGCGGTGATCAGGCCCACCGGCACCGAACTGCGCCGGCGGCGCAGTTCCCGGCCGAAGAAATAGGCCGCCGCCGACCACCCGCCCACGTTCCGCGGGCTGCAAGGCGCCCAATAACCTTTGACCTCGGTCTGAGGCGTGCGGTCCCAATCCCGGACCACATTGAAGAGTCGCAGCTGCGGATCCTCGGCGGCCTCCCGTTCCTGCGGGCTGTTCCGGACGCAATCGACCAGCATCTCCATGTTCGACTGGCCGGCGCAGAGCCAGACCTCGCCGACTACGACATTGCGGCAGACCACCTCCTGCCGCCCCGTGACGCGCAGGTCCCGCGGCTCCGCCGCGGCCGGCAAGGGATCGAGCGTCGCCCACCACCGGCCGTCGGCCGCGGCGCTGGCGGCCTTGGTCTGTCCGGCGAAGCTCACCGTCACCGTCTCGCCCGGCTGGGCCCAACCCCAGACCGGCAGCGGCCGGTCGCATTGCAGCACCATGTGATCGTTGAACAATCCGGCCAGGCGCAGCCCGTCGGCCGCCCGGCCCGGTCCGCCGGCCAAGCCCAGCGCCAACAGCCCCAACAAAGGCGTCCGGAAAAAGCCGGCGCCGTTCGTCGGCCGGCGCGGAGCCGCCGCTAAAATAGACATGGGGTCTCCTTTCGAACCAGAGAGAGAGAGAGAAGGTGGCGAATTGGCTCAGCGAATCGCGGTCCATTTGTCTTCGGCCTGAAGCCGGGCATAGGGGGGCAGGACCAGCCGCTGCACGTCGGCCCAGGGGGCGACGTGGCCGTCGGTCCAGAGGATGTTGTTGGCCCCGCGGTGCACCCCGCCCCGATAGACGCCCTTTTCATAAGCCGACTGGGGCAGCCAGTAGGCGTCGATCGTCACCACGGTCGAGGAAGAATTGAAGCCGCACTCGCTGATCATGACCGTGTCCGCCGGCCGGGTGACCGCGCCCAGCCGAATCCACAGGTTCGGATAGCTGTTGCAGGGGCCCAGGCGATAGGACATACCATAGCTGGGCTTGTTTCGGAACCAGGCGCTGATTTCGCTGCCCATTTTCGGAGACTGCACCGGACAGCGCAGCGAATGGACCCGGGTGAAATCGTCATAGGTTAGTTCGAGCTTGCCGGTGTCGAGGAACGGGGAGAGCTTGGACCACCAGAAGTCCTTGCTGTTGGAGCCGACCTGGCTCATAGGCAGATAATCGCCGTACTCGCCGGCATAGAGGGTCTGGGCCAGGAAGAGCTGCTTCTGGTTGCTGGTGCAGAGCGACTGGCGGGCCGAATCGAGCGTCCGGCTCAGCGCGGGCAGGAGCATGGCCGACAGGACGGAGATGATGGACATGACCACCAGCAACTCCACCAGCGTAAACCCGGCTTCGGCGCGCCGCCGCAGCCCGGCGCGGGCTTGCGTCCGCTGAAAAATCACCATGTAGAGCCTTTCGCTAAGCGGGGTCGGATCGAGCGCTTTGGCCGACGGGCCGGCCTCTTCGTGGTCGGGAAAATCCAATTCGCCCGGCGTAGCGCTCTCCGGCGTCGGGTCAAGCCGCACCGGCTGGGCCACCAGCCCGTAAGCCGACGCCTCCGCCCGGGAGATCTGGCCGCCGGCCAGCGCCTGTTCGACCAATTGGGTCCACGCCCCCGGTTCGGGAAGGGAAGCGCGGACGTCGGCCAATGTCCGTGGCAGGCGCGTCACCATGAATCCCGGACGGGATTCGAGGTCGGACAGTTTTAGCGACTGCTTGTGGAGGACCACGCCGGACGGAAGTTTTTTTTGAAAGCCGGCCGGCACGGTCAGGTGGACTTCCGCCGGTGCCGATTCGGTCAGATGAAAAAATGCCAACGCGCTCTGGTGACTGACGATGCCCTGGGGCTGATCCTGCTGATTCCGGCTCCAAAGGCACCATTTGGTAAAATCCGCAGTCATTGAATCAGGATAGCCCGGCAGTCGAAACAGACCGTTGCCCACCTTCAGCCAATTGCCTTTGCTCACATGGTATTTATGGTTATTCCGGACATAGCCGGCCGCAATGGCTTGACTGGCGGTGAAGTATCCGGATTGATAATCGGCGACCTCTGTCAAGGTCTGCTTGCGCAATATTATTGGCCCCAATGGATTCATATCTGTTTCTCAAATCGCGGCGTTTAGGTTAACAGGTCGCTCTACTCAGGCGGCCAAAATCTCATGCTTAAAGATACTATCCGCCCCACAACCGGCAATTGCTTTTCCCCAAAAGCCTTTCTGATAAAAAGCATAACTTTTATAACTGACTTTTTAGCCTGAGTTAAAAAGACAATAAAACAACTCTCGCCGCCAGATAGGGCCTTAACGGCCTTAAGGTATTCAACGTTCTGCCGCCCCATCAAAGCTTTTGGTCATACTTACATTAACATCTATTTCGATTGTATTTGTAATATATATCTCGCTTGCTATTTAGCCGGGGCTGAAATAAGATTCGTGATCAGGTGAGGGATTGGCTAAGTTGATTTTATGACTGACAGTTCGATTCCGACCGCCGGCGTAGTACTTGAACGGGCGGCGGCGGTTTATGATACGTTCGAACCGCTGTGCATGTTTTTTCAGCACTGGCGGGTCCAACGCGCCATGCTCGCCGCCCTGGAGCTGCGCGGGACCGAGCAGGTGCTGGACGTAGGCTGCGGCACGGGCTTGCTGACCGCGGCCGTGGCCGCCCAGCTGTCGCCAGGACAGGTGACCGGCATCGACGCCTCGGGCGCCATGATCCGGCTGGCCCGGCGCAAACGAGCAACGGACAATTGTCATTTCCGCGTGGCGGCGGGCGAGGCCCTGCCCTGGCCGGAAAACAGCTTCGACGCCGCCGTCTCCTCCATGTTCTTTCACCACGTCGACCAGGAGCTGAAACGCGCCTGCCTGAACGAGTTGCGGCGGGTCGTTCGACCCGGCGGGCGGCTGGTGGTGGCCGACCTGGACACGCCCTGGAACCTGTTCGGCCGGCTCTACGGCTGGGGCGGGTACCGGTTGTTCCGCCAGGACCAGATCCGGGAGAACCTCACCGGAGCGATGCCGCGCCTGTTTTCGGAAACCGGCTGGGCCGGGATGCGCTCCCGCCTGCAAGTGCTGGGCTGCGTTCGCGTCTGGGAAGGGGTTAAGCCATGATCGACCAGTTGGCCCAGGCCATCCTGGCCGCGCCGCGCCTGGGCCGGGCGCTCTTGGTTCAGCAGCAGACGCTGCGCACCTTCCAGGCCGCCGCGGAAACCGTGCTGAGCGGCTATTGCCCGGTCCGCCCCTATGCCGACGGCGCGCTCGACCTGCGCAAAAACCTCTTCTCCACCCTCTTCCTGGCCGGCCAGGCCAGCGTCGGCGTACCGGCCGAGCGCCTCCCCTTCTGCGGCCTGGTCAACCAGTGCATGCGGGCCTGGGTCACGGGCTGCGACAACCTGCTCGACGACGAGGCCAAGGAGGTGATCCCCTTCGATCTGCCGGCCGGCGGGACGCGCTTTCGCTCGGTCCTGACCATCATGGTCGCCGACCGGGTCTTCGCCGACCTGCTCTTGCAGGAGCAGGCCGCCGGCAACCTCAGTCAGGCCCAGGCGCTGGAGCTCAGCCATCTGACGCTGGGCTGGCTGCTGCCCAGCGGCCTGCAAGAGCACGAGGAGGAGGCCGGCGCCCGCGCCGGTCTGGACGGCGAGGCCCTGCTGCAAAAGATCCATGTGCCCAAGACGGGCCTGCTCTTCGAAGCCCCGCTGCGTCTGGCCGAATGGCTGACCGGCGGGGAGACCCCGCGCAGCCGGACGGCCCGCGCGGGCGTGCGGGCCTTCGGCCTGGGCTGCCAGATTCTCGACGACCTGGTCGACCTCGAAACCGACTTCCGGGAGAGGCGCTACAATTACCTGCTGGCCCTGGCCGGCGAAAGCGGGCGGGAGGATCTGGAGGCCGCCCGGCGCTGCCGCGAAACGGCCTGCGCCCGGGCCCGAGAGTTCTTCGCCGAAGCCCAGGCCCGGCTGACCGAAGCCGAACTGGGCGTGCCCGCCGCCGCCTGGACGGCCATCTTCACGCTCGTTTCCGTTCTGCTGCGGGTTCCGCCCGAACTGGCCCCCCACCTGAACCTCAAGCCATGAGCGGCCACTGGCTCTTCCACGCCCTGCGCACCCTCCGGCGCCGCTGGCGGCGCAACGCCATCACCGGCGGCGCGGTGGCGCTGGGCGTGGCCCTGCTCTGCCTGCTCGGTTCGATCATGGTGGGCACGAGCGACGCGATGATCGCCAGTTCAGTGGCGCTGCGCGCCGGCCATCTCCAACTGCTGAACCTGCCAGTGACCGGTTTTCCGGCGGCCTGGGCCGACCGGACCTGGCCGGATTTCGTCCGCACGGCCCTGCCCCGGCTGGAGCTGCCGGCCTTCCTGACCACGCTGGACGAAACCCGCGGCGCGGCGGTGCAGTTGCAGGGCGTGCTGCCCCGGCGGGAGGCGGACGTCGCCGCCGCCGCCCGCAGCCTGGCCGCCGGCGAATACCTGCCCCCCGCCGATGCGGCGCCGCAGGTCGTGCTGGGCCAGGCCGTGGCCGAAACCCTGGGCGTCCGGCCGGGCGACCTGATCCGGGTCCACTTCGCCGACCGCAGCTCCCGCCGGCTGCGGGTGGGCGGCGTCTTCCGCACCGGCGTCGATTATCTCGACGCCCACCTGGCCCAGGCGGAGCTCCGCCAGCTGGCCGAGCTTCAGCCCCCCGGTCCGGCGGCGAGCGTGGCCCTGTTCCTCGCCCCCGGCTTTCCGCCGGACGAGGCCCGCCGCAAGCTTAAACCGCTCTGCCCGCCGGGCGGGCGGCTGGTGACCTGGGCGGAATACCTGCCGGAACTGCGCCAGCTCACCGACCTGAACGAGGTGGCCATGTTGATCGTCATCGCCCTGGTGGTGGCGCTGCTGGCCGCCGGTGTGGCCAACGCCATGCTCATCTCGGTCATGGACCGGTACCGCGAATTCGGCATCATGAAGGCGCTGGGCGCCTCGCCGGCCGAAATTTTCGCGTTGATCGGGCTGGAGACCGGGCTGCTCTGCCTCCTGGCGGGCGGCGCCGGGCTGGCGCTCGGTTGGGGGCTTACGCTCCTGACCGCCCGGACCGGCATCGACCTGACGGCCTACGTCTCGGCCAATCCGCACTTCGTCCTCGGCGGCGTCATCCACCCCCGGGCCGAGGCGCGCCTGCTCCTGTTGCCGGTGGGGGCGGTGCTGCTGCTGGGCGGCGGCGCGGCCCTGTATCCGGCTGGAATCGCCGCCCGGGCCCGAGCGGCCGACATCTTGCGGAGCTAGCCCGTGGAACCGGCCGTGGTCCTGACCGCCGTCAGCAAGGATTATCGCCAGGGCGCGCGCCGGGTGCGGGCGCTGGACCAAGTCAGCCTGGAATTCGCCCGGGGCCGGTTCACCGCCCTCTGCGGCCCCAGCGGCTCGGGCAAGACCACGCTCCTCTACCTGCTGGCCGGCCTGGAGGCCGTCAGCGCCGGCAGCATCCGACTGGCCGGCCGGGAACTCGGCGCCCTGACCGAAACGGAGCTCAGCCGTCTGCGCCGCCAAAGCCTGGCCCTGGTGTTTTCGCAGGCCAACCTGCTCAGCGACCTGACCGTGGCGGAGAACCTCGCCTTTCCGCTGGGCCTGAACGACT
>CAYMGG010000200.1:7102-10757 GCA_964389915.1 uncultured Planctomycetaceae bacterium
GCCGCTTCCAACTGGCCGATTTGGCCGGGGCCTTTCCCGACCAGCTCTCCGCCGGCCAGCGACAGCGGGCGGCCCTGGCCCGGGCCCTGGCGGTCCGGCCGGCCCTGATCCTGGCCGACGAACCGACCGCGCATCTAGACTCGGCGCACACCCGGGAAGTGGCGGCCCGGCTGCGCGAACTGGCCGAACGCGACGGAGTGACCGTGATCATGGCCACCCACGATCCGCTCGCCCTGGCTCCGGCCCACGCCCTCGTCCGCCTACAGGACGGCCGGGTCTGCGAAACAAAGGAAATTCCCCCCGAAACGACAGACAGTATATGACCCCCGGGCCGCCATCTCGGCCCACATCCAAGAGGAGGTAGAATATGAAGTGGTTGATCGCGCTCTGCGCCGGGCTCGGGCTGGCCGCGTGCGGCATGGCCGCCGAAAAATCGCCGGCCGCGAGCGATCCGATCAAGCTGGCCCGGCAATGCCTGAAGCAGTCGGCCCAATGCCGTGAAAAATTGAAATACGGCCGGAAGATTGCCTATCTCGGCCTGGGGTACGCCGCGGGCGGCCAGACGCCGGTGGAGGGCGTGGCGGTCGGCCCGATCAAGACCTACGCCAACGTCACCGGCATCGTCCTGGTCCGCAAGGTGGGCGAGGAGTACCAGATCGCCCAGGTCCTGATTCCCGATCTGGACAAGGTCCGCGACCCCGAGAAACGCCAAAAGGCCGAAGCCGCGCTAGAACATCTCCAGGGCCAGACCGTGAAATCCGCCACTGAACCGGAACAATCGCTCGACGCCCTTACCGGCGCGACCAAGCTGGCCAACGCCATCGTCGGCAGCTTCTCCGCCCTGGCCCAGACGGTCGCCAAGGAAATAGCGGCCAACCCCGACTGGCCCCTCCAGCCCCTGGCCCCTCAGCCTTGATGGCTTTCGCTTCGGCCCGAGCTTTTGCTTTTTCACTTTAGCGGCCGGGCAGTTAGCGTTGGGAGGGGGCGAACTCCGTTTCGCCCCCTCCAGAACTATCCATTCCGGCAGCGTTTAGGCTGAAGCTGCTGGAGCACCCCCCACCCCTTCCAAATTCACGCCGTCTGGTAATGCGCAAAGACGAAGCTGCCGGCAATTTTTTGGGGTGGCTACCGGGAACCTTTTGCCCCCAAAAAGCCACTTGGGATTCGGTCACACGCAACCGTAAATAAGCTTAATGATACGTTGACAGGCAGCTTTTAACCTATCAAGCCGCTGACAAGTTCGAGTGAGGCAGCAAATCGATCTTTTTCTGTGGCTGGCCATGTAAGTTTTGCCCTTCCGCAATGACTTACTCAACTTTTTATAAGACCTATTCAATGTACCAGAGGCGGCCTCGGCTCAAGTGTTTGGTGCCAGGCCAATCTTATATCACCTTAATCTTCTTTGCGTTGCGACGGTCAGTGTATTTTTTGCAGCCAGGTTTTGGCGATTCGCACTGTCTTACCAAGCTCCGTGGACTAAGATTAGGGAAGAGGCGAGGCTAAACTTGACTTTGACGAATGGGATCGACCATGGCGATTCTGGGCCCGCGCAACACGATGAAGCTCAATCTCCAGAAAATCGCCCAAGAGCAATACGGCTATTTCACCGCCCCTCAAGCCGATAAATGCGGGTATTGCTCCGCCCATCACTCCTATCATATCCAACGCGGGCATTGGTTGAGGATCGACAATGGGCTGTTTCGCCTCCCCGGCCAGCCCGATTCGCGGGAGGCGAATTTTATCCGCTGGTTTCTCTGGAGTCGCAACCAGGATGGCCAGCCCCAGGGCGCAATCAGCCATCATAGCGCGCTGGCCTTGCGCGATTTGGGCGACTATGATCCACAAAACGTTCATCTGACCGTGCCGCATTCTTTCCGCAAGCAGGATCAGACCGGCTGTCTGATCCACAAAGCCACCTTGAAGCTGTCGGCCATCGAGTCGCGCTCCGGGTTTCTGGTCACCCGGATTTTCCAGACCCTGTTGGATCTACGGGATTTTCTGGAAGGGCGGGACGTCTGGGCGCAAACGCTCGAACGGGCCTTGACCGCCGACATGCTTTCCCGTGAAGAAGCCGCGGAGCTGGGCGGGGTGGTCCGGGCCGGCGCGATTCAATTTGCCCCCCCCGCGCGATTGGCAGGCGCGGAACTGGATAAAAAGGATGAGTTCATGGAGACGGCGGAAATGACGGCCGCGGCGACCCCGCTGCCCGCGGGAGAAGCGATTTACCAGACGATTTTCCGGCAGACCCACGCCCGCCCGGACCGCTGGCGGCGGCGGGCGCAGGCCGGATTCACCCTGGTGGAGCTGCTGGTGGTCACCTCGATCATCAGCGTGCTGGCGGCCATGTTGCTGCCGGCCCTGGACAAGGCGCTGGCCCAGGCCCGGCAAGTCGCCTGCGCCAACAACCTCAAGCAGCAGGGGCTGGGGATGTTGAACGTGATCGAAGAAGGTCCGCATCTCTTGGGGCCGGGGTACTTTCCTTGTTATTTTTCTACGGCTTCCGGCGAGTCCTGCACCTGGTTCAGTCAGACCGGCGCGGCCCTGGGCTTCAAGGTCAAAACCAATCCCTGGCAGGGCAATCCGTTTCTCGAACCGACCAAGCCCGAAGTCTTTTTCTGCCCCCTGGCCCAAAAAATCTCTTCCGACATGTTTACCTATCAGACCTTGAGTTACGGCTATCCCTATGTTTCGCTGGGCAACTGGGATTGGACCAACAACAAACCGCTGACCCCCCGAAAGCTCGATGCCGTCAAGCGGCCAAGCCAGCAGATGATGATCGCCGACTCCAACGGCGACGGCAATCACGACTGCTTGGTTTTTTTGCCCTGGCTCTGGGCCGCCGCCGCCCCGGGCAACCGGCATAACGGCAATTGTAACCTGGTCTTCGCCGACGCCCATACCGCTTCGCTACCTCAGGAACCCCTGTGCTACGGCCCTTATTGGAGCAATTTCTAGCATGAACCGCCATCTTTCGGTCTGCGCCATCCTGGTCGTCTGCGCCGGCTTGGGCATCGCCGCCGGAGGGGACGAGGAGCCGCCGACCACCTGGCGGCTGCTGGTCAAATACGACTTCGAAGCCGGACGGATTTCGAAGTGGACCACGGTCGACCAGGAGCACCACCGGCCGGTGACAACGCTGGAATGCGGGGTGGAGGCGGGGTTGGCCCACTCGGGGCAGTACTGCCTGCGGGGGAAGAAACTGGCCGCCAGCGCCTATGTTTCTGCCGAAGGCGGCTCGGCCGGCTCCGAGAACGCCACCGGCCGGAGGCAATTGCGGCTGCGGCTGTTTCTCAAAACCCGGGGCTTTGCCCCGGAAGACCAATTCAAGCTGCGGGTTCTGGAATGGCGGCGTGAAGGCGACAAGAACACGCCGCGGTGGCTGATGAACCGGGAGGATCAACTCACCGTCCCCGCGCCCGAGACCTGGCAGGAACTCACGGCGGTGGGCGAGGTGGCCGCCAACGCCCGCGGCTTCACGCTCTTCGTGGTCTCCCCGACCAATCCGCAGGGCGTCTTCTGGGTCGACGATGTTTCCGCGGAACTGGCGGAAATTCCCTGACGCCCGTAATTCAAAAAAGGCAGGCGTTTGTAACGCGGGGCTCCCTCCCCCAACCCCCTCCCGGAGGGAGGGGGAGGCAACAGATACGGACACAAA
>CAYMGG010000201.1:0-10707 GCA_964389915.1 uncultured Planctomycetaceae bacterium
GATCTGTATCTGCCGGCCAAGCTGCGCTTCGCGCCGGGCGAGATCGAGCGCGTCGTCGCCCCCTCCGGCGGCAACTACGGCGTGGGCTTCTCCTTCAAGGCCAATTTCTTCGGCCTGCAGCCGCAGGACCACGTTTCGGTCTGGAGCGAGAAGAGCGCGGTGAAGACCGCGCCCTACGAGCTGCTCTTCGGCGCGCCGCTCAACGAGCGCGATTTCCACGACACCGACACGACGCTGACCGTGACCGAGGACGGCAAGAAGTGGTTTTCGCCCAAACTGGTCGAGAAGCTGGCCAAACTGGAGATTCCCGTCAACCGCGCGGCGGCCGCCGGGCAGGCCGAGCTGATCCTGGTCGACTCGCCGCACGGGCCGTTCTTCGCCGCCAGCCGGCTGGGCGGGAGCGGGGCGCTCTGGCGCTTCGGCTCCTTCCAGCGCTACCAGTCCGACGACCGCTATCTGTTTTGCGATACGATTTTGGAGACCATCAACCGGCTGGCCATCGCCGACGCGGCCGGCGCGCGGCGCAAGATCGCCCTGCTCGATCTGACCGGCGGCCCCACCAACGGGGGCGGCGTCTATCTGCAGGTCAAGGACTGGCGGGAAAGGCTGAAGAAACTGGTCGAGAAACTGCCGAACCGGGAGTTCGTCTCCCTGACCTCGCCGGAGGAGATTTTGGCGGCCCTGGCGAAGAACGAATGTCTGGCCGTGGTCAACCCATACGGCGAATGGCTGCCCGTCTCGCCCCAGGGCGGCTATGCCGAGATGATTCCCGCCCTCAAGCAGTACGTGCAGACCGGCGGCAACTGGCTCGAGTCCGGCGGCTATTCGTTCTATTACGAGATCAAGCCGGCCAAGTATCTAAAGTATGAAACCAATTTCCCGCCGACCTTCGCCGACTTCTTCCAACTCGACGCCCCGGCGGCCAAGGTGGCCATGTACTCGGTCCAGCCGCAGGACTACGCGCCCTGGGCCGGAGAAAAGGACCAGGCCAAGATCTTCGTGCCCGGCTGGGTCGGTTGCGGCGGCGACGAGACGGGCGGATATCTGGACCGCAAGTTCACCACCTACGTCAAGCCCGGTGAGAGCTGGAAGAGCCCGGCCGTGCGCCTGCGGTTCGGCACCGAGGCTCCGGCCAGCCTGGCGGCCTATTGCGCAGACAACCTCTACACCAAGCCGCTGGCCGAGAAAATGAAGCCCGACGTCTACGCCAAATTCAAGGCCGCGGTACTGCTCAAGTACGACGGGCCGTGCCAGGAGATGGCCGACAATCTGGCGCATCTGCCCGTGCCGACCCTGATCCATTTCTCCGATTATCTGCACGGCGGCTTCGACAAGCAGTATCCCGACCACCTGCCGGTGCGCGAAAAGTTCGGAACCCCCGAGCAGTTCGCCCAGTTCCTGCGCGACTGCCGGACCGCCGGGCACCTGACCATGCCCTATACCAACCCGACCTGGTGGTGCGACAATCCGAAGGGGCCGACCTTCGAGCGCGAGGGCGAGGCCCCGCTGCTGCGCAACCTCGACGGTTCGCTCAGCCCCGAGCGTTACGGCTACGGCAAAAATCCCTCCACCGGCTTCTCGATCTGCATGTGGCATCCGGCCGTGCGGGCGGCCAACGAGAAGACCCGACGGCAGTTCACCGAGGAGTTCCCGGTCGACCTGCTCTTCCAGGACCAGTGTGGCGCGCGGACCAACCGCTACGACCTCAACCCCGCCTCGCCCACGGGCTACGCCTTCGTGGCCGGCATGATCGGCCAGGCGGCCACGGACAGCCAATACATCCCCCTCTCGACCGAAGGCGGCGGCGCGCCGGTCCTGAACTACGAGGCCCAGCTCTGCGGCCTCTCCTTCAGCCTGGTGCCGACCGAGCACCGCCCGCCCTTCGCCCGCTTCTACCGGGAGATCTATCCGGCTTCGACCTGGACGGTCTTCCCCCTGGTGCAGTACATCGCCCACGACAAGGCGGCGCTGCTCTACCACGACCTGGGCGCGTTCGTGACCAATCGCGAGGTCCTCTCCTGGACCCTGGGCCTGGGCTTCAGCCTCAGCTATCGCAGCCGGGCGAGCAATTTCGCCAAGCCGCAGTTCAAGGGCTGGCTGGAGTGGCTGGCCTGCCTGCAGCAGGCGCTGGTCGCGCAATACATCGGCGAGCCGGTCGTGGCCTTCGATCATCAGCGGGGGGGCAACGACTCCGAGGGGGTGATGCGCGCGACCTACGGCCCCGTGCAGGTGGTGGCCAACCTGGACCCGGTCGCGGTCGAGGCCGACGGCCAGGCCTTGCCGCCCTTTGGGTTCTACGCCCGGGCCGCGGCAGTGGTGGCGGGCAATCTGGCCCGGGTCGGCGGACGCGATTTCGCCGGCGAGGGCACGGCCTTCATGACTCAGGTTCAGGGCGGCCAGACCAGCGTCTGCATATATGCCAAGGTTGGGGCCGCGGTGGGGGCCGAGTTGCCGGAAGGGGCGGCCGGCGCATTCAAGACGGTCAAGTTTGTCGACGGCCGGACCGTGGCCTGCGAAACCGTCGGGAAGACGGTTTTCTTTACCCTGCCGCCTCTGCCGGAAGGGGCCGATCCCAAGGCCGGCGAGTGCAACCTGCTCTGGCGGGCCACGCTGGCCGAGTAAGTGAGGCAAATCAATAAGAGGTTTTCGACATTTCCCCCCCCCCGGCCAGGTCGCGCGCGACCTGGCCGGGGGCTTATTACAGTTCTTCGCAAATAAGCGGCAAACCTCTTCGGTTGCGTTGAACGTCTCACCTTCCCATAGGGGGGGGGAGCACGCTGGCGCACAAATGTCTCTTATTTGCGGGTCGCGGTATTTGGGGGATGGAAATTACAAGCCGCGACAGCGGGGAGAAGCGCGGCGCGGTTCGGCCCCGCCAGTTTTTGCTGGCGCTTTTGGGGCGGCGGGCCATAATGCGGGCGGTCTGGGCGGCACGACCTAATTCATCTAGATGTCTGGAGGCGGACGCATGAATAACGAACGTCGGCCCGCACCTCCGCCGCTGGCGGCGGCGGGATTGGGGCTGGGCTGCCTGGGCTTGTTGGCCTTGGTGGTGTTCCTGCCGTTTTTTATCTGGTTCTACTGTCGAATCGAGCCGGGGTCGGACCAGATCGCGATTCTGATCCGCAAGACCGGCCAGCCGCTCACGCCCGATCAGATCGTGGCTGAAAAGCCCGATCAGCAGGGCATTCAGTTGAACGTTCTCTCGGCCGGCCGCTATTTCTACAATCCTTACACCTGGAGCTGGAAATACGCCTCGGTTTTGGAGATTCCCGCCGGCAAGTTGGGCGTGGTCACCCGGCTTCATGGGCAGGACCTGCCGCGCGGCCAGATTCTGGCCACGGCCGACTCCAAGGGCATCCTGCATGACGTGCTCCAGCCGGGACGGCACTTCATCAATCCTTTCGCTTTCTCGGTGGAGCTCTTTGACGCCATCTCCATCAAGCCCGGCTGCGTGGGCGTGGTCACCCGCCTGGTGGGCCGCGACGGGCTGGACGAGGAGCTCGCGCCCGCCGAGCGCAATGGGTTTCTGGTGCCCGGCGGGACGGCCGAGGCCGGGCTGAAGGGCGTGGTCGCCGAAACCCTCGACCCCGGTACCTATTACCTTAATCCGTATCTGCTAAACGTCGTGGAAGTCAATCTGCAGAGCCAGCGCTTCGAGATGGACCAGGACGAGCCGCTCATCTTCCTGACCCTCGACGGCTTCATCATCCACGTCCAGGGCACCATCGAATTCGGCCTGGAGCGGCAGAAGGTGGCGCTGCTGACCCATCGGGTGGGCGACATGGACGACGTGCTCAAGAAGATCATCCTGCCCCGGGCGCGCGGCTTCATCCGTACCGAGGGGAGCAAGCACCCGGCCGTGGACTATATCGTGGGCGAGACCCGGCAGAGCTTCCAGAACCGTCTGGCCGAACACCTGCGGCAGAACTGCGCCGACCAGGGGGTGGACATCAAGTCGGTCCTGATCCGCAACATCACTCCGCCCGACGAGATCGCCAGTGTCATCCGCGACCGGGAGCTGGCCGTCCAGGAAGCGTTCAAGATCGACCAACAGATCGAGCAGGCCAAGTCGCGCGCGGAACTGGCCAAGCAGGAGATGCTGGCCCAGCAGAACAAGGAGAAGGTCGAGGCCGAGACCGTCAAGCTGCGGGCGGTCATCAAGGCCAAGCAGGAGATGGCCGTCAAGCTCACCGCCGCCCAGCAGCAGCTGGAGGTGGCCCAGCTTGAGAACCAGGCCGCCGCCGCCCAGGCCGCCGCCCGGCTCTCGGGCGCCCAGGCCGAGCGCGACGTCATCCGCCTGGGCAACGAGGCCCAGGCTTCGGTCCTGCGAACCCAGATCGAAGCCTTCGGTGGGGGCGAGAATTTCGCCCGCCACGCCCTGCTGCAGAAGCTCGGGCCCCGGCTGCAATCCATCCTGACCGGCGACGATCCGGGCGGGCTGGGCGGAGTCTTCCGGTCCTACGTGCCTTCGCCGCGCGAGGAGGTCAAGCCATGAATAAAGCATGGAAACCGCTGTTGATGCTGCTGGTCGTCCTGCTCGGACTCTGGTTCGTCTGGGAGTGGTTCTTCTGCCGCTTCTACGTGGCGCCCGGCCAGATGGCCGTCATCATCGCCAAGAGCGGCCAGCCGTTGCCGCCGGACCAGACCCTGGCCAAGCCCGGCCAGCGAGGCGTGCAGGAAGCGCCCCTGGGCGAGGGCCGGCATTTCCTCAACCCCTATTTCTACGACTGGGAGTTCCACCCGACCCTGACCATCGAACCGGGCAAGGTGGGCGTGGTCACCTCCAAGGTCGGCGCTACCCTGCCGCAGGGCGAATTTCTGGCCGACCCAGGGCAGATGGGCGTCTGGAAGCAGGTCCTGGGGCCGGGCAAGTACCGGCTCAATCCCTACGGCTACGCGGTTGAGATCGTGGACGCGGTGAGCATTCCCATCGGCTACGCCGGCGTGGTCACCAATCTGGCCGGCGATGCGGGGACCACCAATCCCGATCTGGGTAAGGGCGTGCGGCCGGACGTACTTCAGCCCGGCCTGTACTATATCAATCCCCGGCGCTTCAAGGTGGACGTGCTGGAGATCGGCCTCAACCAGGTCTCGCTCCTGGGCGGCAAGGCCGGCGCGGTTATCACCAAGAGCCAGCTGGTCACCCAGAACGCGGCCATGGACGATCTGCAGAACCGGGCTTTGGAGAAACAGCGCGAGAAGCGCCAAGATTATTACAACTCCCAGAGCGCCAACAATACCCAGCGCCTCAATTCTAGCGTCAGCGATCTGGTTCAGCAAGCAGCCGGACTGGTCGGGGCCAGCCGCGAGGCCAAGGCGTTGGCCGGAGCCAAACGCAAGGCGCCCGCCGCGCCGCCGCCGGCCCAAGGAACTGGGCCGCAACCCACCCTGACCATTAACGAGCAGGTCAGCTTTCCCTCGCGCGACGGGTTCGAGATCAGCCTGGACATGACCGTGGAGTTCGAGCTTTTGCCCGAACGGATCGCCTGGCTGTTCAAGTCCTACGGCGATCTGCCGGCGGTGGTGGAGAAGATCATCCTGCCGCAGATCCTTTCGGTCTCGCGGCTGAAGGGCTCGGTCTACCGGGCCAAGGACTTTATCGTCGGGGCCGGCCGCGAGCAGTTCCAGATCGACCTGACCAATACCCTGCAGAAGACCCTGGCCGAGAAGCAGATCATCGTCCACAATGCGCTCATCCGCAACGTGGTCGTGCCCCAGCAGATCTTGAGCCCCATCCAGCAGGCCAGCGTGGCCATCGAGCAGGACCTGACCAACCGCGAGCGGCAGAACACGGCCAAGAAACAGGCCCAGCTCAACACCGAACTCTCCCTGATCGAGCAGCGCGCCCAGGAGGTGGCCCAGGAGACCGAGAAGCTGCGGGCCGAGATCAAGGCCGACCAGGAGAAGGAGGTGGCCCGCCTCCAGGCCGAGACCCAGCGCCAGGCGGCCGAGGTGGCCCGTCAGACCGCCGAGGTCCGCGCGGCCAAGACCCGTACCCTGGGCGAGGCCGAGGCCAAGGTGGTCGCCCTGGTGGAGGGCGAGAAGGCGGCCGGCTTCAAGCTCAAGACCGAGGCCTTCAAGCAGCCGGGCGAATATGTGAAGTGGGAGTTTGCCGAAAAGCTCAATCCCGACGTGAAGCTGAACGTGCTGCACGCCGGCCCCGGCACGCTCTGGACCGATTTGAAACAGGCCAGCCTGGGCGATCTGGGCGGAGCGACCAACCTGCTGCGGACTCCGGCGCGGTAACGGGCGGACCGGTGGCAGAGAAGAGAACGCGCACTTCGGCCGGGCGGCGGGGAAAAACTCCCCGCCGCCCGTTTTTGGGCCTGCCGCCGGGTGCAACCCGTTGGCGTCAGGCCGGTTGGCCGCCGCCGCGAGACCGGCGTCGATTCTTCAAGCTTTTGCTTGCGAAAATCCCAGCGATCTTTTAAAGTGTTCCCCCGTTAACAATATCAAGGCTCATGCAGTTATTTTGCCTACCCATAGCTTGCGTTTGATTTTTACTGGTCTTCCGGAACGAGCGCGGGCTGTTTCCGGAATCGGCAAGACGAGGGTTTTTTTCCGGAAAAACAGGTTTAGGCGCGGGCGGTAGACCCCCGGCGGGCCGGCATCAGCGCGGCCCGGGGCGAGGCGGTTCGGTTTCGCTATTTTTGTGCCGGTTTCCTGGCGATTGCAGCAATTAGGGAGGACGAATTCATGCAACGCGCACGCCTTTGGCTCGGCCTCTGGCTGCCGGTTTTGGCCGGCCTGGTCTGCGGGAGCGCTTGTCCGCTGGCCGCCGCCGAAAAGGCCGACGACGAAGCAGTCTACCGCGACAAATGGATCGGCGACGAGATCGAGTTCGTCGAGATCCTGGGCGCCTACGGCTACGAGGATCTGGCCAAGCAGCTGATCGAGATGGACAAGCAGGTCCAGCCCCCGCTGTCGGAAGACCAGGTCAACAACCTCAACCGCGCCGAAGTCAAGCTGACCATGCAGCTGGTCAAACGGATCGAGAACACCGGCGAGCGCCTCGGGGTGGCCCAGCGGGCGATCAACGAAATGGAGAAGATCGCCAAGAGCTTCAAGCCCGAGGAGGTCGCCTGGGTCGAGTCCCAGATCTACCTGGTCGAGATCATCTGCAACCTCGGCTCCATTCTGGCCGCGGATCTGGAGCGGCAGTTCATCCTCGATCCGGAAAAAGAAAAGGTCCTGCGCACCGATTTCCGGGCCTTCCTGAACGCCAACGCCAAGGTCTGGCCCCTCAAGCAGGCCATGGACAAGGCCGGCGGCCCGGACAAGGCGCCGAACGAGAAGAAGGCCTTCGAAGCCGCCCAGGCCGAGGCCAACGCGGCCCGCGGCAAGGTGGTGCTGCTGGCGACCACCGAGTGGTACTACACCCGCATCTTCCGCGAATCCACGGCCCTGCGCCAGACCATCGACAATCATTTCAACGATGCGATGGGCCTGGTCGAGGAGGGCCGGGGGGCGGAGCGGACCAAGGCCATGGCCGAGGCCGAAACCTGGTTCCGCCGCAAGATCAAGCTTCAGCACCTGCTGGAGGCGGCCTTCGCCGACCGGGCGGTGATGTACGAGCGCGGTTCCAAGGAACGCGAGAAAGTCCTCAAGGAGGCCGCCGAGTTCTACGACGGCAACCTGCTGGACTATCAGGAATACTTCCCGGCCGACAAGCAGGTCTACCTGAACTGGTTCCAGGTGCTGGGGCGGATGGACGACCCGATCTTTGAGAAGCCCGAGCGCTACGACTCCGAGATCCCCGAAACTGAGAACGACTATCACCGTTTCTTCTGGCCCTCCGACATCATGGAGTACTTCCTGGTCAAGTCCGACAAGGGCGTGCTGGCCGACAAGGAAGGCACGGAGTTGCAGAAGACCCAGGGCCTGTTCTATTACGCCGAAGCCCTGCTGCGGATGGTCGAGGGGGGCCTGGAGGACGCCGTTCGCGAGAAGGACGACAAGAAACGCGGCGAGCTGGTCAAGCATGCCGTCGCCCTACTGGAGAAGGCCCGCGGCGCCCTCGACGAAATCAAGAAGCCTAAGTGCGAGCTGGTGCGCAGCCGGGTCTTCACCGTCGATTCGAACATCCGCTTCAAGGCCCAGATCGAACTCGAGACCCGCTACCAGTTGATCCAGGCCGCCCGGGCCCTGGCCAGCGGCAAGGCCGACGCCCAGGCCAAGGCCGAGGAGAAGGTGCAGCGGGCCTTCGAGATCTGCGGCGGGGTGATGGTCGACTCGCCCGGCTTCTGGGCCGGGCAGGCGCGCGCCCAGCTGGACGTGATCAAGGCCGCCAGCAGTCGGATGCTCGGCAAGGTGGTCGAGAGCGTGCCGGCCCTGTTCGTCGAAGCCGAGGAGGCCATCCGCACCGCCCAGTCGCCGGGGCTGGCCCCGGCCGCGCGGCAGGAGTTGCTCAAGAAGTCGATCGACCGCTACTTCCAGGTGATCGACATCGTCAAAAAGTCCGACAACCGCCAGCGGCGCGCGGTCTACCTGCCCAAGAGTTGGAGCTATCTGGGCACGGCGGCCCTCCAGCTGGAGGATTACTACACCGCCTACATCGCCAATTTCGAAGTGGTGCAGGAGTTCTCGCCCCGCTTCTATCCGCGCGACCGCTACCCCCAGGTCGATGTCCACTTCCAGCGGGCGATGAACAACCTGCGGGTGGCCGCCGCCCGGGAGATGAAGCTGACCGACAGCGACTTCGACCGCGAGCTGTACGTCGACTCCCTGCTCATCCTCCAGTCCAGCAGCGATAACCTCGACCCCGACATGCTGGTCAGCCTGATCAACGAGCTCAAGAAGCTCAAGCTCTACAAGCAGGCCGTGGAGTACATCGATCAGGTCCCGGCCGACCACATCTACCACCGGATCGTGCTGCTGATGGGCGCGGACATCTACCAGACCATGATGAAGAACGCCCAGAAGGAGTTCGATCAGCTCGCGGCCGAGAAGACGCCCGATGCGGAGATGAAGGAGCGCCTGGCCGAACTGCCGGGCTTGATCAAGACCTATCAGGAGAAGGCCGAGGACAACGCCAAGCGGTTCATGGCCGAGGTCAAGGCCCGGCCGGCGGCCGATCCGGCCGACAAGAAACAGGCGGAGGTCTACGTCCAGGAGACCTCCAATCTGCCCAACGCCATGCTGATTCCCATCGCCAACGCCCTGACGGCCAAGGCCTACGACAAGGTCGCGCCGCTCTGTCAGGAGTTCGTGACCGCCGTCGGCGGTATCAAGGAGATCACGCCCGCGGCCCGGCAGGATTACCTGGCCCAAGGCTACTGGATGATGCTGGTGGCCGAGACCAAGAAGGTTGACGAGAAGAACGACCCGGGCGAGAAGGTGGCCGCCGCGCTCAAGTCCGCCGGCGAGGTCCAGCCCAAGCTCAAGGAGGTTGACAAGGACGAGAAGTACGTCAGCCAGAGCTGCATGTTGTTGGGCGCCAGCTGGAACAATCTGGCCAACCGGATGCTGCGCGAGCAGGCCGCGATCAAGGACCAGGCCAAGCGCGAAGCCCTGGGCAAGACGATCGAAGGCTACAGCCTGCAAGCGGCCAACTGGTTCCGCAACGCCCAGTCGGTTATCTACAAACAGTTCGCCATCGGCCTGCACATCGGCCGGATCTACAGCGAGCAGAACCTCAACAAGGACGCCGAAGCCGTCTATGACAAGGTCATCAAGTACTGGGCCGAGTCTCAGTTCGCCGAAGGCGCCCTCTACCGGACGGGCAAGAGCCTGGCGGACCTGAAGGCGGCCAAGCCCCAGCCGGACGCGGCCGCGGTTCTGGGCGGGGCGGTCGACGCCGGCAGCTTCAAGGGCGCGGCCAACGACGAGGCCCTGGTGGCGGCTCTGAACGAGTTCGTCACTGGCGGCAAGCTCAAGGCCGATCCCGAGGCATTGAAGGCCCTGGCCGGCAAGTTCGGCGGCGATGAGCGGCTCAAGGCCAACCTGCTGCAGGCCGCGGTCATCGCCGGCAACTCCGCGCCCAGCCAGGAGGAGAGCCAGAAGCTGCGCCGGACCCTGCTGGAGGCCCTCTTCCCCGAGGTGCTGGCCGCCGCGCCGCCGATGCAGATTCTGCCCACGGCCGACGAATTCGACGCGGCCGCGCGCGAGGTGGGCAAGCCCTACATCACCGACGAGGGGTTGCGCAAGGCGGCGGTGCTCAAGTCGATGCACGACCGGCGGCTGGTCACCTCCGCCGGCGACAAGGAGGTCTACGTCGCCTACCTGAAGCAGCTGGAGGATTCCGGTCAGGCCGACAACGCCAAGCTGCTGGAGTCCGACCTGCGCACCTACGTCTTCGGCATACTCAACGCCAAGACCAACCGGATCGAGAAGCGCAGCTATCCGCAGGCCGGCCGGGTGATCGACATGATCTTCGACTACGACCGCCAGGTCGTCACCCGCGACAACGTCCAGCTGCCTACCAAGAAGTTCCTGGAGGACATCCAGGGGGCGCTGGAGTTCCAGGCCAACATCATCCAGGCCAAGAAGCGCTACGCCCGGGCGATGGTCGAGATGGGCAAGTTCGAGAAGGCCCTGGAATACCTGGAGGCCCTGGTCCGGTTCTACCCCAACGATCCGAACCTGCTGTTGGATCAGGCCGAGGCCTGCACGGCCATCGGCACCAAGCTGTCGGAGGGCGGCAAGTACGCCCAGGCGGCCGCCGAGCGCTTCATGCAGGCGCGGCTCCTGGCCACCGAGGTCATC
>CAYMGG010000202.1:0-10687 GCA_964389915.1 uncultured Planctomycetaceae bacterium
GGCCGAGATGATTTCTTCGGCTGGGAAGACGCCGTCGGGATGGGGAGGAGAAACCGCCAGGCCCTCCGGTTCGGCCAGTTCGCGGGCGCCGGCCGGCAACTTGGCGCTGGGCGCGCTGACGCTCAGCAGATAATGCCGCGTCTCCAACCAGGCCCCGTCGGGCCGCCGGATGCGGATCTCCGCATAATACGTGCCGGCCTGCGGCACCGGCAGCCAGAATTCCTGCGCCTTCTGTTTCCGCCAGTCCGGCGCGCCGGCCGCGAAGCGCCAGGCGTAGCGCGCCTGCGGTTGGCCCTGCCACTCCGGGTGGATCGACGCCTCCAGTTCATACTCGCCCGGTTCGGGGCACAACTCGTCCAGGGTGATGAAGGGGGCGTCGCCCCAACCATAATTGTGATAGGTGCCGGCATGCCAGGTGGTGTACCGCCGGGGAGAGGCCGGATCGAGCAGCCCCGTGACCTCCCAGGGTTGGCGTGCGAAGTTCGGCTCTTCGGTCAGGACGGCCAGCCGGCGCACCGCGCCGGTGGAAGCCTCTTTGGCGCCGGCCCGCGGCTTGAGCGTCACCGCCAGTTCCACCAGGCGCAGCGGGAACTCCGGCTTGGCCAGCCACGGCCAGGTCGGATTGAGCCGCAGATCCTTGGTCAGCCATTTGCGCCAGCCGGGCCGCTCCTCGGGGAAGGCTTTGCGCCACGCGGCAACGGTCGCGTCGCCCATGAAGCCGAAGTTGAATTTATGGCCGGCGGCGTCCTGGACCACGGCTTCCAGGGTCAGCGCGACCTGGGAGTCCACCCAGATTTGCAGCTGCTTGGCTTCGGCCGGCAGGTCCAGGGCGGCCGCCGGGCGGAGCACGGCCTTTTGGGGGGCCGCGCCGGTGACGCAGACGGTCCAGAGTTCTCCGCTTTCGGCGCGAATCTCGACCTCCGGTGCCGCCCCGCCGCTGCTCCAGCCGGTTTGGGCGAACAGATCTTCAGCCGCGCCGGCGGGGCGGCCGGCCGCCCCGCCGGCAACCATGACCAGCGCGATGAGGGGAACGAGGCGACGCATGGGATTTTCCTCCTTGGCGGGGGCGGGGCGGCAAGCACACTTGAGCCGGGACGGCGGTTACTGGAAATTGCTGTTGTCGGCCACGGCTGAATTGATCGGAATGGCCCGGCCGGCATTGTAGCCCGTGACTCGGCCGTCGAAGAAGAGCCAGTTGGAAATCCCCTGGTGATAGAAGCCGGCCGCGCCGTAGCTGTCGGGGATGGTCGAGTTCAGGACATTGGCGCCCCATTCGGGGTGCCATTCGGGAATGGGCATTCCGTCGGTGATGAAAGGCTCGATCGAGCCCTGGCTGCCTTCCGGCCGGCGCCAGACATAGCTGCTGGTGGCGTAGGAATAACCCCCGAAATAGCGGTTGAGCTGATAGCTGCCGCGCCCGGCGGGGTGTTCGGAGCGGCCGTACTGCTCGACGTAGGTCCGGCACCACAGCATATTATAGATGCCGCTGCGGACCATGTATTGCATGGCGTAGGTGGAATTGGTCGATAGCGCCTTGCCTTCGGCGGTCTCCAGCGCCAGGCGGCGCCAATACCAGATGTCGCCGTTGCTCAGCTTGTTCATGGTGTTGTGGAACGGCACGCCGTTGAAGGCGTCCATGTATTGGACGTTGAGCAGGCCGATCTGGCGCAGATTGTTGGCGCACTCGGTGCAGCGGGCCATGCCCAGCGCCTGCTGCAACACCGGGATCAGCATGGCCGCCAGCACGCTGATGATGGCCATCACCACCAGAAGCTCGACCAGCGTGAAGCCGGCCTGGGAACGGCGCGTCTGGGTCTGTTTGAAGATCATCTGATATAGCCTTTCTCTCATCAGTAGCGCTGGCGTTGACTGGTCGGGAGTTTCCGTCGGCTGGCCGGTGGGCGGCGACTCGCCGCCGCCCGGCTCCGGCCAGGGGGGGGCGAAAAATGCGCCGCCGGTCGCCGCCTCCGTGACCGCGGCGGCGGCTTGGGGGGCATGGCCCAACCCGCGGGCTTCTTCTGGGGAGAGCTGTCCGGACGCCAGGGCCCGCTCGATAGTCTGCCCCCAAAGATTCCGTGCGGAAAGAAAATCCCGCAAGTCGGCCAGAGTGCGCGGCAGCCGGGTGACGAGAAACCCGCCCTGCGATTCGATGGCCGAGAGGTTCAGGCTCGCGCGGTGGAGCGTCACCCCGGGGGGCGCGTTTTTGCCAAAGGTGGGCGGCACGGTCAGATGCACCTGGCCGGGCTCGTAGTCGCCCAGGGCATGGGCCTGCAAGGCGCTGGTATGGCTGATTACGCCTTGCGGCTGGTCGCGATGATTCCGGCTCCAGAGAGTCCACAGGACGAAGCGGGAGGTAAAACTGTCCGGGGTGTCGGGGAAGCGATACAGTCCGCGCTGGACTTTAAGCCAATTGCCTTGGCGGCAATGATAAGCGTGGTGGCTGTCGACAAAACCGCACTGTTTGGCCTGCCGGACCGTGAAGTAGCCGGACTGGAGTTCAGCCAAGGTTCGGAGGTTTCGCTGATTGGCCAGCATTGGGCATATCCCAGATTTACATCCTACCTGTTCTTTACGGTCGGGAGGCGCCAGATGCCACTAAATTGATATTTTGCAATTTTCCTAAAACCTACAGAATAACTTGTAACTTCAGGAGTAGGAATGCGATAGTTTTGAGCTGATTATCGGCAGTGTCGGGCGAGGAGGATTTGCCACCCGGGTCGCGCAGCGGCCCGGGTGGCGCAGTTCAGATAAGCTAAATTATGGTTTTGGTGACGGCGCAGTTGGCGGCAGGCGGTAGCCATTGGCCCAGCGGGAACCCATTTCGCCGCGAGGAATGAAGCGGAGAATTTTGAGCGGCGACTGGCCCGCCTCCCACTGAAGCGGCACTCCGGCGTGCAGCTCGTCGGCCGTGTAGACCCCCAGGCGGCGATCGCCGACCAGCTCGTCGATGAAGAATTCTCCCGCCGGCACGCCCGGGAATTTTTGGGCATAGGTTCCGGGCACATCCTGGTACATGATTGCATAATGGCGGTTCAGGTCGGCGTGGTCGCCTTCCAGCGTGAGCGGGACCGGATTTCCGGCCCGGGGCGTCTCCACCCCGGCCCAGGCGCAGGCCCGGGCCATGAAGCCTTTCAGGTTGTCGCCGGCATAATCCGGCGTGCCCCAGAAGACCAGCACCTCCCCCTGGCCGCAGGCGTGCAGCGAGACCGCCGCGCCGCCGTCGGCGAACCGGGCCAGCACCTTGCCTCCCGGCTCGACCCCGGAGAAGTGGCCGAAATAATTGGTCTGCGGAATCCACCGATACGGCCATTGCCAGAAAGTCTTGCCGATCTCGGGCGAACGCAGGTTGACTTGCAGATCGCCTAGCGAGAAGAAGCCGACCTTGGTCCCCGACGTGAAGAACGGGCTCGCTTCGGTCACGTTGGCGCTGACGCCGGTGGCCAGGGTGTCGTAAGGTTTGGCTGGCGGCGGCAGGCCGAGTTCCCGCAAGAGCGCGAAATCCACCCCCGGCCGTTCGGGCGAATAGCGGCCCGTGGTCGCGGCGATCACCGCCCTGCCGCCTTTCCGGACCGCTTCGCCGATCAGTCGGATATTCTCTCCGCTCATCACCTCGTCCAGCAGGTTCGGCAGCAGCAGGGCATACTGTCCGGCGTGGTCGGCGCGGTAAGCCTCATAATCGATCGCATCGCGTTTGAGCAGCTCGAACCAGCGTTTGAGGTCGTTCAGCCGTTGTTGGAAGATCGTCCGGTGTTTGCAGAACAGCGTGTATTCGTCTTGCAGGACCGCGACCAGGCGTTGGGGCTCCTGGAGTTTTAGCCCGTGCAGCTCGCGCAGGATGGGCATGAATTTCTCGAACCGGTCGAAGGCGTATTCGCGCCCGTAATGGGCCGGCAGGGAGAGGTCCTCCTTCCCGGCCAGCGGATAATAGTAGATGTGCAGGTTGGCCCCGCCCCCGCCGGCCTGGGCGAGCATGACGTAGGTGGTGCAGTCCAGCAGCCAGCCCCGGTCGCCGCGGTCGCCGTAGGCGGCCCAACGGTGGGGCATATGCGGTTCGGTGATCCAGCCGGTGCCGTGCTTCCAGGCGTCGATCAGCGAGCCCTCGCCGCGCAGCTCATGGTTGCCGCCGTTGTGCAGGTAGTCGATCCCGGCCACGCCGTCGGGGATGTCGAAGCCGTCCGGATCGAGGCTGTAGGCGATGATCACGCTCTCCCGGTCGTACTCGCGGATGCTGCGGGCCAGGGTCCGGAACCAGTAGTCGTTGTCGAGAAACAGCTTGAAGCGGCAGAAGTCGACCCACCAGAGGCGCAGGTCGGGCGTGGGGCCGTCGGCCAGGCGGGGCAGGGGCGGCTGGACCTCGTCCCAGCCGGCGAACGTCGTGCCCCAGCGCCGGTTCACCGCGGCCAGATCGGCGTCGATCCGCTCACGGACCCAGTCGCGGAACTGTTCGCGCGCGCAACGCTCGTAGCCGGCGATCTTGCCGGCCCAGGGTTGGTCGAGCACCGCCCACTCGCCGGCGATCTCGAAGATCTGGTAGCCCTGGAAGGCCGGATGCTGGTAGTAACGGTCGTGGAGGGCTTTGAAGCCGCGCAGGAAATCGTCCACGTAGGGCCGGAAACTCGGCGAGAAATTACCGTAATAGCCGTGCCCGAGCTCGTCGGACTGATCGTAGTTGCGCTGCGGCCAGGAACGTTGCCAGTTGTACTTGGCTCCCTGGTCGGCGTGCGAGAGGCGGATCGTCAGGCGGCAGTTGGCGTCGGTGGCCGCGTCCATCGCCTGGTCGAGCAGGGCGAAGTCGAACACGCCGGGCAAGACCTCAAAATTCGCCAGATCGACCATATAGGTCACGTTGGGCGTCAGTTGCGAGATGGGGCCCAGCGCGGCTTTGAACCGGGCCAAGGCTTCAGCATTCGAGGCGAATTTGGTCTGCTGTCCGCCCTGATAGGGGAGATAGGAGATGCGGAAGTAGGCGGACTGTTTGATCACCTCGCGCGGAATCCGCGCCCCGGTCCGGCCGACGTAGGGCTGCGCAAAATCGGTGCGCCGACCGAGTACGTATTCCTGCCGGTCGAGGACCTGGCCGTCGCGGACGGCTTCGGCGACGAACCGGCCGGCGTCCGTCGGCAGTTTCAGCTCCAGCGCCAGTTCGCGCGGTTCGTTCCCCGGCGCGACCGTCTCCTCGCCGTTTTGCAGGGTCTGGGCATAGGCGTATTCCTGCAATTGCCAGCGCAGCGCATAAGGTCGGTCGGCGGGAAAGGCGCGGATTTTCATGACCAGGGGCTCACCGGCGGCGTAGACCCCGGCTTCGACCGCGTCCGGATTCAGCCGCAGGCAGCCGACCGGCGGCGTCTGGTGCAGATCGACCGGTGTCGGTTCCGCCGCCGGCGCGGCCCCCTCCACCCAGGCCCGGAACGTATCGGCGTTCACCAAGCTGCCGTCCGCCGTGGCCACGGCGTAGCGGATCCAGTAGTTGTCGTCCGGCCCGAGCGGAAAAGAGAGCTTCTGCCGGGCGGAGGCCGGGCGGGTCGGATCGAAAGTAACCGTCCGCGCGATCTCCCGGTAGGGGGGGCCCTGGAATTGGCGGAAGATCTGGATTCCCAGGCGGTAGGTGCCGGCCTTTTCAAAGAACGCGTCTGCGTAAACGTAGGGCTCTTCCGCCGGCGCGGCCAGTTCCTGCGCCGCCCAGGCGCCGAGTTGCACCTGCCCCGCGCGTTCGCCCGACTTGTCGGCCCGTTCGGTCAGGGCGAAGCCGAGGAAGGTAAGCTCCCCGTCGGGCCAGGCGTTGCCGCCGGGTGTGAGCGGCGCGCAGACGTCGGAGGAGGCGCCGCCCGCCTCCAGCCCGTAGAAGTCGCTCGTCTTCCAGCTTGACCACTTGCCGGCCCCGCTCTTGAGCAGGGCCTGCGGGTGGGCCGAATAGGCCAGAATCTCGCCCTGTTCGTCGCGGATGAGCGGCAGGAGCAGCGTCTTCTCCGCCCCGCGCCGCCGCGACTCCAGGCCGCAGGCCTCGAAAGCTATGCGGCGGATGTCGCGCCCCAGCTTGAGCGGTTCTTTCCGTAGCAGGCGTAACAGTCCCTGCCGATAGGCGATATGCCCGGATTGGAACGGTTCGCTGATCGGCAGGCGATAATCGACCTGCAATACGCCGTCATTCTCGCTTATTTTGGCCTCGCCCCCGGCCGGCGCCTCCACGACCCAGTCGGCCGCCGGCAAGGCTTCGGCCGCCGCGGCCAGACCCGGCAGGGTCGCGAGCGCGGCCAGGCCCAAGCCACACCAGTACACAAACGGATTCATTTGAGTTCTCCTCAAGCGGTCGGCGTGGTCATTGGCCGGCGATCACGCCGGCGTTGTAGAGCAGGTCGGTGAAAACGACCCGGTCGGTGATCAGGTAGTGCCCCTGGCCGGCGAGCACGATCTGGCCGTCCCGTTCGAGCGCGAATTCTGGCCGGAACTCCCCGGTTTTAGGCAGCGGCACCTTGAAGGATGTCATCCCCGCGGGGGCGTCCTGAACGTGGCGTTCCCCGCCGGCCTGGATAACCAGCCGCCCCGGCGTCTTAAGGAATGCCAGCAGTTCGATTTCATTGCGCGGCGCGGCCGCGGCCGACTGGCCGGTTTTGGGATCGTAATTGGCGAAAGTCCACGGCTTGCCCAGGGCCGGGGGCGTGTCGGTGTGCTGGCGACGGTAGAAATAGTAGAGCACGTCGCGTTCGACGGCCGGAGGCTGGCCGGTTTTGAACCAGGGGATGTAATAGGCGTTCAGATCGTAGAACGCATAGCCGATCCGGGTGGAGGGCATCTGGGCCTGTTCGGAGTAGTCGGTCCAGGTGTTGAAGATCACCCAGTCGGCGTTTTCGTTGATCGCGTCCTCCCAGTGGCGGCGGAAGGACTCGCTGTTGTGAGCCTCCCACATGTGCCGGCCGCGCACCCGCACGTCCTGCGAACCGAGCGGGCTGATCGCCAGCGACACGTACTTGTGGGCCAGCGCCGGCCATTCCCGGTCGCAGCCGGGGATGTGCGTCCCCCACTTGGCCATGCCCCGGGCGAGCGGGGCGAACTCCTCCAGGCGGTTCAGCGAATTGAAGTGCGGCAGGAAGGCGATCTGGAACCCGGCCTGCTCCAGGTCGGCCAGCACCGTCCGCCACCACTCGACGCTGTAGCGTTCGGCCAGCCAGGAGCTGAGCGCCACCTTCCCGTCGGGGAAGCGAAACGCGGCCGGATGGCGCAGCGCCTGCTGTAGCAGCGGCGAGGCGGCGTAGGCGTGCGGGTCGGGCACGCCGTCGACCTTCTTGGCCCCGCCGCCGACATAGAACGCCAGCACGATCTTGAACTCCGGATCCACCGCCGAGGCCGCGTCCAGCAGGGCGAAGGAGTCCTTGCTGAAAGTCGCCTCGCCGTTGCTCTGGTGTGGCTCGGTCCAGAAGTCGACGAAGAAGCCGTCCAGGCCGATAGCCCGGGCCACGCGTACGTCCTCCTCCCGCGCCCGCGCCCGGCACTCATCTGAATTCAGTCCCAGGCGCGGTACATGCGGTAGATGCTGGAACAATTGATAGCCGGCATAGCCGTCCTGCCGGTAGTCGGCGCACGGTTTCTCCCAGGGCATTTTCTGTGGATTGAGCGTGGCGTAATGGGCGAAGCCTACGCCCGGATCGCTGCTTCCGTTGTCGCTGGTATAGACGGGAAAATAATAGGCGAAGACTTTTTTCGGCGCGGCGCGCAGACTGGCCAGCGGCGGCAGGCGGTGCGGCCACCAATTCTCCCGGGGCGCATCGATCCGGCCGGCGGTCAGCAGATTGTCGAAGCGCCAGGTGCCTTGGGCGGACGCCTCGCCGGTATTGGCCAGGACCAGGGCGCGGGCCGCCCCCAACGGCGGCAGCGTGACCTCGGTCCAGACGTCGTAGGCGGCCTTTTTGGGATTCTCCGGTTTGTCCCGCAGCGAAAGATAATAGCCCCACGGCCTTCCCGTCTGGTGCGCGACCAGTCCCAGCCAGCCCGGCCCGCCGGCCGAGTCGCCTTGTAGGGCCAGGTGATACCAGGTGTCCGGCTTGACCTCGGCCAGCGCCTGGAAGGCTCCGTCCGCCCCGAGCAGCCCCATCTGCCCGCCGCGCACCAGGAGCAGCGTCCACGCTCCGTCCCCTTGGAGGGCGACCGTCGGCCTCACCGCCTCGCCGCCGGCGTCGACCTTGAAATCGAAGGCCAGGAAGAGCGGCCCCGGCGGCGGGGGCGCGAAGGGATAGCGCAGGCCCGCGTCCGCGCCGGCAGTGGCACTCGCGTCGGAGAGCTGCACCCCGACGCCGTTTACCTTGTTCCCGATAAACGGCGACTCGGCTTCGGGCGCCAGCGTCACGCTGACGCCGTCGGCTAGCGGCGCGGCCAATTGCCACGGTTCTGGCGGCGGCCCGCCGGCCGGATACTGGTCGAACTTTTCGACCGGCAGTTCCGCGACTGACCCGAGCGGTTCGGCGGCCGCCGGGGCGGCTTCGGCCGCACGGGCCGGCCCCGACCAAGCCACCACGCACAACAGGACCAGCCAGCCGCCTGATTTGCCGTTCCGCACCGCATTGAGTGTTGTCTGTCGCAGGGCAGGCATCATTCGTCTCCCACGGGTCAATAGGGCCAGAGTAAACACTGAGTCGCTCATAAAGCGTTTCCGGACGATGCGATTCTCTTGCCGGGGCAGTCCGAAATTCGCGCTTCGGCCGGATCAGGGCTGAGTATAGTCGAACCCCTGGCACCAGGCGTTTTCCGCGCTGCCGATGCTGTAGGGGGCCTGGGTCAGGCGGGTGACGTCGATCCACCAGGCGACGTGTCCGTCCAACCAGAGGATGTTGTTGCCGTTGCTGTGGACCCCGACGCCGTTGTGCATCTCCACTCCTTTGGACAGGTAATAGCCGTCCAACTGCTGTTGGGGGTTGTAGACCGGGAAATAGCCGCCGGCCGTGACCGCCAGGGTGCCGGAGGGGCGGGCAAAACGTCCGATCCGCCGCCAGATGATCCGCTGACCGTTGGGGCCGAAGGTGTGGTTCATGCCGTAATTCGGGTTTTTGCGCCGGGCTTCGGTGCCCGCCAGTTTGACGAAGGCCTCGGTGTGCGGCGGGCATTGCAGCACGCGATAGATTTTGTTCACGCCGGCGGTGTCCGGGGTGGCGGTGGAGTCGATGAACGGGGCCAGGGCGCGGTGCCAGTCGTAAGGCCAGACGCCACTGGACCAGCCGACCACCAGGGGTAAATAATCGCCGAAATCGCTGGTATAGTTTTGCAGGGCCAGGCCGATCTGGCGTTCGTTGTTGGCGCAGCAGGCCTTGTGCGCCACGCTGACGGCTTTTTCCAATACCGGCAGGAGCAGGGCCGCCAGCACCGAGATGATGGTGATGACGACCAAAAGCTCGACCAGGGTGAAGCCGGCCTGGGCCCGGCGTCGGGAGTTGTCTTGGGTTCGTTGGAAAATCATTTGATAGATCCTTTCTCTCATTAGTTCCGAGCCTTCAAGCGGGGCGGGGGCATTGGCCGGTTCCGGCTGCATCAGCCTGACCGCGCCGGAACCCGGTTCGGCGGTCGCTTGAGGGGCTCCGCCCAGGGGGACGGTGACCTCCGCGCAAAACCCCAATTGCCGATACTCCTCCGGCGTCAGTCGGCCGGCGGCATAGGCCTGGGCCACGGTCTTCGGCCAAAGGTGTTGCTCGGTCAGGACCGGCTGCAAATCGGTCAGCGTCTTGGGCAGGCGGGTGACCAGGAAACTTTCCTTGGGTTCGATGTCGGAAAGATTCAGCGAGGCCCGGTGGATGACCACGGCTTCAGGAACGGTTTTCTGAAACCGCACCGGCACCGTCAGATGGATTTGTTGGGGATCGAACTCGGCCAGACCGAAGTAGGCCAGGGCGCTCTGGTGGCTGATCACGGCCTGGGGTTGGTCTTTTTGATTGCGGCTCCACAGGCACCATTTGGCGAACTCCGCTTCCATGGTGTCGGCGTAGCCCGGCAGGCGGTAGAGTCCGAAGGCTATTTTCTGCCAGTTGTTGCGGTCAAGATGATAGCGGTGGTGTTTGTTGGAATAGCCGATTTGTTCCGCCTGGCTGGCCGTGAAATAGCCCTGCTGCCTTTCGGCAACGGCCGTTAAATTGCTACGCCGCTGGTTGGTCGAGCCCTGGCAACTCATGGTGGCAGTATATTATCCTAGAGTGATGGACGTATGGTTAACTTGAGATTACTACAAGAATTTGCGGGATCAATGTGCTCCATAATTTCTCGGCCTCTAAAACACCCCCAATATGGTCCAATGCCTAATATGATAATATGTTATGATGGAACTTTAAGTCGCGGGTGGTAGGTGTGGGCGGCTGCGGCTGGTTTGCAGGCGGACAAACTTGCCGGCCAGGTCTATTCGGGTAAACCGCGTGTGGCTGGCCTAGCTTTCCCGGCCGGCTTTGACTGGCAGGGCCTGCTGCCGATAGGAACTGGGGGTATCGCCGGTCTCTTGTTTGAAGGCGCGGTGAAAATAATTGACGTCGACAAAACCGCACTCGGCGGCGATCTCCTTCAGCTCCAGGCCGGTCGTCAAGAGCAGCAGGCGCGCCCGCGCCAAACGTTGGCGGCGGATATAGGTCGAAGGCCGTACCCCGGTCACCTGGTGGAAATGATCGGAAAAATAGGTGGGGTGCAGGTTGACCAGTTCGGCCAACTGCGCCAACGCAAGATC
>CAYMGG010000203.1:0-10598 GCA_964389915.1 uncultured Planctomycetaceae bacterium
GCGTCTTCGCCGCCACCCTCTCCAGCGCCCTGGGCAGCCTGCTGGGCGCGCCGCGCGTCCTGCAGGCCGTGGCCCGCGACCACATCCTCGACGTGCTGCGCCCCTTGGGTCAGGGCACCAAGCGCGGCGACGAGCCGCGCCGGGCCCTGATCGTCACCGGCCTCCTGAGCGCCGCGGTTCTCTGGTGGGCCGGCGACTCGGCCGAGGGGGCGGCCCTAAACCATGTGGCAGCCCTGATCACCATGTTCTTCCTCTACACCTACGGAATGATCAACCTGGCGGCCTTCACCGAGGCCTACGGCGGCAACCCCTCTTTTCGCCCCACGTTCCGCTATTTTCACTGGGCGGCGGCCTTGGCCGGCACGGCCGGCTGCGTGGCCGTGGCGTTTCTGATCGATGCGCCCGCAGCGGCGGCGGCCTCGGTCCTGCTGGCCCTGCTCTACCGCTACATCCAGACGCGGCGGTTACGAGCCGCCTTCGGCGACGCCCGACGGGGCTTTGTCTTCCAGGCTCTGCGCCGCAACCTGCAACACCTGGCCGCCCTGCCCGAGGACGCCCGCAACTGGCGGCCGACCATCCTGGTCTTCACCGGCAATCCCCAGCTGCGCGAGACCCTGGCGGCCTACGGCTCCTGGTTGGAGGCCAACCGCGGCATCCTTTATCTGGCCAGCATCCTGGTGGGCGACCACCGCGAGCTCGCCCCCCGCCGGGCAGCTGCCCGGCGGCAGCTGGAGCAATTCTGCCGCGAGCGGGGGCACTCGGCCTTCCCCCTGGTCACCACCGCCCCCAGCCTGGAGGAAGGGGTGGCCACGCTATTGCAGACCGCCGCGGTCGGCCCGCTGCGCCCCAACCTGGCGATGTTCGGCTGGTGCGGGGACAGCGCCCGGATCGGCCAGTACGTCCGACAGCTGCGCACCGCCGCCGAGTTGGGCCAGAGCCTGGTCCTGGTCCGCGGCCGGCAGGGCGACTCGACCGTCACCCGGCGGCGGATCGACGTCTGGTGGCGCGGCCGGCAGAACGGGGCGCTGCTCCTGCTGCTGGCGCATCTGCTGCAAAACAATTGGGAGTGGAGCCAGACCAATATCCGCGTGCTGCGGGTGGTGGCCGACGAAGCCGGCCGGCAGCCCGCCCGCCAAGCGCTGGACGAATTGATCGCCGCCGCCCGGGTCGAGGCCCAGGCCGAAATCCTCGTCAGCGCCGCCCCCTTCGGCGAACTGCTGCGCCGGCATTCGGCCGACGCCACCTGCCTCTTTCTGGGATTCGCCCTGCCCGAGGATCAAACGGCGGCCGCCTGGCGCGAGAATTATGACTGCCTGCTGGCCGATATGCCGCCGGCCCTCCTGGCTCATAGCCGGGCCGGCGAAGTGCTGCTGACTTGACCGGAGAGTTTTCCCATAAAAACCTTTGGGCAAGCCCGCGTCCCCGCCCCCCCGCCAGCAAATTCGCCCCGTAATTTCAAAGCCGGTACGCCCGTAAAAACCTGGCTTACCCGCAAAATTGCGGTTTTTTTCCCTCCACCTTTTTTTTGACTAATTTTCCCTCGCCGGCTGCGTATAAATGCAGAGAGCCTGGCGATTCAAAAGCGAGCCGAGTTCTATACGCGTGTCTGACCCAGATATCAGGAGCGACAAATGCAAAGGCGTAATCTCCCGGCGAAAATCGCATTAATTGTATTCTGCGGAGGCCTTTGGCCGCTCCGGCCGGCCCCCGGCGCCGAGATCCCGGCCGCCACCCGGTGCGCGCTGGTCCTCACCCGCCTGGGGGAGCTGACCGGATACCGCCCGGGAATTCAGGTCAAATCCGAAAACGTCGACCGCCAGGCCCTGCCCGTTCTGCTGCGCGAGGCCCTGGAGCGGGATTTCACCGACGAGCAGATCGCCGCCCAGGAGGCAGCCTTCCGGCGTTTCGGACTGGTCCCGCTCGACTTCAAGCTCAAGGATACGTTCCTGGGGCTGATGGGCGAACAGGCCGGCGGGTTTTATCTGCCCTACAAACGGACGCTGTACGTCCTGGCCGACGCCCCGTTGCAGGACATCGTCCTGGCTCATGAATTGACCCATGCCTTGCAGGACCGCCGGATCGGCCTGGAGCGCTCGGTAAAAGCTCTCCGCGACAACGACGACGCCACCCTCGCGTTTCAATCCGTCTTCGAAGGTCAGGCCTGCCTGGCCATGAACGCTTACGCCACGGCCCACAGCTCGGCCTGGGACATGGCGGTGGGAATGGTGAAAACCAGCTACATGGGCCAGACGCAAAATAGCCTGATGTCCTCCGTCCCGGCCGTCATCCGCGACTCCCTGCTCTTCCCCTATGTGCGCGGCACCGCGTTCATGACCAAGGTCCTGACCCAGCGCCAATGGGCCGGAACCTACGACCTGCTGGCGCGCCCGCCGCAGAGCACCGAACAGATCCTCCACCCCGACAAATTCCTCAAGCAACTGGACCAGCCCAGCAGCTTCAACCTGGCGGGCGTGGTCCCCGCCCTGGGCGGCGCCTGGCGCGCCCGCAACGAGAATACGCTGGGCGAATTCGGCGTCCGCGCCCTGCTGGCCGCTCGCGGCGAGCCGAGGAAGACCGCCGGCCAGGCGGCCGGCGGCTGGGATGGCGATCGCTATCTGCTTCTGGCGCGCAATGATCGGCCGGAAGCCGCCGCCTTGGTCTGGCTCTCCACCTGGGACAGCCCGGACCACGCCCATCGCTTTTTCGAAACCTTCAGCCACGCCCTCGACCGGACCTCCCCCCACCGGGAAGAGGAGCCAGGCAGACACTTCTGGACAGGCCCGAACTCATCGCCTATAATGCTGACGCGCTGGGGCCAGGAACTGCTTTACTGCGACGGACTCGATTCCGCGGAACTGAAGGTTTTGCGGGACGAATTGACCGCCGCCAAGCAGTCCGGTCGCCTCTTTGCCGCCGACCATCGCGCCGATTGAACGCGGCGTCCCGGCGCAACTGCACCCGGATGGCGTAGGCCCCCGCGGCTCTGGCCGAACTCCCGCCGGCGTTACGCTGACCGGGGAGTTCGAGCCACGAGCGCGGCCGGCCTCCGGCTCGCCGCATCGTGAAGCGTCGGACCAAGGATTGACACAGGCATGGGCTTCATCCAGATCACCAGCGGGGTCAACCAGAACACCCTGGTCGAGATCACCGCCGAGATCACTGTCGGCCGCGCCCCCGACAACGTCCTCTGCCTGCCCGACAGTCGCACCAGCCGCCGCCACGCGAGCTTCCGCCCCGAAGGCCCGCGCACCCTGATCACGGACCTGGGCTCCTCCAACGGCACCTACGTCAACGGGGTGCGCATACCGCCCAGCGGTTCGCGCATCCTGCAGGACGGCGACGACATTCAGATCTGCTCCACCAGCCTGCGCTTCACCGAAAAGCATCCCGACAGCCAGCGCTCCCCGGCCCGCTCGTCGGCCCGCCCCGCGGCCGATCTGCGCCCCCGGCCGCGCGGCGACATCCGCCAGTCGGGCTCCCTTTCGATCATCATGACCCCCGACGACCTGGGCGTGCCCGCGGTCGAGGCCGCCATCGACGCCTCGACCAGCATGAGCGAGATCCGGGCCGAAGAGCAGAGCTCCGAGCGCGGCCTGCGCGAAGCCGTCCGCCGCCTCCAGGCGATGGTCCGGGTGGCCGGCGCCCTGGGCGCGGTGACCAAGCACCAAGATCTGCTCGAAAAGATCATGGACAGCATCTTCGACATCTTCCCTCATGCCGACCGGGCCTTCATCATGTTGCGCGACCGCGCCAAGGATGAAATGCTCCCGGCGGTGGGCCGCGACCGCACCCGCCCCCGCCAGCCCGGCGAGGAGCAAGAATTCGCCGTCAGCCGCAATATCATGAATTCGGCCATCGAGAAGCGCCAATCGATCCTCTGCTCCAACGCCCAGCAGGACGACCGCTTCGCCGCCCAGCAATCGATCGTGGACCTGAACATCTGCTCGGTGATGTGCGCGCCGTTTGTCTGGAAGGACGAGGTACTGGGGGTGATCAACGTCGACACCGTGCGCAATCTGCACACCTTCAAGGCCGACGACCTGGCCATGCTCACCGGCATTGCCGCCCAGGCCGCCATCGCCCTCAAGAACGCCCACCTCTACGATGCGGTGCAGGAGGAGACCCGCAACCGGGCGCACCTGGCGCGCTACATGTCGCCCGACGTGGTCCAGGCGGTGCTCGACGGCAGCATCCCCCTCGAAACCGGCGGCCGTAAAGCGCGGGGCACGGTCTTCTTCGCCGACATCGTGGGCTTTACCAGCCTGGCCGAAAAGCTCTCGGCCATCGAGGTGGTCGACAGCCTCAACCGCTATTTCACCATCACCACCGACACCGTCACCCGGAACAAGGGCACGCTCCACAAATTCGCCGGCGACATGATCATGGCCTTCTGGAACGTGATGTTCCCCGACCCCACGCCTGAGTACAACGCCGTGGTCGCCAGCCTGCAAATGCAGACCCGGGTCTGGTCCTTCGACCTGGACCTCAAAGGCGAAGGACGCGACCCGCTCTTCCTGGGCATCGGCTGCAACACCGGCGAGTTCGCCGCCGGCAACATCGGCGGCGAGGAGCGGATCGAATTCACCGTGATCGGCGACAACGTCAACCTCGGCCAGCGGATCGAATCCCTGGCCGGACGCTGGCAGGTCTTCGTCTCGGAGAGCACCTATCTGCCGATCCGCCAGCGCTGCCTGGCCATCCGCCTGCCCGACACCCAGGTCAAGGGCAAGAAGGAAAAGATCCGCATCTACAGCGTGCGCGGCTGCCTGGTCGACAACGACGAGTTGGTGCTCTGCCTGCCGATCCGCATCCTGGGCGCCGACGGCAAACCGCTGGGCGAGGGGCTGATCTCCGGCGGCAGCGGCACAGGCGAGAATCTGCGCCTGGAACTGGCCACCGAGGTCAAGCTGGCTTCGGGCATGTCGCTGATCATGGAATTCAACATTCCGGAACTGCACTGGCTGCTGCGCATCGCCGGCCAGGTGACAGCCACCAACCGCGCCGCCCACGACGGCGCAGCGGTCTACACCCGGGCGGAGCTGGCCAATCTGGTCGGCAGCGACGACGCCCTGGCCTTCCTCCAGCCCGGCTCGCTGATCGAATCGCAGCGCGAATGGGCCGAGATCCGCCGCGGTTAGCCGCCGCGGCCAATCCGGCCGGCGTGCTCACCATCCTGCCGCAGGCCAAGGCCTATTCGCCGCGCTTTTCCGTCTGATTCCGATACGCCGCCAGAAGCTCGGTCATCAGAATTCCGTCGATGGTCATTCCCTGCAGATTACAGTCGATTATCCGCGCCTGGGAAAGGTCGACTTTTGTAAACACGCTATCGCAAAGCATCATTTCTTCAAACGTCACCGGCCGTTGCCGCTCCTGCTTGCCGTTCTGGTCCGGGGGGGGGCCGATATGCTTGAACTTGGCCCCGCCCATCTGGGCCGCCGTGACCGTAATGTCGCTGAAATTGATGTTATGGAATTTCGCCCGCGCCAGGCTGACATTGTCGAACTCGGCTTCGCCCAGGCACACGTCCTCGAAACGCGAACCGGTCAGCTTGGCATGCAATGCCAGATGCTTGCCGCATTTGATGGTGGGTTCCATTTGCCTTCCCCTTCGGTCGTTACGATCTGTTCGCAGCTTCAATCGTCTGCGCATAAAGCCGTTCGTGGGCCGTGATCATCGCGGCGGCCGAAAAAGCCTGGGCGCGCACCGGGCCGGCCTCGGCCAGCCGCCGGCGTTCGGCCGGAGCGGCCAACAATCCGGCCACGCCCAGGGCCAAGGCGGAAGGATCTTCCGGTTCAACCAGGATTCCGTCCAGGCCGTCGCGGACGATTTCGGGCAAGGAGTCGACCCGGCTGGCCACCAGCGGTACACCGCAGGCCAACGCCTCCAGCGCCACCAGCCCGAACCCCTCCCAGCGGCTGGGACAGACGCACAGGTCCAAGGCCGGCAGGAAACGTGCGGCCTCGGCCTGATAGCCGGCCCAGTAAACCGGCAGGTTCAGCCGGGTGGCCAACTCGCGTAGCTCGCTCTCCTGCGGCCCGTAGCCGGCCAGCACCAGCCCGGCGTCGCTCTCCCGCAACGACGACTGGGCCCAGGCGGTCAACAGTAGATCGAAGCCCTTCTGCCGATCGAATCGGCCGAGCGCGCCGACCAGCGGCCGGTCCGGCGGCAGATTCAGCGCTTGGCGGGCGGCGGCCCGGTCCGGCCGGCCCGCGAAACGGGCCAGGTCCAGACCATTGGGAATGACGGGGAAATACTCGGCCGGAAGGCCGGTGCGCCGCCGTTGATGGGCGGCCACGGCCTGGGAGACGCAGATCTCGGCCGCCCCCCACCCGGCGGTCAGGGCGTCGAGCCAGTAACGCCACGGCCGGAACCGCCGCTCGACGATATGGCAGGTGGCCAGGCAGGCCACGCCCGCCCGCCGGGTGGCCAGGCGGCCCACGATCGTCGCGTGGTGCAGGTGGGCATGCAGCAGGGCGGCGTTTTGCTCCGCCAGCAGCTGCCGCAAACCGGCCACGGCCCGGGGCAGCTGCCAGGCGTGACGCGCCCCCAGATCATGGACCGGGACGCCGGCCGACCGGAGCCGGTCGGCGTACTCCCCCCGGCCGTCGAGGGCGGCGACCCGCGGGGAATATAACCCCCGGTCCAGTCCGGCGGCCAGCTCGCAGACGATCCGCTCCGCGCCGCCGGGCCGCAGTTCAGTAGTGAAAAGCACGACCGTTTCCGGCATTCTGCTCAGATCATATTTTTATGGCAAAAAACCGCCAGGCCTTTTTTTGCGCTTGACAATCCCCCCCCTAGCCAGGTTAAATAGTATTGCCTGGAGGGTAAAGCTCATTCCTGGTCCGGGCCATTACCGCATTATTTTGGATGACTTCAAAAAACCCTCGGTTTGTGTGTACCATCCGGTTCATCAACTATTGCCGTATGCACCCGCGCCGACGGGAATGACAATCACTGCCCCTGGCTGGCCTATAGTTCCCGACAAATCGAGTCCCGTCAGGCTGTAGCAGCTTCGTTTTCCCCTTCAGCGTAATCGACCGGCTGGTTCCGGTCGCGCGCAGGCGGCATCGGGTTCTTGCCAATTCCCGATTGCGGACCATGTCGACGGCGCCGGGTTCGACCCGCACCGACGGCAGGCGACAGAAAACGCCGGCGCGCGGCCGGCGCCGAATGACCGAGATATTATATTGCGTAAACTGACGCTTGAGCGTCTGACCTTGGAGCTGCAAACCACGACCTCTTTCTCTCCGGCCATGACCCGAATCCTCTAAAACCGGTATCCGATAGCCCAAACATGTTCGATACGCTCTTTCTGATCGACGGCCATGCGCAAGTCTACCGCGCCTTTTACGCGGTGGAGGGGCTGACTGCGCCCGACGGCTCGCCCACCGGCGCCGCCTACGGGTTCACGCGCATGCTCCTGGACCTGGTCCGGAGACACCAGCCGCCCTATCTGGCCGCGGTCTTCGACTCGCCCGGCCCGACCTTCCGCCATCAGGTCTACGATCAATACAAAGCCACCCGCAAACCCACCCCCCCGGAACTGCTCGCCCAGATTCCCGTGATTCACGAGATCCTGGCCGCTTACCGCATTCCGGTCATCAGCCTGCCCGGTTACGAGGCCGACGACCTCCTGGGGGCGTTGGCGGTCCAGGCGGCGGCGCAAAACTGCGATGCGGTCCTGGTTACGGGCGACAAGGACTGCGCCCAGCTCCTGGGCGACCGGGTGCGCATTCTGGACGCCAAGAAGGACGAGTTCCAGACCGCCGCCGATTATGCGGCCAAGACCGGCCTCCAGCCCACCCAGCTGCCCGACCTTTTCGGCCTGGTGGGCGACACGGCCGACAACATCCCCGGCGTGGCCGGCATCGGTCCCAAGGGCGGCCAGGAACTGATCGCCCAGTACGGGTCGCTGGAAAACCTGCTGGAGCACGCCGCCGAAATCAAGGGCAAGCGCGGCGAAAAGCTGCGCGAATGCGCCGAGGCCGCCCGCCTCTCCAAGCGTTTGGCCACCATCGACACCGCCGCGCCGGTGACCTTGGACCTGCCGGCCTGCGCCATGCGCGCGCCCGACAGCGAAAAACTGGCTGAAATCTTCACCCGCCTGGGCTTCCACAGCCTGCTCAAGGAATTGCCGGCGGCCGTCAAACCGGCCCAGAAGCGCGATTACCGGCTGGTGGCCACTCCCGAGGCTTTTACCGATTTCTTGGCCCAGTTGCACCAGCAAAAACACTTCTCCCTGGACACCGAAACCACCGCCCTGGACCCGTTGCAGGCCGACTTGGTGGGCGTCAGCCTGGCCTGGGAACCGGGCACGGCCTATTACCTGCCCTTCCGCGCTCCGGAAAGCGAACCGCGGCTGGGCGAGGCCGAACTCGCGCGGTTGGCCGAAGTACTAGCCGATCCGGCCGTGACCAAGACCGGGCAAAACCTGAAATACGACGTGCTGGTCCTGCGCCGGCAGCAGATCGAGGTGCGCGGCATTGTCTTCGACTCCCTGCTGGCCAGCAATATTCTCGACGGCCATCTCACGGAACACGGCCTCGACGCTTTGGCCCAACGCCACCTGGGCCTGACCAAGATCCCCACCGCCGACCTGATCGGCAAGGGGGTTAAGCAGATCACCATGGCCGAAGTGCCGCTGGCCCAGATCGCCGAATATGCCGGAGAAGACGCCGAAACCGCGCTGCGCCTGGAGGCCAAACTCGGCGCCCTGCTCGACGAACGGGGCGAACGCCGGTTGCTGGACGAATTGGAATTACCGCTGGCGGCGGTCCTGACCGACATGCAGGAGTGCGGCGTACGGGTGGACTGCGAGCAGCTGCGCCTCCTGAGCGAGCAGGCCGAAAAAGTCCTGACCGCCCTGACCGCCGACATCCACGCCCTGGCCGGGCACGAATTCAACATCAAAAGCCCCAAGCAACTGGGCGAAGTGATGTTTAGCGAGCTCAACCTGCCGGTGGTCAAAAAGACCAAGACCGGCTTCAGCACGGACGAAGACGTGCTGCTGGAGCTGGCCGCCCAAGGGCACGAACTGCCCACGCGCGTCCTGGATTACCGGCATTACGACAAGCTCAAGAGCACCTATCTGGACGCCCTGCCGGCCCTGGTCAACCCCTTCACCGGCCGGCTGCATACCACGTTCTCGCAGACGGCCACGGCCACCGGCCGCCTCTCTTCGCGCGATCCGAACCTGCAAAACATCCCCGTGCGCACCGATCACGGCCGAGCCATCCGCGCGGCCTTCGTGCCCGAACCAGGCTGGCTCATGCTGGGGGCGGACTACTCACAGGTAGAGTTGCGCATGCTGGCCCACTTCTGCGGCGACGAGATGCTCAAGCGCGCCTTCGCCGAAGGCCAGGACATCCACCGGGTGGTCGCCGCCGAACTCAACCACCTCTCGCCCGATTCGGTCAGCCGCGAGCAGCGCTCGGCGGCCAAGGCCGTCAACTTCGGCATCATCTACGGCCAGTCGGCCCACGGCCTGGCCCAGCAGACCGAGATGAACCGCGGCGAAGCCCAGGTGTTCATCGACCGCTACTTCGCCCGCTTCCCCCGGGTGCGCGAATTCATCGACGCGACCATCGAAACCGCCCGCGCCGCCGGCGAGGTGAAGACCATCCTCGGCCGCCGCCGCCAGCTGGCCGACCTGAACAGTTCGAACAAGATGAAGCGCGCCGCGGCCGAACGGATGGCCATCAATACTCTGATCCAGGGCTCGGCCGCGGATCTGATCAAAAAGGCGATGATCGCCATCCATCGTCGCCTGCCGCAGGTCGCGCCCGGGGCGCGCCTGTTGTTGCAGATCCACGACGAACTGTTGTTCGAATGCCCGCCGGAAGCGGTGGAGGCGTTGCGCGAAATGGTCCGGGCCGAGATGGAGCACGCGCTGCCGGAGGTGACCACGCCCCTGACGGTCGATATCGGCGTGGGGCGCAACTGGCTGGAACTGAAATGACCCCGCACCCGATCCTGGGGCTGATCGGCCTGCCGGCCGCGGGCAAGAGTCTGGTCGCCCGGCAGCTGGCCGAACTGGGCGCGCAGGTCATCGACGTCGACCGCCTGGGGCATGCGGTGCTGCGGCAGCCGGCGGAACGGGCGCAGATCCTGGCCGCCTTCGGACCGGACGTGGCCGACGCCGCCGGCGAAATCGACCGGAAAAAACTCGGCCGGATCGTCTTCGCCGACCCGGCCGAACTGGCCCGCCTGGAGGCGATCGTCCATCCGGCCCTGCGCCGGCTGGCCGAAGCCGAAGCCCGGCGGGCGGCCCTGACGGCCCCGGCGGTCCTGGACGCGGCGGTCCTCTTCCGCCTGGAACTGGACCGGATCTGCGACCGGGTGCTGCGGGTCGAGGCTCCGGCCGAAATCCGGCTGGGCCGAGCCGCCGAGCGCGGCTGGGATGCGGCCGAACTGGCGCGGCGCGACGCGCGCCTGCACCAAGAAATCGAGGGGAACCGGACGCGCTGCGGGCCGGTCATTGAGAACGCCGGCGCACCGGCGGAATTGAAAGCGCAAGTAACGCGTATTTGGAAGGACATGCAGACATGGCAACCAAGAAAGTAACCGCCAAGGGAACCGGGCGCGGCCGGGGCCGCCCC
>CAYMGG010000204.1:0-10503 GCA_964389915.1 uncultured Planctomycetaceae bacterium
ACTTTTTTGCAAAAAAGTTCCCCCGGATAGCGGAAAAAACCGGAGGGAGGACCGCCAGGTCCTCCCCCCGGTTTTTTTAGTTTTTAGCGAACGTTACTTCTCGGCCACCACCAGCTCGGCGATCTGCACGGCGTTGTAGGCCGCGCCCTTGAGGATCTGGTCGCCGGAGACGAACAGGTCCAGGCCGCGGCCGTCCGGGCGGCTGACGTCGGAGCGCAGGCGGCCGACGAAGACGTCGGTCAGGCCCGAGGCGTCCAGGGGCTGGGGCGAGCGGTTCTTGGCCCGGTCGTCGAGGATTTTTACGCCCGGAGCCTTGCTCAGGACCGCCAGCGCCTCTTTTTCGGTGATCGGCCGCTCGAACTCGATATTGATGGCCTCGCAGTGGGCGCGCATTACGGGCACGCGCACGCAGGTGGCGGTGATCATGATATTGGGCGCGCCGAAGATCTTGCGGGTCTCATTGACCATCTTCATCTCTTCGGCATTGTAGCCGTTCTCGCCGATCTTGCTGTTGTGCGAGAAGAGGTTCATGGTCAACTGGTACGGGAAGACCTTGGTTTCGATCGGCCGGCCGGCGGCCCAGGCCTTGGTGGTGGCTTCCAGCTCGTCCATGGCCGGGCGGCCCGCGCCGCTGGCGGCCTGGTAGGTCGAGACGACCAGGCGCTTGACCGGGTTGATCCGGTGCAGCGGCCAGACCGGAACGTTCATGATGATGGTCGAGCAGTTCGGATTGGCGATGATACCCTTGGGCCGCTTGCGGCTGGCCTCGGGGTTGACCTCCGGCACGACCAGCGGACACTCGGGGTCCATGCGGTAGGCCGAGGAGTTGTCGATCACCACCGCGCCGGCGGCGGCCGCCGCCGGGCTGAACTCCAGCGACTGGTCGGATTCGACGGCCATCAGGGCAATGTCGATCCCGGTGAAGGCGCCGGTGGTGGCCTCGATGATCTCGAGGGTTTTGCCTTTGAAGGTCACGGTTTTGCCGGCCGAACGGGCCGAAGCCATGACCCGCAGTTCACCCACCTCGACCCGGCTCTTCTCCAGGCAGTTTAGCATCTCCTGCCCGACGGCGCCGGTCACGCCCACGATCGCGACGTTCCACTTGCTCTTGGCCATGTTGCCTATCCTTTCCGCGTATTCGCCCCATCCGGGGGCTTTTTGTAGCGCGGGCTCTCAACCCGCGGTAAATCCTGCATCGGTCTGGCGAACGCGGCGGCCGGGCCGGCGGGCGCATAAAAAAGCGGTCGCCCTGCGACCGGCCGCGTTCCGGCGGGTTTTGGCTCCCGCCGCGAAAAGTCTTGAAAATGTATATTTTTCGCGGGAAAATTGTCAAGTCAAAACGTCGTGAGGAGCCGGGCATGTTTCGGGCGGACAAGGGTGGAAAATCCACTTCAACCAGATGGCGTCTGGTCGGCGGCTGGCTGCTGACCGGCGGGGCGCTGCTTTTCACCTGCGCCTATCGCCAGTCATTGCTTTACGACCGTCCCGGCTTTCACGAAAGCCCAAGCCCGGAAACTTTCGCGCCTTGGACTACGCCTCTGCCGGAAAGTCTGTCTGCCAGAATGAAAATGCGTGACAATGGACTGCGCATAAACAGAAAGTATTCCGAGCGTGATTGGGAGGGAATAAAGCTGCACGTATGGATCACCTATTATGAAGATGAGGCATGTTTGGTAACGGTCAGCAACGGAAGGTATGGCTATTATGATCCGATTGGGTTGATTTCCGATTATGACGTAAAATACGCACTTTTAGGGCAAGGATACAATGATAATGCGGGGTGTTTGGATAAGATGCTATTAATTAATGAGCGAAAATTACTATATGAACTGTTGCAGATTATGCGCCGCGGCACATACGGATCTACAATGAGCAACTTCGCTCGACCAAGCAAGGATGGCGAAACATTATGTCGGATGGGGTTGCGTCCGCCATATCGGCATCGGCGTGCCCGGGGTGTGATTTTAGGGCTAAATAATGGACAAAAGCTAGTTTTGTATGCTGGCAATTTGGGTTCAGTGATTGGTGGGGATGAGAGACCTGATGGACGAATATATAACAATGACGAGCTCGAATGCTTTGTGGGAAAGGTCGCGGCGGCCAAAGGCAACCTAGGCCAATGAATCCGGGAGGTTGCGATCAATGATTGCGGGTGGCTCGGTTTAGAAGGTTGGCAATCTGCATTGGGAAATTGCCAAGCGAGTGCCACATGAGGAGTCGGGCATGTTTCGGGCGGACAAGGACGGAAAATCTACTCCAGCCAGATGGCGCTTGGTCGGCGGCTGGCTGCTGGCCGGCGGAGCGCTGCTGTTCACCTGCGCCTACCGCCAGTCATTGCTTTACGACCGTCCCGGCTTTCATGAAAGCCCGCTGGCGGAAACCTTTGCGCCTTGGACGACGCCCTTGCCCGACAGTTTATATAAGGCGTTGAGCGAAAATTATAATTCCTTAAGCCACCGGGATGAGACTTTTAAGCGCGAAGTGGGAGGGCGGCAGTTAAGCGTTAGTGTCAGCTATGCCCAAAACGAACCTTACCTCGCATTTGTTTATGGCGGCCGATACCTTTATGACGATCCTATCCAGCGGCTCTCTGATTATGACGTGAAGTACGCGCTTTTGGGCGGAGAGAAGGACTATAGGGCTGGTTGTTTAGACAAGATGCTTTTGATAGATGAGCGTAATCTACTGTTTGAGCTGCTGCAGATCATACGAAGAGGCTCATACCTATCGAACTATGAGAGTGCAAGTCGCCCAAGCAAGGATGGCAAGACAGGATTTCGCAGGAGTATTGTGACTGCTTCGGGGGCATTAGTGAAGGTCTTGTGGTTTTGGCCCTGCATGACGGCCGAATGTGGGTCTTGTTGAACGGGGATGTACATAAGAGAATAATGTATGAAAATACGCCGCACGATGGTTCGATCAATCATAATGACGAGCTTGCCTACATCACGAAAAAGGCCGCGGCGGTCAAAGCCAAACAGATGCTGGTGATGTCGGGAAATTGCGATCAATGATTGCGGGTGGCTCGGGATTGAGAAAAATCTCGATCCTTCTCTTTTAACATTGGAGCGACAGATGAAGCGGCGGATGGCGCGGCTATGGTTCGGTTTGGCGCTGGGGTTGTGCGGGCTGCTGGCCGGCGGGCGGGCGGCGGCGCTGGAGGTGGCGATCATTCATGACAATGATCCCGAGTGCCACTTGGTCGACGGGACCAATCGCGATTCGGCCGCGCGGTTCGTGACCCAGCATCAGGCGCTGCGCGCCGCGGCGGCGGCCGCCGGGGCCACGGTGCTGGTGTTGAACACGGGCGATCTGACCGAGCCGGGGCTGGAGATGAACGCCACGCTCAAATCCTCGCCGCGCGTCTATTACGATCTGGAATTCTTCAAGCGCATCCCCTACGACGCTTTCGCCATCGGCAATCACGACTTCGACCAGGGGCCGGCTTTCCTGGCCGAATTCGTCAATGCCTGGCCGGCCGACCGGGCGCCACTGATCGCCTGCAACATCGACTGGTCCGGCGAAGCGGCGCTGAACGATCTGGCCGGCAGCCGCCTGGTCACGCGCCTGATCGTCGACCGCGACGGCGAAAAATTCGGCTTGGTCGGGGCGACCACGCCCTGGGTGGCGAGCATCTCCTCGCCCGGCCAGGTGGTGGTCAAGCCCGCGGGCTTTGGCAATCCCTCGCCTTCGGCGGCCGATTATCAGGCCCTGGCCGCCATCATCCAGCCCGAGATCGACGCGCTGATCGCCGCCGGCGTCACGCGGATCATCCTCATGACCCATTTGCAGGTGGTGGACCTGGACGGCGAACTGATCAAATATTTGCATCACGTCGACGTCATGGTCACCGGCGGCTGGCACGGCGACCTGGTGGCGACCAAGGGCAGCTATCCCTGGGTGCGGCCGGACGCCGACGGCCGCAACGTCTATCTGGTCACGGCCAGCGGCCACTTGCAGACCATCGGCTGCCTGCGGGTCACGTTCGACGCCGCCGGCGAGATCACGGCGGTCGATTCGACCCAGTCGCGCCTGGTGGCGGTGGACGCCAGCATTACGCCCGACGCCGACACCCTGGCCAATGTCTGCGCGCCGGTCAACGCCTACCTCGACACCCTGGCCGCCACGCCGCTGGCCACGACCGACGTGGCGCTCATGGGCCTGCGCGACGACGGGGCGGGGCAGGGCAAGCGGGTGAACGAGGCCAACCTGGGCGATCTCTGCGCCGACGCCTACCTGTGGAAGGCCAAGCAGATCTATCCGGCCGCCTCGGTGGCCCTGCTCGACGGCGGCGGGATGCGGGTGGACGAGGTGCTGGGACCGGGCACGCTGTACGAAACTTTTCCCGGCTCCAATTTCCCCTACGGCAACCTGCTGGTCGTGATCGAGGGGATCACGCCCGAACATCTGAAGGTGCTGCTGGAGCACGGGGTGGCGGCCATGCCGGCCGCGCACGCGACCTTTCCCCAGACGGCGGGGCTGAAAATGGTGGTCGATCCGAGCGGCACGGCCCAGGTGCTGAACGCCGACGGCACGGTCCAGACGCCCGGCACGCGGGTGGTCAAGGTGGTGCTTAACAGCGGCCGGGTGGTGGTGGAGAACGGCCAGGCCGTGGCCGGCGAGAGCCTGACCCTGGCCACGGATTCCTTCATCGGCAACGGCGGGGACAATTATCCCTTCCGGAGCCTGCCCACGCTGGACTGCGCCCAGAAGACGGACGAGACCTTGCGGGAGTATATCAAATCCGATCCGGCCGCCGGCGGGCTGGGCGGAGCGATCCGTGGTACGCAATATCCCTATCCCAAGGCCGACCGGGTGCGCCTGGTCTCGCAGGCCGGCAATTACGATCTGGTCGAGCGGCTGTATGTGTATTGTTTGGAGCGCCAGCCCGACGATCCGGGCTTTTGGGCCTGGACGGACGCGTTGAACAATGGCCAGCAGACCGCCGGCCAGGCCGCGCGGGGCATTCTTTTCAGTCCGGAAATGGTGACCCGCGACCTGCCTGGCGGGCGGTATGCGCTCGGTTTATACCGCGCCCTGCTGGAACGCGACCCGGAAACGACGGAACTGGCCGACTGGATCACGGCCCTGGGCTGCGACCGCAGCCGCTCGCAGGGCGTGGACCTGATCCTCGCCTCGCCCGAGTTCCACGCCCTCTGCACTCGCGAAAATCTGACGCCCTGAACGGCCGCGCTGAATGGTAAGGTCGATGCACGTTGAGCCATGGCCCGGTCGGGGCGAAAGGCGAGTTATGTTCAGGGGGCGTGAGAAAAAACTGGCGGGCGGATTGGTCGGTTTGATTTTGCTGCTTGGCTCGGCCGGAGCGGCGGAGCTGGTCGACCCGGTCTGGTTTGTCGGCACCCAGCGGCAAGGTCTGGAGCAGACCAGCGGCGGCACGCTGGTGAGCGGAAACCAGCCGCTTCCCGTCCGACTGGGCGGCAATCCTAAATTGTATGCGGCGGCAGATTATCGTTTGCCGAGCGGGATGGAATATCTGATTGCGGTCACGGATCAGGCCGAAGTGCTCTTTTATGGCGGGCGAGGAACGGAGGGACAGTTGCAGGAATTGAAAAGGCTGCCGCGGCCGGTCAAAGCTCGCCCGGAATCGGTTCGGTTTACGCGAATTCCCGGGCTTCTGTATCTGACTTGGACCGATTTGGAACATGAGGCGCGTATGAAGGCACCGCTGCCGAACGGGCTTTCACGCATCCCTCAGGAATGCGCCTACAGAGATGAGCGTCTGGTTCTATGCCCGGGCGCAGAAGCATGGCACGCCATTCCCCTCAATGATAAAAAGGAAAATCTGCTGCAAGGAAGCTATCAAATAGTTGATAGCTTGCAGCTTGAGCTTTGGTTTCCCGATGGCCGAAAAGTGACTTTTCATTTGCCCGATCCAATAGAGACAAGGAATCCAAGTGCGGGATATTGGGAAATAAATCAGGTTGTCTTTTATTCCCCTGGCCGCGATAGCGCTTGCCCGCCGGAAGCAGGGCGCGGCGTTCTCTGCTTAACTAAATCCAAATGGGTGGTGTATGGATTGGACGGTACATTGATAAATTCTTTTTCGATTGAAGGCATTTGGAGGTGGGGCTGGGGAACTCCAATTTATGATGGTCTGTATTATCGCGTATCAGCGAGCCCGATCGGGCCTACATACCGACTGGATCTGACGGACGGAAAAATGATCCGCGTCGAACGCTAGAATGGCGGGAGTTTTTTGAGGGGGGCCGGGGGGACTTTTTTGCAAAAAAGTCCCCCCGGATTGCAGTCCACAAAACGGAAGCTATTTCTTCGCCGCGTGGCGTTCGATGTCGGCCTCGTCGATAATGCCGCCGGCCTGGCGGAGGCTGGCCTGCAGCTCCGGCACGTTCACCTGGCGGGGGGTGATGCCGGCCTGCAGCGAGAGCGCCGCCGCCGCGCCGGCCGCCTCGCCCATGCCCAGGCAGGGGACCATCACCCGGATCGAGCCTAGGGCCACGTGGGTGCAGCTTACGCAGCGACCGGCCACCAGCAGGTTCTCCACCTGCTGCGGCACCAGCACGCGATAGGGGATGTGATACTTGTAGCCCGCGGGCGGATACCAGCACTGCGGGTCCATGCCCGGCCCGTCGATGCAGTGGATGTCGGTGAAGAACGAACCATAGCAGATGTTGTCGGCGAACTCCCGCTGGGCCTGAAGATCCTCGTGGGTCAGCACGTACTCGCCCATCACTCGGCGCGACTCGCGCAGGCCGATGGAGTTTGGTGTGCTAACCATATAACACTTCTCCATGCCCGGGATGTATTTGCGGTAGACGTCGATGGTCTCGTAGGCCTGTTTGCGGCCTTCGAGCGTGGCGCGGGTCAGGTCTTCGGCCGAGGTGGTGTCGGTGTAGATGATGTGGGTGAAATTGACTCCGACCCAGTCGGGCCGGGTGGGGGTCCACCACCAGCCCATGTTGCCGGTCTGGAAGCGGCGCATGTCGCCATTCTTGACCGCCTGGGCGTAGACCTGCTGGAGCTTCCAGGGGTTCTGCTCGTCCTGGTGTTCGCGGCAGTACTGGGCGTGGAACTCGCTCACCTTATTCCAGTCCACGCCGCCGATGGTGAACATCAGGGTCACGGGCTGGCACTTGCCGTCTTTAGGCCGGCCGATCTCCACGGGGCAGCCGGCGGTGAAGGCCGCGTCTCCGTCGCCGGTGCAGTCGATCACCCGCTTGGCGAGGACCGCCCGCCGGCCGCCCTTGTCCTGAATGACCGCGCCGACCGCGACGCCGTCCTTGACGATGGTCTCGCAGAAGAACGAGTGATAGAGCAGGTCCACGCCGGCTTCGGCGAACATGGCCTCCAGCACCTTTTTGAGGCCCTCGACCTCGAACCAGATGCCGTGGCTCTTGCGCATGCCCCAGCCTTCGGCCACCACCCGGTCGGCCAGTTCGTCGGCAATGCCGCCGACGATCCGCCGGCATTTGCCGCCGCCCTCGTCATATTTGGAGATATGTCCGTGACCGCCCGCGCCGGCTACGCCGCCCAGGCAGTTGAACTGCTCGACGCAGAGCGTCTTCATGCCTCGCCGGGCCGCCGCCAGGGCCGCCGCCACGCCCGCCGGGCCGCCGCCCACCACCAGGACGTCGTATTCACCCTTGACCTTCAGCTCTCGCGCCGCTTCATGGTAGGTTTGCATTTGGATTCCTTTTGCAGTTTGTCGTCTGAGAATTATTTCGAAGCCAGAATGGTCTGCAATTTTTTTATATCTACCTCGCGAACGGAAACACCGGCCTGCACGGCCAGAGCGGCGGCCGCGCCGGCGGCCGCACCGGTTGCCAAACAGATTTTCTGCACCCGGTATGAGGCGTGGGCTTCGTGACTGCCGCTGATGCAGCGCCCGGCCGTAAGCAGATTGTCAAAACCTTTGGGAATCAGACAACCGAAGGGGATGTCATAGGGTTGAACCCGTGCCGCCTGTGGACCCTCCGCCTGGCCTTGTCCGTCAGGATTGTGAATGTCGATGCAGAAATTGGCGTTCCAAACCACGGCGTCCGGCCACTTGCGCCCGGCCAGCAGGTCTTCCTTGGTCAGATAAGCTTCCCCCAAAATCCGGCGGGTTTCGCGCACCCCCACGGCGGCCGGCATTCCTGCCAGTCTGATGTTTTCATAACCCGGTGCCCGGCGGCGCAGAAAATCCAAAATCTGCCGCGCTTGACGACGTGCGGATAATTCCGCGCGCGTCAGATCTTCCGCTTTGGTCCCGTCGACATAGTTCACTTGCGTGGCATTAACGATCCGCTCGTCTGGGCCTCGCCCCGGATAAAGGCGGATTACCCCGACATTCTCGGGCAATTCGCCGGCCGCTTGACCGGTTAGAATCACTTCCTCCCAGGTGCCGGCTGGCAGATGTATCTGGCGGGCGGATTCTTCGCTGCCGGAAACGAACGCATTCTCGGCCGCGCCGGCCAGCACGAACATGACGGTCATCGGTTGCATAAGCCCGTCGGCGGTTCGCCCTTTTTCGAATTGCGCTCCCGCGGCCGCAGCCACATCACCGTCGCCGGTGGCGTCGATCACGACGCGGGCTTTTATTTTTTGCCGTCCATTTTTGGAAAAGGTCTCCACGGTTTGCAGGCGGGAACCTTTGACCTGGGCCTCCGCCGCCCAGGTGTGCAGCAGGATATTGACGCTGGCCTGTTCGAGCAGATCCGCATAGGTGAGATCCAGGAACTGGAAATCCACTTCCGCCCCGCCGTTGGCGGCCAGAATTTCCTCAACCAACGGACTGTCCGCGCCTCCCATGAAGGGCGACACGTAGTTGCTGACAGCCGCGCCGCCCAGTCGCCCTTGGCTTTCGATCAGAAGCGTATCGGCCCCGCCGCGCGCGGCCTGCAAGGCGGCGGCCACTCCGGCCGGCCCGCCGCCCGCGACCAGCACCGCGCACTCAGTTTTAATTTTCATCTTGCCCCGAGTTTTACGGCTAACCTTTTTCAGATTAGTCATGTCGTCTCGATTTCTGTTCAGTAGAGGCCAAAGTCCACTTCCGGCGCAAACCTGGCTATCAGTCTACAATCGCACCGGCTTTAATGAGGGCCGCGCGCAGTTCGGCCACGTTCTCCGCGCGCGGGGCGCGGCCGGCGTTGGCGGCGCGGGCCGCGGCCAGACCGGAGGCCTCGCCCATGGCCAGGCAGGTGCCGGTCACGCGCGCGCCGCCCTGGCCCTGGGGCGTGGCGCTCAGGCAGCGGCCGGCCACCAGCAGATTGTCGACCTTTTGCGGTACCAAGCAGCGGTAGGGAATGCCGTAATAGCCGCCCTTGGGCGGATAGAGCTGGGCCGGAGCGGCCTCGCGGTTGGCCTCCAGCCAGGGGCAGGGCGGAGCCTGCCGGCAGGACTGCTGACAGAAGTGCACGCCCCGGCCGCCCACGCCGAGCGGGCAGTGGATGTCGATCCACCACGAACCCAGGGCCACCTGGTCGGGAAATTTACGGGCCTGCACGACGTCCTCGCCGGTCAGGGCGTAATCGCCCACGATCTGCCGGCTCTCGCGCACGCCGATGTTGGGCGGCAGCTGGGCCAGATAGGCCGATTCGAAGCCGGGCACCTCCCGGCGGTAGAAGTCGATCAGCGCGTGGGTGTCGCGGCGGACCTGGATCTCGCCGGCGGTCAGGTCGCGCACGTCGGCGCAATTGCCGGCAAAGCGGGTGACATTGCTCGAACGCAGGGGCGAACCGTAGCAACTGTCCAGGTTGCCGCCGCCGGCGCCGTAGAGGCCGAGTTGGCGGCTGTCAAGCAGGCGGGCGCAGGCCTCCCGGCCGCGCGCGGCCTCCTCGGGCGTAGTCGAGCGCTGGCCGCCCCAGTGGAACATGCTGCCCAGGGCCATGAACCGGCTGTCGCCGGCCCGACCGGCTGTATAGGGCGCGCCCGCCCGGGCGGCCACATCCGCATCGCCCGTGGCGTCGACGAAGACTTTGCCGGTTACGGCCTGGCGGCCGGACTTGCTTTCCACGCACAGAGCGGCGATGCGCCCGTCGCGGGTCAGCACCTCGCCCACCAGGCTGTGGAGGATCACCTCCACCCCGGCGTCCAGCGCCAACTCGTCGCAGACCAGTTTCATGATTTCGGCGTTGAAGGGCAGGCGGCTGCCGTTGCGGCAACCCTCCTCCCAGGTCGGCGCGCCGCCCCGGCGGTGGAGCCGGTCGCCCAGCTCCCGGCCGATTCCGCCTACGATCGGGCGCGGGTCTTCGTGCGCGGCGATGGCCAGGATCGGACCGACCAGGCCGGCGGTCCACATGCCGCCCAGAAAGCCGTAGCGTTCCAGCAGCACGGTCTTGGCGCCCGCCCGGGCCGCGGCCACGGCTGCGCCGATCCCGGCCGGCCCGCCGCCGGCCACCACCACATCCGCCTCGGCCAGAATGGGCAGGTCCCGCGCTTCTTCCCGAATCGTTTTCATGTTTGCATCTCTCCTCTATGAGGTTGAGTTATGGGCTAAGTACAGCTCCCCATAATCAAGGGGGCGATTGTCGCGCGGTTTCTCCC
>CAYMGG010000205.1:0-10023 GCA_964389915.1 uncultured Planctomycetaceae bacterium
GCCTCGGGCGGCGCGCTCCACCAGTTGAGCGAGGCGGACTGGAACGCCGACCTGGCCGTCTGTCTGAGCGGCACCTTCGCCTACGTCCAGGCCGCCAGCCGGCGCTTCATCGCCGCCGGCGGGGGCAAGATCGTCTGCGTCGGCTCGATCAACGGCCTGCGCGGGCGGGTCGGCACCGTGGCCTACAACACGGCCAAGGCCGGCCTGACCGGCCTGGTCAAGACCGCCGCCGCCGAACTGGGCAAATACAACGTCAACGTCAACCTGATCGCGCCGGGCTATATCGAAACCACCACCCAGACCCAGACGCCCGAACTGATCCGCGACCTGGTGCGCAAGGAGTGCGCCCTGCCCCGCCTGGGCACGCCGGCCGACGTGGCCCAGGTGGCCGCCTTCCTCTGCACCGAGGCCGCCCGGCATCTCACCGGGCAGGTGCTCAAGGTCGACGCCGGGCAATACCTCTAGGATCGAAAAGCGATGCGCATCGTAACGATTCTCCAGGCCCGCTTCGGCAGCACCCGGCTGCCGGGCAAGATCCTGGCCGACTTGGGCGGCGCCAGCCTGCTGGCCCGGATGGTCCGCCGGACGGGGCGGGCCAAGCGCCCGGCCGAGGTGGCCGTGGCCACCACCGACACGCCGGGCGACGAGCCGACCGTGGCCGAATGCGCCCGGCTGGGCGTGCCGGTCTTCCGGGGTTCGGCCGAAGACGTCCTGGATCGTTACCGGGGGGCGGCGGCGGCCTTCGCGGCCGACGCCGTCATCCGCATCTGCGCCGACAGCCCCTTCAGCGATCCGGAAGTGATCGACGAAGTCGCCGAAACCTTCCTGAACACCCGCGCGGATTACGTCAGCAACTGTCACCCGCTGCGCTATCCCCTGGGCATGAACATCGAACTCATTACCCGGGCGGCCCTGGAAATCGCCGCCGCGCGGGCGGAAGATCCGGCCGAACGGGAGCATGTCACCCCTTATCTGGTGCGCCGCCCCGAACACTTCAAACTCGTCAACGTTCCCGGGCCGGCGGAGGATTACAGCGCCTGCCGCTGGACCGTGGACTGCCCCGCCGACCTGGCCCTGGCCCGGGCCATATACGAACGGCTGGGCAACCGCGACGACTTCGCCTGGCGTGAAGCGCTGGCCGTGCTGACGGCGAATCCGGAACTGGCCCGGCTCAACCAAGACGTCCCGCAGCATAAAGTCTTCTGAGAGACGCCGCTTACGGTCGTCGCGGGACGGATGAAAGCGAAAAAAAGCGGGAAAAACTCCCGCCCAACCCGTACAATCGACGCTATCTTTCCGGATTTTGAAAAGGAGTCAGGGCGTGTCCCAGGCGCTTGAAACGGTAAGAATCCTCTGCAAATCATGGCTGATCCTCGGCGTCTGTCTGGCCGGCGGCGCCTGGCTCGACGCGGCCGAGGCCGATGCGACCGTTCCCGGCCAGCCGGCCCCCGCCGCGGCCGAACCCGGCTCCCAGGCGGCAAAATCTGAAGCCCCCGCCGCACAGCCCCCGGCCCAGCCCGACCCCAACGACCCGGTCCATCAGGCCCTCGACCGGCGGGCCAAATTCTCCGCCTGCCGCAACAAAGGCATCATCCAGATCATCGACCCGCTCAACCATTTCAAGCTGGGGGTCAACGTCGAGGTCCACGCCTCGTCCGGCGGCTATCTCAAGATCCGGGCCACCAAGGCGGCCTTCAAGGCCTTCACCATCCTCATGACTCCGGGCGAGGTGCAATTCTACCTGCCCCGCGAAGGCAAGTTCTACACCGGCTCGCCCGACGACTTCGCTCGCATCCTGGGCCTCTTCAGCCCCACCGAGATGTTGCAGCTCATTCTCGAAGGGCATCCGGAATTCCTGCAATTCCACTGGGCGCCGGCGGCGGGCAACAACGGAATGTACGAGATGGCCCACGACGCGGGCACCGACTTTTTGCGGGTGCGCCTGAACGGCGAAGGGCTGATCGCCCGGGTGGAGTACATCCTGGCCTCGGGCCAGTTGATCCGGGCCATCGATTACGACAATTACATGCCGGTCGACGGCGCGGAGGGGCGCAAGCTCTTCCCCCGGGTCATCGACCTGCAATGGCCGGAGGTGGGGCGCAAGGTGACGGTGAAGCTGCGGGGCGTGGACGACTCGCCGGCCACCGACGCCGAGACCTGGACGATCGAGGCGCCGGCCAATATGGAACGCCGGCCGCTGCTGAGCATGCAGATGCAGAGCGACGAATAAGGATCAAGATTTGATCGGGTTCAGATCCTACTTCAGCAACCGCCGCCTCCAGCCGCTGGTCAACCGGCTGTTCGCCTCCCGTCTCTTCAGCGAGGAAAACTACAAATATCTCTATCCGGATGTCCGCGCCCAGAGCGGACATCCGCTCTGGCACTACGTCAAATGCGGGGCGCGCGAAGGCCGCCAGCCGCATCCGGCCTTCCTGCCCGACTATTACCTGGGCCAGTTGCCGGAAACCGAGCGGCCGGCGGCCCGGGAAAACCCGCTGTTGCACTATCTAGACTACGGCGCCCCCCGGGGACTGAAATCACACCCCTTGTTCGATCCGGCCCACTACCGCGCCCAGTGCGGCGACCTCCTCCCCGCCGGGATCGAACCCCTGGGCCATTACCTGGCCGAGTCCAACGATTTTTTCCGTTCGCCGCACGCCCTCTTCAACCGTCGTTTCTACCTCCGACAGTGCCGGGACGACTGGGCTCCGCATGACCCCCTATATCATTATCTCGTCCTTGGCGCCCCCAGCGGGGCGACCCCGCATCCGCTCTTCTCCCCCGCGTATTACCTGAGCCAAATCGAAGACGACCGGGAGCGCTCGGCCGCCACCCCCGATCCGCTGGTCCATTACCTGCTCCATGCCGACCAGACCCAGATCCATCCGCATCCGCTCTTCGATCCGGAGTATTACGCCGCCCAGCTGCCGGGCGGCGACCCCGGCCGGCAGACGCCGCTCATCCACTACGCCACCCAGGGCGCGCGACTCGGACTCCGGGCCCATCCGCTCTTCGTTCCGGCCCACTACCTGACGCAGTTGTCCGACCCGGACGAACGCGAGGCGGCGCAGGCCGATCCGCTGGGCCATTATCTCGAGTTTGGCGAAGCCGCCGGCCACCGACCCAACCCGATCTTCGATCCGGCCCATTACCGACGCCAGGTCGCCGGCCCGGCCGCACCCGCCGTTCCGGCCGGCGGCGGTTCGTGGCTGGCGCATTTCGCCCGCTATGGTTCGACCCGCAAATTCGTACCGCATCCGCTCTTCAACCCGGACTATTACCGCCGCCGGCATCCCGAGGTTGCGGCCGCGGGCCTTAACCCGCTCGTCCATTACCTGGAGCACGGCGGCCACCAAGGACACCAGCCGCATCCGCTCTTCGACACAGCCTATTACCAGGCGCAACGGCCCGACCTGAGCGCCGCGGACAACAATGCCCTGATTCATTACCTGAGCATCGGCGCCGCCCTGGGCCTGGACCCGCACCCGCTCTTCTCGACCCGGCATTACCTGCGCCAGCGGCCGGGGCTGCTCGAACGGGGCGGCAATCCCCTGCTCCATTACCTGGAGTCGGGCGCGGCCCAAAATCTGGACCCGCATCCCCTTTTCGCGACCGCCTACTACCGCGTCCAGTGCCCGGAACTGGCCGAAACGGGCGAGAATCCACTCCTACACTTTTTGCGCGAGGGCGACCGGCAAACCCGCCGGCCGCATCCGCTCTTCGACCCCGGCCATTACTTCCACCGGCATCCGCAGCTAGTGGAATCCGGCGTCAACCCCTTGCGCCATTATCTGACCGAGGGCGAGGCCGCCGGCTGGGAACCCAATCCACTCTTCGAGCCGGAGTATTACCGCGCCCAGCTGAACTCCGCCCCGGCCGACAATCTGCTCTGCCACTTCATCGAACGCGGGGCGTTCGAATCGGCCCGGCCGCACCCCGCCTTCGAACCGGATTATTACCGCCGACAGCATCCGGAGATCGCCGCCGCCGGGCTCAATCCGCTGGCCCATTACCTGGAGCACGGCGGCAGGCAGGGGCACCGGCCGCACCCGCTCTTCGACCCAGCCTATTACCGGCGTCAATGCCCCGAGGCGACCCGCGCGGACGGCAATGCCTTGATCCACTACCTGGCGCACGGCCAGGCCCAGGGGTTGAAACCGCATCCGCTTTTCGATCCGGCCTACTATCGCCGGGAGAATGCCGACGCCCCGGAAACCGAGCGGAATCCACTGCGGCATTTCCTGGTGTCGGGCGCGGCCGAAGGCCGCCGGCCGCATCCGCTCTTCGCCACCGCCTATTACCTGGCTCAGAATCCGGAGGTCGCCGCGCGGAACGAGAATCCGCTCGTCCATTACCTGCTCTCGGGCAGCGCGGACGGCCGAAGGCCCAATCCACTCTTCGATCCGGCCCATTACCGCGCCGCCTATCTGGGAGGCGCGACCGAACCCGAAGCCCTGATCCACTTCGTCGAAACCGGCGCGGCCGCCGGCCACCGGCCCGACCGGCTCTTCGACCCGTACCATTACCTGAGCCTGCATCCGGAACTGCCGGCCCTGGGCGTGGAGCTGCACGCCCACGCCCTCGAAAGGCTGCCGGCCTCGCGCCGGGACGGGGCTTCCCCCGAGGCGGTGCGCGCCTTCCTGGCCGGCCAGCCCCATCCCGAACCGGACGAGTACGCCGCCTGGCTGCGGGCCAACGCCTGGAATGACCGGCGCGCCGCCGCCCTGCGCGAGCGGCTGGCCGGACTGTCCGCCCGCCCCATCTTCAGCGTGGTGATGCCGGTGCACAATCCGCCGGCCGGAGTGCTGGAGGCGGCCCTGGCCAGCGTGGCCGCCCAGGTCTATCCCCACTGGGAGCTCTGCCTGGCCGACGACGCCAGTTCCGACCCGCAGGTCCGGGCCGTGCTCGACAACTGGGCCGCGCGCGACGCGCGCGTCCGCCTGGTCCGTCGCCCCCGCGCCGGCCACATCAGCCGCGCGACCAATGACGCGGCGGCCCAGGCCACGGGCGAATTCATCCTCCTCCTGGACCACGACGACACACTCGCCCCCGACGCGCTGGGCGAACTGGCCCTGCATCTGGCGGAGCATCCGGAGACGGACCTCCTCTACGCCGACGAGGACCATCTCGACGCGCAGGGCCAGAGGCGCGACCCGGTCTTCAAACCCGACTGGTCGCCGGAACTGCTCTACTCGTTCATGTACCTTTGCCATCCGCTCGGTATCCGCCGGGAGCTGTTCGCCGAACTAGGCGGGCTGCGAGTGGGCTTCGAGGGGGCGCAGGACCACGACCTGGCCCTGCGCGCCGCCGAACGCGCCCGCCGGGTGGGGCACGTGCCGCTCGTTCTCTACCACTGGCGCGTCCTGCCCGGCAGCACGGCCGCCAGCGGCGCGGCCAAGCCCTACGCGGCCGAGGCCGGGCGCCGGGCGGTCCAGGAGGCCCTCGAACGCCGCGGGATCAAGGCCACGGTCGCCCGCCCGGACTGGGCCGTGGCCGGGCACCTCAACATCTATTCCCTGGATTTCCCCGACAGCGGACCGGAAGTGGCGATCGTCATCCCCACCCGCAATCGCCGGGAATTGGTGGAAAAATGCCTGGCTTCGCTGGAGACGACCACCTACCGCAATTACAAGATCTACATCGCCGACAACGGCAGCGACGAACCGGCCACGCGCGAATATCTGGCCGGCCTGCCGCACAAGGTGCTGCGCCTGCCCGGCCCGGGCGAGGCCTTCAACTTCGCCTGGCTCAACAACCGGGCGGTTGAGGAGCTGACCGAAGAGTTCGTCCTCTTCCTCAACAACGACACCGAAGTCCTCGAACCCAGGTGGCTGAGCCACCTGGCCGGCCGGCTGCAAATGCCCGGCGTGGGCGCGGTGGGGGCGCGCCTGCTCTTCCCCGACGGCACGGTCCAGCACGCCGGGGTCTGGCACGGGGTCTACCAGGGCCTGTGCGACCACGCCTTCAAATTCCTCAAGCGCGACGAGCCGGGCTATCTGGGGCTGGCCCGGGTCATGCGCAACTGCTCGGCGGTGACCGCCGCCTGCCTCCTCACCCGACGAGAGGAATTCCTGAAGCTGGGCGGATTCGACGAGAAGAATTTCGGCGTGGCCTACAACGACATCGACTTCTGCTTCCGCTTGGCGGCCACGGGCCAGCGGATCGTCTACTGCCCCGAAGCGGAGCTGACCCATCACGAAGGCAAGAGCCGGGGCTTCCTCAACTCCGCCGCCGAGGAGGGCGGTTTCTCGCGCAAATACCACGAATTCCGCGACCCTTATCGCAGCCCGCACCAGCGGCGCGAAAGCCTCACCGGCGCATTCGCCGCCCGGGGAACCGCCTTTCGCCCGGCCCGCCCCTTGCGCCTGGCGGTCTGGACGCCGGCCCTGGACCATTCCGACCCGGCCCAGTTCGCCCTGGAACTGGCCGCCGGCCTGCGCGAACGCCAGGCGGCCGAACCGGTCTTCCTGACCCCGGCGGGAGGCGGACTGAGCGCTGAACTGGAGGCCGCCGGCCTGCCCCGCCAGGTCGCGCCCGAAGCTCCGGCCACCTTCCCCGACGCCGGCGTCTACGATCGCCACGTCCAAGCGCTGACCGAATCCCTCAGCCGCAGCGGCGCCCAGGTCGTCCTAGCCAATACCGTCTTCGCCGCCCCGACGGTGGAGGCGGCGGCCCGGGCCGGCCTGCCGGTCGTCTGGAGCATCCACGCCAACACCCAGCCGCTGGCCGAGCTGGTCCCGTTGGGAGAAACCGCGCTGGCCCGCGCGGCCGCCGCCTGCGGCCTGGCCTACCAGGTGACCTTCACCTCGGGCGCGGGCTATCAGACCTACCAGCCGCTCAACCATTGGGGCAATTTCCTGGCCGTACCGGGCGCGCTCGACGACCGCCGGCTAGAAAAAGCCCTGAAGAAAGCCAATCGCAACGCCTTGCGCGCCGATTTGGGGATCGGCGAAGGCCAACTGCTGGCCCTGGTTCCCGGCCCCTGGCAGGCCCAGAGCGGGCGCGAAGACCTGATCCGCGCCGCCGCCGAACTGCCGGCCGAACTGCTGGGCCGGGTGCGGTTCGTGTTGCTGGGGGCCCCGAGCGACGATCTCGCCCGGGGGGAGGCCGCCCGGCTGGCCGAACTGCCGTCCGAACGCCGCGCCGCGCTGCACCTGATCGAGGACGAGAGCCGCACGCCGGCCCTCTGCCGGGCGGCCGACCTGCTGCTGTACCCGGCCCGGGCGGCGGGCTATCCGCGGGCGATCCTGGCCGCACTCGCCCAGGGCCTGCCGATCCTGACCACGCCGGCGGGGGGAATCGTCGAGCAGGTCCGCCCCACGGCCTGCCGCCAATACGAACCCGGGCGATTCGACCAACTCGGACGTTTGCTAGAATGGATGATTGGTCAGCCGAGCCAACGGACCGACCTGGGGCGCCAGGGACGCGAGGCTTACGGCGTGCTTTTGAATTTCCCGACCCTACTCGACACTTACCGCGATCTACTACAGGAGGCGGTCCTCGCCGGCCCCTGGTCGCCCGGCGATCAGGTCGCGGGGACCAATACGGCCCGTCATCGCCGACGCGCCGCCTTCATCGAACGCCTGTTCGTCTTCTGTCGCGGCCGACGGCCCGAACCGACCGAACTCAAGGCCCAAAACAAGCGCCTGGCCGACCAGCCGGCCGCCGCCGTTCAGGTGGCCGCCGAATTTCTCCTGGCCGCTGACTTCGCTCCCGGCGACGACGACGCCTTCCTGACCGGGCTCTATCGCACCCTTTTCGGCCGCGCGCCCGACGCGGCCGGCTTTGGCCAATGGCGCCAGCAGCTGACCGCCGGCCTGTCCCGCCGCCAGCTGTTCGACGTTTTCGTGCGTTCGCCCGAATTCAAGGTTTAAACTTCCGCCCGCCGGTGAACCTTTTGGCGCAAAAAAGGTTCTCCGAACCCCACTCCCCCCCCGGCCACGCCCGTTCAAACGTTCAAACAAAAAATTCATGGTGCACAACTCACCCAGGTTCTACCCGCTCGACATGGGTCGACGCGTACTGAATATAGCGTTTTGATTTTGAGTGAAGAGCCTTCCGAGGACGGCCGTGATCAGGCAGGGTCGCGCTCCGTCTCGACCGCTTTTATTCCGCGTTATCGAAGCGGGAGAGAGCTGGGAGACAAAACGGAGTTCGTCTCTTCCCAGCGGGATTGTTTCACCTTGGCACCATTATCAATGGCTTTGCTGTCGAAATGAAACGCTCTAGCGCTGGCATAGCGAAGCTGGGGAAAAATTTTTGAGGGGGCCGGGGGAACTTTTTTATAAAAAAGTTCCCCCGGAAAAACGGGTCAAGCCGCCTGCTCGGTTGCGGTGGCGGAAGGCCGCGCGAACAGGCCCAGCAGGGCCGGGAAGACCACTAGGCTGGCCACCAGGTTGGTGCCCAGGGCCAGGCTGGAAAGCACGCCCATGCTGGTGATGCCTTCGTAGCCGCTCACGGCCAGGGAGCCGAAACCGGCGATGCTGGTCAGGGTGGTGATGACGATCGCCCGGCCGGTGTCGGCCACCAAAGGCCCGACCCGGCGGTCGTCGGTCTCGAAGAAGCGGTTGACCAAGTGGATGCCGTTGTCCACGCCCAAACCGATGATGATGGGAATGGCCAGAACGTTGACGAAATTGAAGGGAATGCGGAAGAAGGCCATCAGGCCGAAGAGATAGATCAGCCCCCAGACCACCGGCATCAGGGAGAGAACGATCCGCGCGGGGTGGCGATGATAGAAGATGGCCAACGCCCCGGCCGCTACGGCGAAAACCACCAGCGACAGGCGCAGAAAATCCTCCTGCACCACGTTGGCCAGTTCGTAGCCCAGGACGGCCATGCCCGTCAGATAGGCCGAACCCTCCGGCCCGGGCAGGCCCAGCTCCGGGCGGACCTTGGCCAGCCAAACACTGTCGATGGCCGGATCGCCGGTCCGGCTCAGCGGATCAATGGGCGGATAGATGTTGGTCTTGATCGACCAACCCCGGCTCAACACGGTGATGGACTTGACCTCCCGGCCGAAAGCCTCGATCTGCTCCCGCGTCAGTTTCGTTCCGGCCGGGGCGCGCTCCTGGCCCGAACGGTCGACCGCGGCGTTGGCCAGGGTCACGGGATAGGCGTCCGCCGGCGGGCGCTCACCGTCGCGCAGAAAGTACTGCTCGCGCCGGGGCGTGACCAGCCGCTTGAGCAGCCGCCAGAGCGGAGTGTCCATAAAGCTGCTGGGCAGGATCATCCCCCCCTCACGTATCAGTTGCTCGTGTCCGTTCAGCAGGTCGAAGGTGAACTTGAAGGCACTCGCGTCCAGCCCCTCCCGCTCCAGCGCCTGGCCAAAGGTTTGGCGGGCGGCGGCGAAATCGATGCTCTTGAGCGCGGCCAGCCGCCGGACCTGGGCCGAAGGCGCCGGCAGATAGCGCATGACCGATTCGTAATCCAACAGTTCCCCGGCCTGTTTCAGCCGGGCGCAGCCCTCGGCCTGGGCGGCGGCTAGCTCCAGGGCTTCGGCCTCGTCCTTCCCGCAGGCCAAAAGCAGCAGCTTATTCGGATTGCGGTTGGAAAAGGCGCGGGCGATGTCGCCGCCCAGCTCGAAGGCCCGTTCATGCGGCCGCAGGCTGGAGATGCGCTGGTCGAAGCGGATGTCCTGCGGCATGAGGATCAGCTTGAGCAGGCAGGCCACCGCCGCCGCCAACCCCACCCCCAGAACCGGACGCCAATGCCGCTCCACCTGCCGGGACAACCAGGGCAGGCCGAAGCTGGTGGGGCGCAGCATCCGGTTGCGCTCCGGCTGCCAGCGGTTCTTGAGGGTGATGATCGCCGGCAGCACGAAGAGCATGCCCGGCACGGAGAGGGCGATGCCCAGGCCGGCCAGGACGCCGAACTGCGAGAGCTGGGTGAAGCGGGTGGCCATCAGGGCCAGGAAAGCCAGGCAGGTGGTGACCATGCCGATGAAGATGCCCCAGCCGGTGTGGATCATGCCCACCCGGAAGGCGTCCTCGACCTCCAGGCCGCGGGCGCGCTCCTCGACGT
>CAYMGG010000205.1:10033-10496 GCA_964389915.1 uncultured Planctomycetaceae bacterium
CAGCCCCACCAGTACGGCGGCGAAAGCGCAGGAGACGATGTTGAGCTGGCCAAAAAGCAGCCAGCCCACGCCGATCGTCCAGCTGACGATCATGATAAGCGGCAGACCGATGTACAGAAGCACGCCGTAGCGCCGGAAGCAATAGCCGAAGAGCAGGATCACGCCCACCAGGCTGGTGCCCAGAGTGGAGAGCAGGGTTTCGTTAACCCGGGCGGCGTAGCGGCTGGCAATCTCGTAGCCGCCGCCGTGCTCGACCCGGAACAGCCCCCGCGCCCCCGGCGGGGTGGCGGCCAGTTCGGCCTCGGTCTCGCGCCGGATCAAATCCATCACCGCCTTGGCGAACTCGATCCGCTGGGCCGGCTGGGTGGGCTGGATGACCAGAAGCAGCATAGTCCGCTTCTCGTCGACGATGTAGGCCTCTTTGCCGCCGGTGCCGCCGCCCATCTGCCCGGAGATGTCGCCA
>CAYMGG010000206.1:0-10486 GCA_964389915.1 uncultured Planctomycetaceae bacterium
GACAAGCTTCTCCGGTTCCAGCCGCTGATTGTCGAGGAAGGTGCCGTTGCGGCTGCCCAGGTCGCGCACCGCCCAGCCGCCGCCCTGCCGCTCGATCACGCAGTGGCGGCGCGAGATCTCCTGCTGCGGGAGCGACAGGGCGTTCTCCACCGACTTGCCGATCGAGATCACCGCGTCGGTCCATTCGGCGCGCCGGGTCTCGCCCGAGCGGCGGTCTTGAATCTCCAGGTTGAGCGTCGTTGCAGTCATCACCCCACCTTGACTTCAGCCAAAAAACTCGAGGTTACTTCCCCGGTTTGACGTCCACATGATCGACGGTCTGCTTGAGCTCGCGCGAGACGTCCCAGTCGATGGTCCGCTCGCCCTGCTTGGCCGCGGTCTCGGCCACGTCGGCCCGGGCGCGCAGGAGCAGATGAATCTCGCCCTGGCTCTGGGCGTTGATCGCCCGCATGGCGTCGCTGGGCGAGAGTTCGAGGGTGACGCTGCGGTAGGTGCCGGCCCCGCGCTGGGTCGTGACCTCCAGGGTGCGGTTGTCGACCGCCACCACCCGCGCGGCCTGGAGCAGGAAGATGGTCTTAATCGTGCGGGCCTGGCCGTCGCGCTGGTCGAAGGTGGCGACCACGTCGACATAATCGCCGGGGCCGACCAGGCCGCCCACGCCGCTGATCTGATCGACGCGCAGGGTGACGGCCCGCATGCCCTCCTTGACCACCGAGGCGGTGGTCTGGCGCTTCTGGGCCGGCGCGTCGAGGAAGGCCTTGAAGAAGGGCTCGCCCCGGCGGATGTCGCGGTTGAGCACCCGGTTGTCGTAGAGCGGGGCCTCGTCGCGGGTGAGCATGCCGGCGACCACGAAGGCCTTCTCCAGCATGTCCACCTTCATGTCGGCCTGCCGGACCACCTCGCCCGCCCGCAGGTCGCGTCCAGCCACGGCCACGGCCACCGGCACGTACTTGGCCTCTGTCTGCGCCTCCTGCTGCTGGATCCAGGCCCGCACGGCCACGGCCGAGACGATCCCCAAAACCACCGCCAGCACCAGCGCCAACCGCGTCCCCATTAACGTCTCCCGTCTGGCCCTTGGCCCGGAAATAAAAAAATCATCGCGCGGGCCCTGCGGCCCCCGCATTCCCCGCGCCGCCCGGTGCCCGACCCGGCCGGACGGCTCTGTTGCTCGTTGCGTTATCCTACTTGCCGCCGGGCTGTACGCTCAACATGAAATCGCTGCCCGACCCGGTCCGGGACGGGAAGAAATTTATCAATGCCCGCTGCTTATCCTTGCGGTACGCCAGGCTCCCCTGCCCGGTCTGGCGCTCGACCCCCTCGCCCAGCTCCTTGGCCGCCACCCAGCCCAACTGGGGCATGGTCGTCTCGTAATACGCCCGAACTTCGGCCTGCGGCCGGCTCGATTCGAAACAGCCCAGGTAGCGCTGCCCGTCGGGGCCGGGCCGGACAAAACCGTACACTTCCTTGGCCGCCGGCGGCGCAGGGACCGGCCGAGAGCCAGCATCGCGCGGTACCGGCGGCGCATCCCGCAACGGAAACTCGCGAAATTCGCCCGGCGCGGCCGGCCGCACGGGGCGGCGTACCGGTCCTTGTATCCAATCCAGGACCAGCCAGGCCAGGATAAAAGCCACCGCGGCCGCGACCGCCAACCAGACGGGCGCAATGCCTGCTAACTTTTCCGGCCCGCTTATTTTACCAATTTCCGGGCCGGGAGTCAAAACCGAGGCGGAGTCCGCGGCCGGGTTGGCCGCCGTGGCCTCGGCCGGGGCCGATTCCGCCGCCGGCAGTTCGCGAGTTTCGTCCGGTTGGCTCATTCGGGTTTGTAGTCCTTGTCATAAAACACAAAAGCGCTCTCCGCCGGCGCTTGATAGGCGTCGTCGCCAATGATCGCTACCGGCAGATCCGGAACGTCGGCCTCGTAATCGCTCAGCTTGGCCACGTCGACGGTGTTGGCGTCGGCCAAGTGATAGCCCCGTTCGGCATCGGGATTGGGCTGCGAGGTTTGGAACGAGTACTCGCCGCTGCCCGGTCCGCCCAGCTTGAACTCCTGACGGAAAGCGTCGGCGTCCGAGTCGTCGGTCTCCAGGGGCAGGACGCCCCCGGCGTGCAGGGCGTAGGTATAACCCGACTCGGCCCGGCTGTAATTCAGCCACTCGCCCAGGGCCAGGGCGATGTCGCCGGCCCGGTCGTCGATCTCGCGGTCGCTCAGATACTTGCCCAGCGCGGTCTGACTCTCGGTCAGATTGGACTGGATCTCGCCGTCGACCACCTGGTTGATCTGCACGGCGCGGGTGCTCTCGCGCACGATCACCGCCCGGATGTCGGCTTCGGTATAGGGCAGGACCGGCTCCTCCTTCTGCGGGTCGGCGCTGGGCGTGTAGGCGGGATTCTCGGCGAAATAGGCCGTCCCGATTACATGCTGGAAAAAGCGCTCGCCCACGTCGTCGGGTTGCTGCTGTCCGGGACGGGCCGCAGTCCAGGCCACGGACTTGATGGCCTCCTGCCGCCCGAGGCAGAGCTGGCTGACCAGAACCGTGCCCAGGACCAGCAGCCCGTAAGGCGTCAGCAGGATCGCCAGCTCGGTCATGGCCATCGCCCGGCGGGCGGAACCGAGTCTTTTCACGGTCGGAAGCATGACAACTCGCTTTCTACGCTCAGTGCTTGGTGACGTCCTTGATGCCCGGATCCCGCCAGTCGATCCGGTGGCCGTGCTGATCGCCCTGCATGGGCGGGGCGGACATGCGGTTCCAGTCCGCGCCGACCCGGGTGTCCATCCAGCGCATGCCGTAGCCGGTGTCGAGCACGTCGCGGAACCAGTAGGCGCTCTGCATGAAATTGAAAATGAGCGCGGTGTTGTTGTCCGTGACCTCGCCGCCTTCGAGCTCCTCGACCGAATAGAAGTCGCGCAGGTCGAGGGCCTTGTCCAGCGGCGCGACCGTGGCCCGCCAGCCCGGCTCGAAGGCGTTCAGGGCCGAGCGGACCCAGTATTCGCGCCGCCAGTTCTTGGCCCGGCCCAGCTCGTCGAGCGGGTCCTCGCCCGGGAAGGCCAGGGTGTCGTTGTCGGCCCAGCTGAAATTATCCTGCCAGGTGGGATTGCGGCCGTCGGTGCCCTGCACCAGGGTGAAGAGACGCGAGGATGTCACGGCGAACCGCCCCCAGCCGGGCGGGCTGAGCGGATTGTAGCTGGCCGCATCGGTGGCCGCGTTATGGGCCGTGCTCTGCCCCACCTTCTGCCAGAGCTGCCCGCTGGTCGCCGGCAGCCAGACGCCCACGGCCAGGCCGTTGCGGAAGACTTCGCTGGTGATGTCCAAGGCCCGGTCCCAATACTTGAGGTTGGCCGGATCGTACTTGATCGAGAAGAAGTCGCGGCAGTCGAGATTGGCCGGATCGGTGAGCGGATCGCGCGGGTCGGAGGCGTCGGCGGCCGGATCGTAGCCCTGGTCAATGGTCCGCTCGCTCGGGTCGCTCGGGCGCGAGGCGGCATGGTGCCGACCGCAGGCGTGCTGTAGGTAGCGGCGCACGCGGGTGACGGTCTGGGTCGGATCGGCGACGTAGCGCTTGGGGAAGTGGTTGAACTCGTGCCGGCAGCCGCAGGGGCAGCGGACCTGCACCCACCAAGCCCCCGGCGTGGAGAAGATGACAAAGCTCGCCCCGGCCGCCGAGAGGGCGGCGGTGTAGGCGTGCAGCCGGCCCAGGCCTTCGTCGTCCTGAGGCCAGGGCCCTTCGTGCCAGAAGCCGCACGGCCGGGGCAGTTTCTTGCCCACCGTGCCGCCGGCGGGATAGAAGCGAGAATTATAATCCGCATCGCGGTCGGGATAAAGCGTGGGGTCCATGTTGACCAGGGCCTCGGCCGTATCGCCGAGGGGACCGCAGAGCACGCCCTTGTCGCCGCAATACCAGCATTCGCGGGTCTGACTGAAGGTGGTTGCGTCGCGGGGGGCGCCGGTCTCGATGTTCATCCAGCCGCCGTAGTTGAAATCGCCCGTGCCGTCGTAGTCGTCGGCCGGCTCGCGCGGGGGCGTGGCCCAGAGCGGGAAGCGCGCCCAGCGGCCGCCGGCGCTCTCCTTCCAGACCGCGTCGTCGTTCATCAGATCGTCAATCCCCTCGGCCTCGGGATTGGGCGGGCACCAGTAGTCGTCGGCCTCGCCGGCGGCGGTACGATAGTAGGGATCGTGGTCCATGAAGCCGTGGCTGGCGAACTTGCGCATGTTCATGTCGGTGCAGTAGGTGCCGGTGACCACGTATTCGTATTTCCAGTGTTTCTCCGAGACCGTGTAGAGGCGGTGGCGGATGCGGTCGTGCTCGTTCTGGGTCCAGGCCGGACCGTGGTAGTCCCAATCCTGCCAGTGGCGGGAGGGGTTGAGGGTGGAGAGGCCGTTGATGAGCGCGCGGTCGTCCTCGAGATTGAGCCAGCCGGCGGGCGTGTGATAGGTGATGCGGACCGGGTCGCTGAAGGTGACGTGCATATTGAGCAGCCAGATGGTGATCGGATTCTCCAGGCTGATCTGCACCAGTCCGTATTCGGTCTGATCGATGGGAATCTGGACGTTGAAGGTGACCGGGATCTCCACCCCGTCGACCGTGGTCGAGGTCTTGTCGGCCAGGGGCGTCCATTTGTCGGGGATGCCGTCGTGGTCGGTGTCCACGCCGGTTTCGAGCATGCCCGTGTCGGACCAGCGCAGGTTGGTCTTCTTGCCGTCCTTGATGATGGTGAAATAGCCGTCGTGCTGCTCGATCTCGGTCACCCCGCCACCGCCGATCACGGTCAGATTGCCGTCCTCGTCGCGGTGGGCCCGCCAGGTCTCGGACGTGCCGCCGGCGGCGGTGTAGTCGATCTGGTAGTCGCAGGGCCGGGTCTTGCCCTCCTTCTCGGCCCAGCCCCAGTCGAAGTCGGACTCGAAATCGATCAGGCTGGTGTGCCCGGCCAGCGAGGTCTCCAGATGATAGCGGTCCAGGTCGGGCTTGTCGGGATTGTTGTTGTGCAGTTGGTGAACGGTGTGATCGAAGACCATGTCCAGGTTGTGGGAGGTGCTGTAGGCGTGCCAGCCGTTCTCGTACCAGTGGGCCGGATCGATCGGCCAGGCCCCGGAGGTCGGGGTCTTCTCCACGTCCAGGTCCAGTCGGCCGGAATTGGCGTCGGGCAGCATGCGGAAGCTGGGGTAGATGGCGATGCGGGCGGCCTTCTCCTCGACCCCGGCGGCCTGGAGATTCTCCTGGGCGGTATAGTAGACCTGGTGCTTGACCAGGGCCGGAGCCAGGGCGGCCACGCCCCGTTCGATCCGCGAGAGCCGGCGCAGCCAGACCTCGCCGCGGGGAATCCACTCGCGGCCCTGGTCGTAGGCCTCGCGCCATTTTCCGGCCGCGCCGTCGACGCCGACGATGGCCGACTCCCCGGCGGGACTGGAGCCGGGCGCGGCGCCGGGCAGCACGCCGCCGCCGCCCAGGGTGGTCAGGCCGTCAGGCGTCCAGTCGGGTTCAAACTCGGCCAGTTCGGCCAGCACCCCGTAAGTGGCCGTGTCGGTCGCATAGCGCAGGCTGTGATAGTAGATCCGCTCCATGCCTTCGTTCAACCAGCAGATCTGCGAAAGGCAGTCGGCCTCGACCTGGGCTCCGGTCAGGGAGGCCGAATCGGCGGCGTTTTGCAGGCGCATCTGATTGGAGGTGGCGTCGCCCACCCCCACGATGGCCAGGACCACGATCAGCAGGGCGAACATGGTGAAGGCGGCGAAGACCAGGGACTGGCCCGACTCGGCGCGCCGGCGCGGAGCGAACGGCAGGTTTTGCAGTCGGCGGCGCATAGGCTCCCCTTCAGCTGTCCGGCGTCACGCGCAGGGCCGAGTCGCGGTAGAGCGTGCACTCGCCGGCGACCACCAGATGATAGGCCCCGCCCAATTTGCGGATCCGGCCACGATCGGGATTGAGGTAAACCGATTCGGCCGTGCCGCTATAGCCCGTGTCGAGCGTGCCGAAGACCTTTTCGCTCGGATCCTCGTCGCGCCCGTAGAAGACGGAGTACAGCGCATCCACCACCGGGAAGGCCAACTCCTGCTCGAACTCGACCACCAGGCGCAGGTTGTCGGCATCCCCCGCCGAAAGATCGGTCACCAGGGTCTTGGCCAAGGCCAAGTCGCTGCCCTTGAGCTGACCCCACCCGGGCACGGTCACGGGCGAAGCGCCCTCCAGCCGGGCCGAGTCGATATGCGTGCCGGCCAGCGGGGTCAGCACCACCGCCGCCGCCGAACGCGCGTCCCGCAGCGGATCGTAGGTTCCGCCCGAATCCGGATCGCCCACATAGGCGGCCGAGGAGATCGCCGCCCGGCAGGCCTTGAAAGCCGCGTAATTGACCATCAACTGCGAAACCTGGAGCAGCGCGAACTGCATGATGCCGAAGGTGAGGAAGAGCTGGAGCGGGAAGGCCACCGCGAACTCGACCAGCGCCTGCCCTGAGCCGCCCGGACCGTCGTCGCGCCAGAAGGCGGCGATTGCCGCCCGCCAGCCGGCGGCCGGTCGCATGGAACTCTCAGCGCTAATTTGAGCGGATCGGAAAAGCGCCACGATTTCCCCTTCGGCACTCGACGAGCATCGCCACGTCAATCAACACAATCAGCAATCATAAATCATCGTTCAAAAATCACAAATTCTGAGGTTCGAGGCCCCCGCGGCGCGCAATCGGCGAATTAACGATTCTGCCCCTGCGGCGGACCCGGGCGCGGTTCAACATGTCCAGCCGGCTAAAAGAACGGCAGCGCCCAACCGCGCCAGACGTAAATCGCCACCGCCGTCCAACCGCCCAGCGCAATCGGCACGGCGTAGGGCAACTGCGGTCGGTCGGCAAGCTGCTTGGTCTCTTCCGCCGTCCGCCGGCGGGGTAAGAGTAGGCGCAGGCCCTGTTCCACTCCGCGCCACAGCTCGCCCCGCTGAATCAGCATCGCCATTGCAAGAATCATGCCGAAGCCGGCGGCGCCCGCCGCGGTCCAGGCGATGAACCGCAGATTGGTCAACGCCCCCAGCGCGGCCAGCAGCTTCACGTCGCCGGCCCCCAGACCGCCGGCGGCATAGGCAGGATAGAAAAGGATAAAGCCCGTGCCCAATCCGCCCAGGGCGGAGAGCAAACCCGGACTGTCGGCCAGGACCGCGCCCCCTCCGCCGCGGACGTAGGCCAGCGCCAGCCCGCAAGCGACGCCCAGGCCGCAGGGCAGATTTTGAATCCGGCGGGATTTGAGATCCGTGAAGGCGCAGAAAAAGGTCAGCGTGAAAAAAACGGCCGCCTGGCCCAATCCCAACCAGGCGGCTAGATCCCCGCGCATGCCGCCCTCCCGAGCGTCGCCCCAGGTCCGTACATCGTCGGCCCGGAGTCGGAGCAGTCCGACCCGGACGCGGTTGCGACCGGCAAGCAATCAGGCTGGGCTGCACCCGACAAGAACGTCCGGCGGTAACGTATCAAACCGCCAACGTCCTCGCCCGGCCCGGTCCTGGTTTCGGACCGGCCTCTCCCCGACGCTTCGTTTTCGGCCCGAACTTATTTGCCGATGTCGCTCAGGGTCCGGTCGTCGGTGACGCCGTCCATCTTGTTCTGCACGCCTTCGGTGTCGGCGCCGGCCATCTCTTCGCCGCTGACCTTGAAGAGATTGCGGATCTGGTCGCCGAACTTGGTGACCACGGCGATGGACAACACGGCGATGACGGCCACGATGATAATGTATTCCGTCATGCCCTGGCCCCGCCGGACTGCCCGCCTCAGCTTGCTCATCATCCCACGCATCTTGCACCCTCCATTTTAGTGATGATATCATCATGCCGCCAAAAACGGGCGGTTCTACGGAATCGGCAGATCGACCACGCTGAGCAAATTGGAATAAAAGTCGCCGAAATAGCCCAGGAACAGGGTCATAGCCCCCACCGCCACCAGCAGGCAGTTGGCCACGATCAGCACGTATTCGGTCATCGCCTGCCCGCAGACGAAGCGCCGCGTAAACCTGGGCTGAGAAAAACCTTTCCGGGCTTTCATCTTATTGTCCCAAAGTACCAAAAAGCCGGCCGCGATTCAAGCCAATTCGCCGCCCCCGGCCATACATTAAGTTTACCACATCCGAAGTGATTTTCCGGATTTTGCCGACCAGGATGCGCTTTTTATTCCGCAACATTGTAGCATTTTTCTACACGCTGTTTTGTTTTCCTACACTCTTTTGCCGCAGCCCTGGATCCATGATTACTGTAGGCTGCCTTAGAGCAACCCTCGCGCCAGAATTTGGATTTTTCCTTTCCTCCTGAGGCGGTTGGCGAGGCTTTTTTGTGCTTGACAAAAAATCGGCAATATATAGTATTTAAGCGCGGTTTTAGGATCAGCTTCGACCGCATGTCAAGAGCGGGCTCGGTGCAGCCCGCTCTCTGTGTTTTGCAAAGGGATGCGAAAAATCATGAGCGAGGAATTGTTGCGGCTGATCAACAGCATTCACATGGAAAAGGGCATCGACCGGGATCTGCTTTTCGACAGCCTGGAGGTGGCCCTGGCCTCGGCCGCGCGCAAGCGCATGACCAATATCGAAGAGCTGCGGGTCAAGATCGACCGCGTCTCCGGCGTGATCCAGGTGCTCGACGGCGACCGGCCGCTGACCACCATGGACCCGGCCGAATACGGCCGCATCGCCGCCCAGACCGCCAAGCAGGTCATGATCCAGCGCATCCGCGAGGCCGAGAGCGACGTCGTCTTCGGCGAATACCTCGACAAGGCCGGCACGCTCATCAACACCACCATCCAGCGCCTGGAGCGCGGTTCGGTCGTCTGCAACATCGGCAAGGCCGACGCCATCCTGCCCCGCCAGGAGCAGATCCCGTCGGAGAGCTACCGCCCCGGCGAGCGGCTGCGCTGCCTGCTCCTGTCGGTCAAGAAGAAGGGCAACAAGGTCATCATCATCCTCTCGCGGACCCACCCAGACCTGGTCCGCGAGCTCTTCGAGCTGGAAGTGCCCGAGATTTACGACCACATCGTCGAGATCAAGGGCCTGGTCCGCGAGCCCGGCTACCGCACCAAGATCGCCGTGGCCAGCTCCGACAGCCGGGTCGACGCGGTCGGCGCCTGCGTCGGCGTGCGCGGCAGCCGCATCCGCAACATCGTCGAGGAGCTTAACGGCGAGAAGATCGACATCGTCCGCTGGAACGAGTCGCCCGACATCTTCATCCGCAACGCCCTCTCCCCCGCCGAGATCGAATCGATCGAATTCGACAAGCACCACAAGCGCGCGCGGGTGATCGTGCCCGACGACCAACTCTCCCTGGCCATCGGCAAGAAGGGCCAGAACGTCCGCCTCTCCAGCAAGCTGACCAGCTGGGACCTGGACATCATGACCATCGACGAGCACCGCAACTGGCGCGAAAAGGGCCGTCAGGAAATCTCCAGCCTGCCCGGCGCGGGCGAGGCCCTGGCCAACAGCCTGCTGCTGGCCGGCTTCGAATCGTTCCGCGATATCGTCGAGCTGGGCGCCGAGGCGCTCATGGAGGTCAAGGGCATCGGCGAGAAGAAGGCCCAGGAGATCTACGCCTTCTCCGTCGAGGGCTACCGCCAGCGGATGGAGGACGAGGCCAAGCGCGCCGCCGAGGCCCGGGCCAATCGCGCTTCGGCGGCCGCCGCCGCGCCGGCCGCCCCGGCGACCATCTTCACCACCGGAGGCGACGACTTCGAAGCCGCCGTGGCGGCCGCCTCGGATCAGCCGCCGCCCGAGTCCCCGAGCCCCGAGTCGGCAAGCTAAGCCCCGGACCGCGCCGCACCCGACCGGGGACGGCGCCGGTTAGGGGCTTGACGCCGACCGCTTGGGCGGAAGATAATCGCCCTTTTACAATTGGATGAAAAGGCTTCTTATGACCGTGCGGCTCTACGAAGTGGCGAATAAATATAAAATCGACGGCAAAGTCCTGCTGGCCGAGGTCCAGGGCGCGGGCTTCGACGTTAAAAACACCCTGGCGGCCATCGACGACACGGTGGATGCGTGGATCGCCCAGCGCGTGGCCGAAGGCCACGAGTTCGGCGCGGCCAACGCGGCCGAGGAGGCCAAGAAGAAGTCCCGCCGCCGCCCGCCGCCGCCGCCCAGTCGCGGCGGCAAGCCCGCCGTCGAGCCGACCGAAGCCAAGGCCGAACCGGCCACCCCGGCCGCCCCGGCCCCGGTGCCGGTCGAAATCAAAGCGGCCCCGGCGGCCAAACCGGCCGCCGAAACCAAACCCGCGGTCGAAGCCAAAGCGGCTCCGGCCGCCCCGAAGCCGACTCCGACCCCGGTCCGACCGGCCAACGCCGCCGCCCCGGCCAGACCGGCCGCCGACCCGCGCAGCGCCAAGCCCACACCAGGCGTTCCCCCGGCCAAGAAGCCCCCGGCCCGACCCGCGGTCGAGAAGAAGCCCTCTTCAGCCAAATCCGGCAAGCCCGTGGCGCTGCCCGCCCCCCGGGCGGAAGAGCCGCCGGAAGGCGAATCTACCGACGCCCCGGGCGTGATCCTAC
>CAYMGG010000207.1:0-10396 GCA_964389915.1 uncultured Planctomycetaceae bacterium
GCCCACCTCTTCGACCCCGAGTCGGGCAAGAACCTCACCGCCGCCACGGCGCAGTAGGCGCCCCGCTTCGGAGAGAGAAATTCATCCCCGCCGATGGCAGCTTAGCGAAGTTGCCATCGGCGGTTTGTAGAACGGCGTCAAAAACCGACCGGCGGCAATCGCGTTGCGGTCCGCCGCCGACCGAAAATTTTCGGACTTTCTTTGTCTTTTACCGGACCCTGTCTTTCAACCAAGGAGTGAAACCACCATGCCGAAGATCACCTTCATGGGCGCGGGCAGCACCATCTTCGCCAAAAACGTGCTGGGCGACTGCATGCTCTCGCCGGCGCTCTGCGATGCGCAGATCGCCCTCTACGACATCGACGCCACCCGCCTGACCGAATCCAAGCGCATGCTCGAAACCCTCAACCGCAACATCAACCAAGGGCGCGCCAAGATCACCGCCCACCTGGGGACCAAGAACCGCCGCGCCGCCCTCCAGGGCGCCAAGTACGTGGTCAACGCCATCCAGGTCGGCGGTTACAAGCCCAGCACGGTGATCGATTTCGAGATCCCCAAGAAATTCGGCCTGCGCCAGACCATCGCCGACACCCTGGGCATCGGCGGCATCTTCCGCGCCCTGCGCACCATTCCCGTGATGCTCGACTTCGCCCGCGACATGGAGGCAGTCTGCCCCGAAGCCTGGTTCCTGAACTACACCAACCCCATGTCCATGTTGAGCGGCGCGATGCAGCGCGGCTCGGCCGTGAAGACCGTCGGCCTCTGCCACTCGGTCCAGGGCTGCGCGGCCGGCCTCTTGCGTCATGTCGGTCTCGATCCGGCCAAGCACCCCGGTTTCCAGTGGAAGATCGCGGGCATCAATCACATGGCCTGGCTCCTGGAGCTGACCGACAACGGCAAGGATCTCTATCCCGCGGTCAAGAAGCGGGCCGCCGAACTGATCGACATCCTGCGCAAGCAGGGGCGTGAAAAGGTCTTCGCCGCCGCCGCCAAGAAGCCGGTGAAGGGCTACTCGCTCAAGACCTTCCAGGCCACCGCCCACGACATGGTCCGTCTGGCGATGATGCTCTACTTCGGCTACTACATCACCGAATCCTCCGAGCACAACGCCGAATACCTGCCCTACTGGATCAAGCGCGACTATCCGAAGCTGATCAAGGAATTCGGCATTCCGCTGGACGAGTATCCGCGCCGCTGCGTCAACCAGATCGCCGGCTGGAAAAAGATGAGCCGCGAGATCGTGGGCAACCCCAACCTCAGCCACCAGCGCACCCACGAGTACGGCTCCTTCATCATGGAAGCCATCGAAACCGACGTGCCCTTCCGCATCGGCGGCAACGTCCTGAACAACGGCTTCATCCCCAACCTGCCGGCCAAGGCCTGCGTCGAGGTGCCCTGCCTGGTGGACCGTAACGGCGTCCAGGGCTGCTTCGTGGGCGAGCTGCCCGAGCAGTGCGCCGGCCTCAACCGGACCAACATCAACGTCCAACTCCTGACCATCGAAGCCGCCCTGACCGGCAAGAAGGACGCGATCTATCACGCCGCCGCGCTCGATCCGCACACCGCCGCCGAGCTCTCGCTGGACGATATCCGCCGGCTCTGCGACGCGCTGATCAAGGCCCACGTCAAGATGCTGCCGAAGTACAAGTAACGCGGTTTCGCCCCCGGAAATTTGAATTGGCCGGTTTCCGGGGGTAGATTGGAAGTACGCGCCGAAATTCTCCGTCGGGACCCCGGAGCCGCGAAGCCGGCCGCCGTCGCCTTCGCGCTCCGCCCTCCCGACGCGGAATAATTGCGGGAGTCCGCCATGTCCGCCCTCGATCCAGCCCTGATTGCCGGCCTGGTCGGCACCATCCTGCCGCTGGCGGCCGGCTGGGGCGGTGGTGGTCGCGCCCGCGGCGCCGAAGCGGTCCTGAACTCGCCCCTGGCCGGGAGCTGGTACCAGGCCGACCCCGCCGGCCTGCGCGCCGAGCTGACCGGTTATCTGTCTGCCGTGCCCGCCGCCGCGCCCGAGCCCATCCTGGCCCTGATCCTGCCGCACGCCGGCTATCGCTATTGCGGCCCGGTGGCCGCCGCCGGGTTGAAGACGGTCGAGGGCCAGGCCTATCGCCGGGTCATCGTGCTTGGGCCCACTCATCGCGTAAACCTGCCGGGGCGGCTCTGCCTGCCGGGATTTGCCCGGCTGGCCACGCCGCTGGGCGAAGTCGAGGTGGATGCGGCCGCGCGCGACCGGCTGGCCAAAGATCCGCTCTTTGCCGGGCCCGCCGCGGCCCAGGCCGACGAGCACAGCGCCCAGATCATCGTCCCGCTCCTGCAGGCGACGCTCAAACCCGGCTTCAAACTGTTGCCGCTCGTGGTCGGTCAACTCGACGCGGACGCCGTCCGGAAGACGGCCGAAGCTCTGCGCCCGCTGGTGGACCAAGAGACGTTGGTCGTGGCCAGCAGCGACTTCACCCACTACGGTCCGCGCTTCGGCTACATGCCTTTCATGCGCGACGTGCCGGCCAACCTCGAACGCCTGGCCGATACGGCCTACGAGGCCATCGCCGCGCGCGACGCCGGCCGCTTCCTGGCCCAGACCGCCGCCAACGGCGACACGATCTGCGGCCGGCACGCCATCGCCGTGCTCCTGGCCCTGCTGCCGCCCGGCAGCCGGCCCCGCCGCCTGGCCTACGCCAATTCCGGCGACCTGACCGGCGATTATTCCGACTGCGTCTCCTATCAGGCCGTCGCCTTCGCCGGCACCTGGCCGGCCGCTTCTCCAGCCGAAGCCAAAGGAGAAACCGTGCTCGCCGCCGCCGACAAGCAGAACCTGCTGGCCCTGGCCCGCCGGAGCATCGAATTCGTCTTCGCCCAGCGGCGCGAGCCCACGCCGGAAGAAACCGGTGTAACGATCACGCCCGCCATGCAGACCGTGATGGGCGCATTCGTGACCCTGCATAAGCACGGCCAGTTGCGCGGCTGCATCGGCGAGATCTTCCCCCGCCGGCCGTTGTGCCAGGCCGTCTGCGGTCAGGCCGTCAACGCCGCCTTCAACGATCATCGCTTCAACCAACTCACCCTCGCGGAACTGAGCGAGGTGGACCTGGAGATCTCGGCCCTCACCCCGCCCCGACCGGTGGCCGGCTGGAACGAAATCGAGATCGGCCGCCATGGCATGGTGATAGAAAAAGCCGGGCGCAGCGCCGTCTTCCTACCCCAGGTCGCGCCCGAGCAGGGCTGGGATCTGGCGACCACGCTGACCCATCTCTGCCGCAAGGCCGGCCTGCCGGCCGACGCCTGGCACGCCGCGGACGCTAAATTCACGGTCTTTGAGGCCATTGTATTCGGAGAAAAGAGCCCCTGAACCAGCCGGGACCCCACGAAAAGCGGAGGGCGGAAAAATGAAACTCCAACTCGCCAATGCCACGAAATCAACGCGCCACCAGGAAGTCGAAACGCCACCCATTCCTGAAACGAATTCCTTCTTCGGCCCAGCCCCAAAAGTTTCGGGCGCGTGGCGGGCGCCCCTAATCGCCGCCTGTCTGTTGCTGCTGGCCGGAACCAGCCGGGCCGAAGAGGCTCCGCTCACCCAACCGGCCGGCTCTTCCTCACTTTTGCGCGCGGTGCGCAGCCTGCTGGCCAAGGGCGAGTTCGTGATCCCCAAAATGCTCTCCAACGCCCCGGGCCGAAACGTCGAATATTACGCCGTGGTCGCCGAGAAGGATTCGACCCCCCGGGCATTCATCTATCCCAGCCGCGACTGGTGCGAGGGGATCAAGGGGCACGGCGGCCGGCTGGAGCTGGCCGTACGCGTCAAGCCCACCGGCGAGTTGGAGCAATTCGCCTTCGTCTTTCAGCGCGAGAGTCCGGGTTATCTGAAGCGTTGCGAAGAGTGGTTCAAGAACCTGACCGGCCGCAATATCTTCACCCCCCCCGAGGACACGGAGGAGGTCGACACCGTCACCGGCGCGACCATGACCAGCCGGGCAGTGCTGGAGATTTTGCGCCGGTCCGGGCGCAAATTCTCCGCGGCGCTGAAGGAGCAGACCGCTTCGCCCGCCCCTTGACCGCCACCGCGTTCGGGGGGAACTTTTTTGCAAAAAAGTTCCCCCCGGCCCCCCTCAAAAAACTCTCGCCCGGCTTCGCCGTTTCGAGCGTTCAGCTGGACGAACTCCAGGCCTATCCTATTCGTTCGATTCATCCATCTGAACCTGTCGGGGGCGCGAAGCGTTTGCTGACTGTGCGGCACGCACTTTTGCAAAAAAGGATTTCCCTGATATCAACTCAAGTTATTGATGGCCGACTAGCGTTCGGGTCTGGTGAACAGGATGAGAGTTTTTTGGTGGGGTTTGGGGAACCTTTTTTGCAAAAAAGGTTCCCCAAAATCGGCCACTATTAATTTGAATTGATATGAGTCGGTTCAGCGCACTCCAGCGCCCACCGTTTGAACCAGCGCGGCTTCGGACGGCGCGAGGCATTCGCGCATCTGCCGCAGCGCCTCGACCGATTCGGTCTGCGGAGCGAAGCGCGGATCGCTCCCGGCCAGTTCCAGCGCTCGATCCAGCACCGAGCGCAGCAGTTCCGGCTCGCCCAGCCGTCCGGAGAGGTGGAGGCTGCCGCAGGTCTGGTCGTAAACCGCCAGATACCGCGTACCGGCCGCCCAGCCCACGATCTCGTCGCGAATCCGGTCCGTGCCGCAACCCAGATCCTGGCGGGCCAGCGGCAGAGTTTCGAAAAACGCCTCCAACAGCAATTCGGCCAGCAGTTGCGGACACACGTCCTCCCGGGCGAGGGCCGGATGCATGAGCAATACGCCCGTCGTGTCGAGGCTGCGGGAAAAATGCCGTTTCGGCCATTCCACCTCGCCCGACTCGAGCGGATACTCCACCGTTTCCCGCCGCTGGCCGCGCCGCTCCTGATAGCCATGGACCATTTCGCAGACCGCCAGCGCGCTCTCCCGCACCCGCAGCGCTCCGGCCGCCCACTCCCGCGGCGGGACTTCGGCCGGGCCGGGGGTCAGGATGCCGGGCAGAATTAGCGGCACGGTCAGGTATTTCTTTTCGGGCCGCACCACCAGGCGGCGCCGGCGCGGATCGAGCTTGCAGACGCGGTAGGGTTTGCCGGCGTGGTAATAGACCGCACCCGGATAGGCTTCGCGCAAGACCTGGGTGTGGGAGAGAGTGCCCAACCGCTTGAGCCCGCCCGGACGGCGCACGAACACGCGATACTGGTCCTCGATCTCCCGCAAGGGCAGCTCGTAGTTCGGCGTCTCGCCCCCCTGTTCGCGGATCGCGGCCAAAGCGGGCGGGACCTCGCCCCTCCGCTCGGCGGCGCACAAAGCATAAAAATCTGGCGGAAAGGGCGCTTCCGAGCGAATCTCCGCCCGCCACTCCCGCTCGCCGCGAATTTCGGCCAAGGCGTCGGCCTCGCCGCCCCGCCGGCCGAAACAGAGGGCGTGGGCATATTGGATGCGCGGATTTTCCAGATAAAGCGAGGTTTCGGCCAACGGCATGCGCAGCAGTTCCTGCGGCCGGCGGAAGACCGCCTCGCTGTGGACCGATCCGTCATTGACGATCAGGACCAGCCCTGCCTGCCGGCGGCCGATGCGGCCGACCCGCTGCCAGAAACTGGTCGCGCCGCGCGGCACGCCATAGAGCACGCCCAGGGTGAGGTGGGGAATGTCGAGCCCCATCTCGAGCGCGCTGGTGCTCACCACGCCCGCCAGACCGCCGGCCGTGAGCCGGCGCTGGATGTGCTGGCGGTCCTTGTCCTCATAGCCGGCCCGGTAGGGCAGAATTCCTCCGCCCGGGGCTTTCTGGGTCAGCAGGTCCGACCAAAGAGTCGTCTCCTCGGCCTGGTCGCGCCCGCGTTCGCGCTGGGTGGCCAGCGCGGCCAGGTACTCGGTCTTCTTGCGGCTGTCGACAAAGCCGATGAAGCGATGAGCCGTGCGCCGGGCCAGAAAGCGCAGCAGATCCGTGACCGCAAACAGCGGCGGCGTGGCTTCCGGCGGGGTCAGCATCAACACGGTCAGCTCGTGCCGCGGCGAGGATTCCGCCTCCGGCCCGATCACGGTGAAAGGCTCGCCCGTCAACTCGGCCAAGTGCCGGGCGGGAGAAGCCACGGTCGCCGAAGCGGCGAAAAAGCGCGGGGCCGCTCCGGCCAGTCCCCGGACCGCATGCCCCAGGCGGCGGAAAAGATAGGCGCAATTACTGCCGAAGACGCCGCTGTAGGTGTGGGCCTCGTCCAGGATGACCAGCCGCAGCCGCTGCAAAAACGCCCGCACCTGCGGGTCGCGCAGATGGGCCAGCAGCCAGGCGTGGGCCACGTCCGGCGTCATGAGCAGCACCCGGGCCGACTGCAAAATGGCCAGGCGGCGATGGGGATTGCGGACCGAACCGTCGATCCGGCCCACCGTCTCCTCGCCTCGGCCGACCGACTTCAAGGCCTCACGCCAGCGATCCTCCTGTTCGGCGGCCAGGGCCTTGAGCGGATAGAGCGCCAGCACGGTCGCGCCTTCGTCCCGTTCCAGCAGCTCCAACGCGGCCAGGTGAAACGCCAAGGTTTTGCCCGAAGCGGTCGAGGTGGCCAGGCAGACGTTGCGTCCTTCCAGCTGGGCCTGGACCGCGAGTTTCTGGTGCCGGTAGAGACCGGGCACGGTTTCGAGCAGTCGCCGGCCAGAACGCCCCAGGTTCAGACCGTCCGTCGCTTCGAAAGCCGCCGGCCGGGACGGAACCACATGGGTATAGGCCAGGCGCCAATCGCGCTTTTCCAGATAATCCTGCACACTCGAACGATCCGCCGCCGGCCCGCCGGCGGCCGGTTGCGGCGACCCGGCTCCCGCGGCTTGAGCTGCGGCCGGAAACGCCGGCACGACTTGCTTGACCGGAGCGACCACAGCCGTTGCGGCGGCCCGCCCCGGCCGCTGCCAAAAGATCTCGGTCACGGCGCGCTGGAAATGATCGTTGCGTTCGCCCGCCGGCAGGCTCAGCACATGATGCGGAATCTCCAAGAGCTGCAACGCCTGGGCCGCGCCCCGGCCGAGCGCGACCACGCTCTCCGGGGCCAGAATTTTAATTACCCCCCGCAATTTCCCGCCATAGGCTTCGATCTCGCCGGTTTCGGGTGGCCGAAAAGCCAGCGGTTGGTCCGGATAATGCGGCAGAAACGGCAGCACGTTCCACAACCCGAACTTGCCGTGAAAGGGCAGGAGTTCGTCCCAAAAGAGAGAAGCCTGCACATTGACGCGAGCCACACCGCCGCGACTGCTGGGCCGGCCGCAAAACGGCAGCCGCCCTTCGCTCAGCTGGGCTTCGCTGGTCAGGGGAACGCCGCTGAACCGGTCCGCGCCCGGATGCACGGCCTCGCCCAGCAGCAGAAACCGCGGACGCCGGACCAAGCTGGCCAGATAGGCCCGCAGGTTCTCCCGGCGTCGGAGGGCGCCGTCCGGGCAATCGAATTCCGGCGCCGTCCGGCCATAGGGGGCAAAAAGCCCGGGCGCGCCGGAGAGCGTAAAAATCTCGGCCTCCAGATAAGCCCAAAGATCCGCCAACAGCATGCCGGTCGCCTTCCAGAAAAATTCACGTAGCTCGCTTTTTTGCCTCTGCCGAAATTATAGTAATCGGACTGGGCATAAATAATGGAAAAGACGACCAATCACTCTGGACCGGAAAAGCGTCAGCTAGCATCTGGCATAGTTCGAAACGGTTTCGGCCTTTTATTGCCGAAAAGAATAAGCGACCGGCCCCGCCAGTTTGGCTGGCGGGGCCGGCATTCTTGAAATCTCGTCACTCAAAGAGAATGATCGAAAAAAAATGAAACCCGGGGAAATTTTCGTCCAAAAAAAATTCCCCGGGATGCGCCATTTGAACCAGCGGCTACGCGGTTTCGACCGCTTCGGCCCGCAGGTCCAGCCAGGCGCACTCCTCGGGCGTAAGAATGGTTTCCGCCACGGCCGCGTTGGCGGCCAACTCGGTGGGCGTGGCCGCGCCGACCAGGGCGAAGACGTTCAGTTCCTGACTGAGCACCCAGGCCAGGGCCAGTTGCGGCACGCTCAGGTTGCGCCCGGCGGCCAATTCGCGCAAGCGATCCAGTCGGCGGAAGTTCACCTCGTGGCAATAGGCGCGCTGGCAGGCCCCATCGGCCACTTCGCGATAGTTCTCCCGGGTCAGCCGGCCGCTGAACAGACCGCGGGCCAGGCTGGAATAGGCGAAAACCGCCAGGCCGGTCCGCCGGTAAAATTCGCGCCCGGCCGCGCCGCTCTCGCCGCCCAAACCCACGCAGCCCTCGCCCCAGGGATTGTCCACCTGCTCGGCCAGGGAGAAGTTGGGACTGCTGACGACCATTGGCGCGAGGTTGTGCTTATAAGCGTATTCGTTGGCTTCGGCCAAGCGCTCGTGGGTCCAGTTGGAGCCGCCGCCCGCCCGCAGCCGGCCGGCGGCACGGTGCTCGTTCAGCGTCTCGACAATCGGCCCCACGGGCTGGGCCGGGTCGTCGCGGTGCAGCAGATAGATGTCCACGTAATCGGTTCGCAACCGCGCCAGCGAGGTCATCAGGTCGGCGGTCAGGTCGTAGGGCGTCGCCCGCTTGCGGTCCGCGTCGTGGTGGCAACCCTTGGTAAGGATCACGACCTGTTCGCGGTTGCCGCGCGCCTCCAGCCATTGGCCGATACAGCGCTCGCTCTCACCGCCGGCATAGACGTTGGCGGTGTCGATAGTGTTGACGCCCTGGGCCACGGCCGCGTCCAGCAGGGCGAAGCTTTCTTCCGGTTTCTGCCGGGTGATAATCATGCTGCCCAGACACATCCGGCTGACCGGTTTTTCGAGACCTTCCACTTTTCCGTAACGCACGGTTCGCTCCTCTCGAATGAAAGATATGAGAATTTTTGGCGGGGTCTGGGGAACCTTTTTTGTAAAAAAGGCTCCCCAGAATTGGTCACAAGTAAAGGGAATCGACCTTACGGTTATTCTCCCGGATAGCGCAAGCCCCATCGCTGGCGGATCTCGTCCATGGTCCGCTGGATCGCAATCGACTCGTCCAGCAGCATGAGCGGGCTTTCCCGCTCGCCCGCGCGCAGGCAACGCATGACCTCGGTGGCCTCATGTTCGTAACCGTTCACCCGGTGCGTATGTTCGAAGGTCTGGGTGGCTCCACCGTAAACCTCCAGCGTAGCCTTGGTGCAGTGCCAGAAATCGGGGATCGTGATCCGCCCTTCCGTGCCGTCCAGGCGCGCGCCCTGGGGGGTGAGAGTGCGCACGGCGCAAAAGAGCTGCGCCAGCGCCCCGCCGGGATAGCCGAAAAGCAGCGCGCTCTGCTCGTCCACACCGGTCTCGCCCCGGTGGGTGAGAGTGGCGATCTCGACCGGCGACCGGCCGAAAATCAGCGAGGCCAGGGCGATGGTATAAACGCCCACGTCCAGAAGCGCGCCGCCGCCCAGTTCGGGGTTGAGCAGCCGGCCCTGCGGGTTCCAGCTGCAGCGGAAACCGAAGTCGGCCGAGAGCAGACGCAACTCGCCAATTTTGCCGGCGCGCAGCCACTCAACCGCCTGCCGCACGGGCGGCAGGAAGCGGGTCCACATCGCTTCCATTAAAAATGTCCGGTTTGCCCGCGCGCAGGCGACCAGTTGCTCGGCCTCGCCGGCGTTCACGGTCAGCGGCTTTTCGCAGAGCACGGCCTTGCCGGCCTCGAGCATGAGTCGGGCGCAGGCGAGGTGGAACGGATGCGGGGTGGCCACATACACCGCATCCACCTCCGGATCGGCGGCCAGCGCGGCATAGTCGCCGTGGGCGCGGATGAAGCCGAACTCGCCAGCGAATGCGGCGGCCTTCTCGGTCGAGCGCGAAGCCACGGCCGCCAGCCGGGCCTCGGGCAGCCCCTTCAGGGCCCGGGCAAATTGCCGGGCGATGCCCCCCGCGCCGCAAACTCCCCACCGTATCGGATCGGCCATCTTCTCCTCCTGGGTGAAAGTGCGATTCGTTTTGATTTTTGCCGGATACTGCTATAAATTAAGGTTGTGGATTTTTTCATTCACCAATGTTTCGCTTTTATACTTGAATAATCGCCGATTATCGCCACGAAGAAAAGTTTGAGAACTGCTATTGAATGGTAGGATTCTGCTAAATGGTCCGCTTGGCACGCCAGACCAGCCACGAATACGCCGCCGGCTACGGCCTCCACTCGCCGGGCAACCCCCACTGGGTCACCCGGCCGGCCGGCACCGAGCATTGGCTGCTGGAATATTCGCTGGCCGGCCGCTGCCGGCTGGAAACCGCCGCCGGCCCACTCCAGATTGGAGCCGACACGGTCTTCTTCTTCGCCCCCGGCGCGATCCAGGATTACGGCATGGACCCCGAGGAACGCGCCTGGGAGCACCTGTGGGTCTTCTTCACCCCGGAGCCGGAATGGTACGACTGGCTCG
>CAYMGG010000208.1:0-10385 GCA_964389915.1 uncultured Planctomycetaceae bacterium
CATGGACCAGGTCGACTTCCGGAGCCAGACGCAGCACGGCCCGCCGTAGCGACCAGAGGAACCCCGGCAGCCCCAGCCGCGCCCGCCAGGACGTCAGCAGATTGTCGGGAATCCCGCTCCCATAGGCGACCCGCTGCCACTCGACGATGGGCGCATAACGGAAGCGGATCAGGCGCACGCCGGCGCGGGTTTCGTTCTCCGCCAGGCCGGCGGCATGCGGGGCCAGCACCGTGACGGCCGCTCCCACTTCGGCCAACGCTTCGGCCGCCTGGGCGATGAACCGTCCGGCCGGATCGGCCGGATCGCGCGGATAGGAGGTGGTGACCAACAGAACGCGCATGCGATCTTTCCGTTTCCGGGGGAACTTTTTTGCAAAAAAGGTTCCCGGGGCCTACCAAAAAATCTCGCTCAGCTTCGCCGGTATCGTCCATAGGTAACATAGCGCCGGGCGCAAGTCCAGCGGGTCTTTTTATGATTTTACGTTAGGAGGCAGTGCTTTTGAAGGCTAGGCGTTGAATCTCTTTTCTGTTTCCGAACCGTATATTCCCCGCCGCCTTGACTACTTTTATGGGGCTTTGCCTGGTGGCGGGCGTCTATACTGAAGAAGGTACGGCGTGATTCGGCTTAGAAGGCCTGCGGGTGTTCAAGACTAACGGGAAGAAATAAGCGTTATTTGGCCTTCAGGATGCTTTTTCTATTCAATGCGAGCTAGTTAACTCTCTTTAAGCGCATTCATCAACACTTCTCTAAATTCAGCTTTATATTCATAGCCATCAGAATACATTTTTCCAAAAGCGTCGAGAATGGCCGGATGCTTTTTATAGGCTTCGCGTTGTTCGTCAAGCATAGTTACCATTTTGTCGAGTACTAATATTTTGCATGGGAGGTTATTTTCATAAATAAAATCCGCCAACTCAATTATTCCGCCAAGGTCGGCGACCACATCCGCCACTGTTCTTCCTGCTAAAGAAGAACCATCCATAAATTTATCAGCAATCGCTATCGAAAACTCATCTCTACGTGCCTTTAGTACCTTCGTAGCCTCGTCCATGCCCATAACGGTTTCATGCAGAAAGGGCAATGGATTTTCAAGACTAACTGGAAAAATAGCATTCAGTCCAAGCACTATCTGGTCTTCATAATAATGATCGATAAAAAGAACTTTTTTCATGTCTCTTCCTATTCAAGCATAGCCTGCGCGACTTACGTTTCGGTGATTTCACATTGTATCCGCCGGCGGGGTGGCGACCAAATCACATAAGCCGTATTTCAAGTATACGGATTAGGCGGCGCTTTGGAGTAATGTTTTTGCTGCTCGGGACACATGTCCGGCCCGATTTATGCGGGCGGGCGTTTCGATAAAATAGTGGGAGTTTTTTTGAAGGGGGCCGGGGGAACTTTTTTTGCAAAAAAAGTTCCCCCGGAAACGGGGTTGGCGCGAGAAGTTTGGCAGGCGTCTTGCCGCTTGAGCAACGTCGTGGCCTGGCCTTGATTGAAGTGCCGATCCAGCCCTTTTCAGCGGCCTGTTTGGCGCGAATTGAAAAAACGGGCAATCCGCGCGCGGCGGATTGCCCTGGGTGGGGAAGGCGAGTGCGGTCCGGTCACGGCGGCGGGTTCAGCCTATGGCGGTCGGACCTTCCTCGCCGGTGCGGATACGCAGGACGCGTTCGAGGTCCATGACGAAGATCTTGCCGTCGCCGATCTGGCCGCTACAGGCGGCGGTCTGGATCGCCCGAAGGGCCGGTTCGACGAAGTTGTCGTTGACCGCGATCTCCAGCTTGACCTTGCGCAGCAGGCTGCCGGCTTCCTTATGGCTGCGGTAGACCTCGGCGATGCCCTTCTGTCGGCCGCGGCCCATCACTTCGCTGACCGTGACCAGCAGGATCTCCTTCTCCTCCAGCTTGTGCATCACGTCGTCCAACCGGTCGGGGTGGATGACCGCCACAATGTATTTCATGCTTCGCTCCTTAAGCTTGGAATATCGGGGGCCGCCGGACGGGCGGACTCCCGCGGCCGAATCAGTCGATCACGGTATAGGCGGTCTCGCGGTGCTGGGTGAGGTCCAACCCCACCGTCTCTTCCTTCTCGTCGGCGCGGACCTTGCAGATCAGGTTGACCACCGCCAGGATCACAAGGGTGCCGACCAGGGTGTAGCCCGTGGTCAGGGCCGTGGCCTTCAGCTGGGCCAGGAACAGTCCGGCATTGCCGTAAAACAAGCCGTCGGCGCCGGCGGGATTGACGAGTTTGCTGGCGAAGAGGCCGGTGGCCAGCGCGCCCCAGATGCCGCCCACACCGTGCACGCCGAAGGCGTCGAGCGTGTCGTCATAGCCCAGGGCGGGCTTGATGAAGGTGACGAAGATCCAGGGGATGAGGCCCGCGCCGATGCCCACCAGGATCGCACCCTGCACGTCCACGAAGCCCGAGGCCGGGGTGATCGAGACCAGGCCGGCCACCGCGCCGGTGATGATGCCCAGCACCGTGGCGCGCTGGTTGTAGAACCAGTCCAGCGCCGCCCAGGTCAGGCCGGCCACGGCCGTGGCCACATGGGTCACGGTGAAGGCGCTGGCCGCCAGGCCATTGGCGCCCAGGGCGCTGCCGGCGTTGAAGCCGAACCAGCCTACCCACAGCAGGCCCGCGCCGATCACCGCGAAAGGCAGGTTGTGGGGCGGGGACATCTTGTCGGGATAGCCCTTGCGCTTGCCCAGGAAGAGGGCGCAGACCAGCGCACCCAACCCGGCGTTGATATGCACCACCGTGCCGCCGGCGAAGTCGAGCGCTCCAGCGCCGGCCGCGCCCAGGATGCCGCCGTCGGCCCAGACCCAGTGGCAGACCGGATCGTAGACGAAGGTGGTCCAGAGCAGGGTGAAGAGGCAGAGGGCCGGGAAGCGCATCCGTTCGGCGAAGGCGCCGATGATCAGGGCCGGAGTGATGATGGCGAACATCATCTGGAACATCATGAACGCCTGGTGGGGGATGGTCGTGCCGTAGATCGAATGCGGCGTCTGGCCCACGCCCCGCAGCCAGAGCCAGTCGAGCGAACCGATCACGCCCTTGACGTCCGGGCCGAAGGCCAGGCTGTAGCCCAGAATCACCCACTGGAGGCTGACCAAGCAGGCGATGGTCAGGCACTGCATCAGGACCGAGAGTACGTTCTTTTTCCGCACCAGGCCGCCGTAGAAGAGCGCCAGGCCCGGCAGGGTCATAAGCAGGACCAGGGCGGCGCTGGTCAGGACCCAGGCGGTGTCGCCCGTATTGATCGCCGGCGGCGACTCCTCGCACCAGCCGCGCGCGGCCACCAGCCACGCGCCCAACGCGAGCGCTCCAATTTTGCGCATGCTGCCTCTCCTTCAAGTTAGCTGATTTTCAAACGGCCCCGAGCCGTCGTCATTCGGTTACGCGACCTGATTTGAAATAAACATGCCAAATCGCGCGGATGGAGAGGGGAAATCATTCAACCGGTTGGCCAGACGGCGGATAGGAGTAGAAGATTTATGACGAAAATGAAGTTGGGGCTGCGTATGACCACTAAAATGTCGTAAGGTTGGGGAGTTGTCTACAGAAATGTAGCGATTTTGAGGTCAGTTTTTGGCCGGCGGTTCCGGGGGGGCGGCCAGGTTCTTTCGGCCGCGCAGCAGCTGCTCGCGCTCGCGCGCTTTGCCGGCATAGGCCGAGTCGGGATAGGTGTTGATCAGCTTGTCGTAAGCGCCCAGGGTTTCGTCGACCAGGGCCGGCGTCGGGGGATACTGCCGTTGGAGGCGCAGATGCAGGTTCTGCGCCTCTAGCCAGAGAGCCCGGGCCTGACGCCCGACGGTCTCGCCCGGCAGAGCCGAGCGCCAGATGGCTTCCCGGCGGAAGGGGTGGCGCGGTCCGCGCAGCGCGTGGGCATGTTTGAACAACAGCCCCAGGCCGGAGAGCAGGATCGTCAGGGTCGAGAAGACGATGAGCTGCGCCAGCCGGCGGCGGGACAAGCGTGGTCGCTCCGGGGCGGCGTGGCGGTGGCGGCTGACCCGCTGGCGCGGTCGGCGGGAGCTGTCCCGGTCGGCGGGGGCGTCGTCGCCTTCGTCGTCGTGGTGCTCCGGCAAGCGGCAGCCGGGCGGCAGGCCCTGGCCGAGCAGCCGCAGGTCGGCCAGCAGGGCCGCGAAGTCGGGATAGCGGTCCTTGGGCTCCCGGGCCATCATCTTGTAGAGCACGGCCGAAAGCCCCGGGGTAACCGTGGTCCGCACCTCGCAGGCGATGGGCGGGTCCTCGTACAGCCGCTTGGCCATGATCGCGGCGATGTTACCCCCGGCGAAGGGCGGGTGGCCGGTGACCATCTCGAAGACCGTGGCCCCCAGGGCGTAGATGTCGGCCCGGCAGTCGATGTCCGACTTGCCTTCGACCTGCTCGGGGGACATGTAGTAGGGGGTGCCCACGGCCACGCCGGTGGCCGTCAGGTGGGCCGAGGAGGAGGAGCCGTCGCCGATGGCCAACCCCAGGTCGGCGATCTTGACCGTGCCGTCCTTGCAGATCATGATGTTGGCCGGCTTGATGTCGCGGTGGACGATGCCGTTTTGGGCCGCGTGCTCCAGCCCCTGGGCGGCCTGCAGGAAGATCTCCAGCGCCTCGTCCTCTTCCAGGTACTCCGCGCGCTTCAGGCGGGTGCGCAGGGTTTCGCCGTCGATGTACTCCATGGCGAAGAAGTGGTAGCCGTTGGATTCGCCCACGTCGATGGCGCGGACGATGTTGGTGTGGTTGAGCCGGGCGCAGAGCCGGGCCTCGCGCAGGAAGCGGCCGATGTATTCCGGATCGCGACTAAGCCGCCGAGGTAGGAGTTTTAGCGCTACCGGCCGGTCCATCGAGATCTGCCGGGCCAGGTAGACCGCGCCCATCGCCCCGCTGCCCAGTTTGCGCTGTAGCTCGTAGCCGCCGATGCGCGGGGCCTGGCCGGCGCGCTTGTTGGCCTCCTTGAGGATGTTCAGGGCCTGCGGCTTGAGCAGGATGCCTTCGGCGATCAGCACCTCGCCCAGGCGCATCTCCTGGCCGGCGCGGGCCAGCTCCAGGCGGCGGTTTTGGCCGTGCTCGATCTGCTCGGCCGTGGCCAGGCCGAGTTCGATGGCGATCTCGCCGAATAGGGCCTCTTTTTCTTCGTCAACCGCCATGACGAACCTCATCGCCGAAAATCTAGAATCTAAAACCTAAGAATCTAAAATTTAAAATAGCGCCGGCTGAAACGTCCAAAAGCAACCGGAATGCCAAACACGAGCCTGAAGCTCCGCCCAGAATGTCGCCATATTTCCTGCCACGCCTCACCCAAAATTATTCTAGATTTTAGATTCTAGGTTTTAGATTTTGGATTTACTTGCCTCGATCACCGCCCGCAGCCGCTCGACGGTCCGCGCGGTCGCGCCCTGGCGGGCCAGGAGCAGCTCCCGGCCGCACCGGCCCAGCTCGGCGGCGCCGGCTGGGTCGGTTAGCAGGGACGCCAGGGCCGGGGCGAGCTCTTCGCGCCCGCCGATCACCCGCAAGCCGCCGCCCGCGCGCAGAAAATCCACCGCTTCGTTGAAATTGAAATAGCTGGGGCCGATCAGGGTCGGCCGCCCCAGACCGCAGGGCTCCATCACGTTCTGGCCGCCGTGGGGGATCAGACTGCCGCCCACGAAAACCGCGTCGGCCGCGGCGTAGAGCCGGAAGAGCTCGCCCATGGTGTCGACCAGGATGATCGGGGCGGTCGCCGGCCGGTCGGGCGCGAGGGTGCTGCGCCGGACGACCGGCGCGTGCCGGCCGGCCAGAGTTTCGACCTCGGCCAAACGTTCGGGATGGCGCGGCACGAGCACCAGCTTGCCGCCGGCCTCCCGGCGGCCGTGGGCGAGCCAGGCCGCTAGCAGGGCCTCTTCTTCGCCGGGGTGGGTGCTGCCCCCCAAGACGACCGGGGCGGTTTCGTTCACCCCCAACAGAGCCCGGTATTCCGTCCGCCAGGCCGGATCGTGCGTGGTGGGCACGGAGTCGTATTTGAGGGAACCCACCACCACCACCTTTTCGGCCGTCACCCCCAGGCCGCGCTGGCGGCCAGCGTATTCATCGCTCTGGCAGAGCCAGAGCGTGACGCCGTCGAGCAGACGGCGGCCGGCCGCCCCGGCCAGGGCGAAACGCTTGGCCGAGCGTTCGGTGATCCGGGTGTTGGCCACCACCACCGGCAGGCCGCGGGCCTGCGCGGCTTGCAGGAAATGGGGCCAGACCTCCAGTTCCATCAACACCACCAGATTCGGCCGGATTTGGCCGAAGGCGCGCTCGACCATCCAGGAAAAATCCAGGGGATAGTAGAAGACCTTCTCCGCGCCGAAGGCTTTTTGGGCCACCTCGCGGCCGGTGGCCGTGGTGGTCGAAATCCGTAATTCCCAATCAGGAAAAGCGGCGCCAAAGGCTTTGACCAGGGGTTTGGCGGCCACGGCTTCGCCGACTGAGACGGCGTGCAGCCAGAGGGCCGGGGCCGGGCCGCTGCGCTCCGGCAGCGCGCCCAGCTTTTCGCCGGCCGCAGGGCCGTATTTGCCCGTGGCCAGGCGGTGCCAGAGGTAGTGCGGCCCCAGGGTGGCGGCGTAGGCCAGATCAAGCCAGAGCGGCATATTTGACCTTATCCAGGAGGCGGATGCGGCGCGGTTCTCAGCCGCGCCCGCAGCACTTCTTATACTTCTTGCCGCTGCCGCAGGGGCAGGGGTCGTTGAAGTCGTCGTGGACCGTGGCCTGGATCTTGACCTGCTCGGCCGGGCGGACCTCCTGGACCGGGGCGACCTTCATCACCAGGTCGGACACTTCGGCCTGGAAGCTGTCCCACAGCTCCTCGAACAGCTCGTAGCCCTCGCGCTTGTAGCGGATCTTCGGGTCCTGTCCGGCGTAGCCCCAGAGGTGGATGCCCTCCTTGAGCAGATCCATGGCGTAAAGGTGGTCCATCCACTTGCGGTCCATGATTTCCAGGAGCAGGAATTTCTCCAGCATCCGCATCATCTCGGAACCGAGGCGTTCCTCCTTTTTGCCGTAGGCGTCCGCCAGCCGCTCGCGCAGCAGGTCGTCGATCGCCGCCGGCGGATCGGGCTGCTCGCGCATGGCCTCCAGCTCCGCGGGCGTGACCTCGACCAGGAAGGTGTCGGCCATGAACCGGCAGAGGGCGGGCAGATCCCACTCCGCGGCGTTGCGCCCCAGCTGTTCGTCGACCTTACGGGTGACGTGGTTTTCGCAGAACTCGAACATCGACTCGCGCAGTTCGCGCCCCTCCAGCCACTTCTGCCGGCGCTCGTAGATGACCAGCCGCTGCTCGTTCATCACCTGGTCGTATTCCAGCAGGTTGCGGCGGATTTCGAAGTTGCGCTCCTCGACCTTGCGCTGGGCGTTCTCAACCGTGCGCGTGACCATCCGGCTCTCGAGCGGAATGCCCTCGCTCAGGCCCATCCGGCGCAGGATGTTGGCCACCCGCTCGGGGGCGAACATGCGCATGGTGTCGTCTTCGAGCGAGAGGAAGAAGCGGCTCGAACCCGGGTCGCCCTGGCGGCCGGAGCGGCCGCGCAGCTGGTTGTCGATGCGCCGGGCCTCGTGGCGCTCGGTGCCGACGATGTGCAGCCCGCCCATCTCGGCCACCCGGTTGGTGAGGGTCGGGCCGACCATGCCGTATTCGCGCCAGCGCTCCTTGAGCAGCTTGTCCCACTCGGCCGGGGTTTTGGTCCCGTATTCGGGCTTCAGATCCTCCAGGTAGTGCTCGACCCAGATCGGGCGCATCACCTCCAGCAACTGCTCCTTGGGCAGCGTGGCGGCGACGCCCTTCTTGGGGGTCAGGCGCCATTTCTGCCAGTGTTCGAGGAGGGTTTCCGTCGACATCTCGCCCAGCACGATGTCCGTGCCGCGGCCGGCCATGTTGGTGGCGATGGTCACCGCGCCGAACCGGCCGGCCTGGGCCACGATCTCGGCTTCGCGGGCGTGGTGCTTGGCGTTGAGGACCTCGTGGGGGATGCCCCGCCGGGTCAGCAGTTCCGAGATGATCTCCGAACGGGCGATCGAGACCGTGCCGATCAGGATCGGCTGGCCGGTAGCGTGGATCTCGGCCACGTGCTCGGCGATGGCCTGATATTTCTCCTTCTCCGTACCGTAGATCAGGTCCGGGTAGTTGATGCGGCGCAGGGGGCGGTTGGTGGGGATGCTGACCACGCCCAGTTTGTAGATTCGGTCGAATTCCTTGGCCTCGGTCATGGCCGTGCCGGTCATGCCGGCCAGTTTTTTATACAGGCGGAAGAAGTTCTGGAAGGTGATGGTGGCGACGGTCTGGGACTCCTCCTTGATCCGCAGGTGCTCCTTGGCCTCCACCGCCTGGTGCAACCCGTCGGACCAGCGCCGCCCCTCCAGCACGCGGCCGGTGAACTCGTCGACGATGTAGACGTGCCCGTCCTTGACGATGTAATGGTGATCCTTGTGATAGAGGGCGTGGGCTTTGAGGGCGTTGTCGATGTAGTGGGGCATGTCCAGGTTTTCGCCCGAATAGATGTCGTCCGTGCCCAAGAGGCGCAGGACTTGGTGCATGCCGCGTTCGGTCAGCTTGGCGGTGTGGTCGCGTTCGGAGAAGACGAAGTCGTGCTCCTCCTCGGCCTTGAGCCGGGCATCCTCGCGCTGCCAGCCCTCGCGCATGTTGGCGGCGATGGCCTCCTCGACCCGGTTCATGTCCCCGCCCTGTAGTTTACGGGCGATCCGGTCGGCCTGGTAGTATTTGTCGGTCGATTCCTGGGGCATGCCCGAGATGATGAGCGGGGTCCGCGCCTCGTCGATCAGCACGCTGTCGACCTCGTCGACGATGGCGAAGTGGCGCGAGCGCTGGACCTGGTCGTCGGCCCGGGCCTTGAGGTTGTCGCGCAGATAGTCGAAGCCGAACTCGTTGTTGGTGCCGTAGGTCACGTCGCCGTTGTAGATCGGCTGGCGCTCGGCGTTCTCCATGTTCGACTGGATCGCTCCGACCATCAGGCCCAGGAATTCGAAGAGCGGCCGGTTGTACTCCGCGTCGCGCTTGGCCAGGTAGTCGTTGACCGTGATCACGTGTACCCCGCGCGAGACGGCGAGGTAACGCTCCGGCGGCCGGTAGGTGACGTCGGCGGGGTCGGGCACCAGGCGGTCCAGCCGGCGCCAGATCTCCTGCTCGCCATCGCGGTACAGGCCGTAGGGTTTGAAGACCCAGCGCTCGGGGTCGGCGCCCTGATCCTGTTCGGCGCGCGCGCGCCATTCGTCGGTCACCCGCAGGGCGTTCAAATAGGTCGGCAGGGTGGCCACCAGGGTTTTGCCTTCGCCGGTGACCATTTCGGCGATCTTGCCCTGGTGCAGGACGATGCCGCCCAGGATCTGCACGTCGAAGTGGGCGAAGAGGGGGATCTCGCCTTCGATCTTGCGGTAGGAGAGCTTGCCTTCGGCCGAGACCAGTTGTTCGTGGCGGGCCGGCACCATCCGTTTCTGCCCCAGGGTGCGGTGGGCGGCCTCGCGGCAGACGGCATAGGCTTCCGGCAGGATCTGGTCTTCCGTTTCGCCCTTGAGCAGGCGGCGACGGAACTCGGCGGTCTTGGCCTGCAAAGAGGCGTCGTCCAACCGGCGCACCTGCTCCCAGGCCAGGTTCACTTTTTCCACCAAGGGCCAGAGACGTTTGAGCTCGCGATCGTTGGCCGAACCAAAAAATTTGGCCATGGCTTTGGCCGCAGTGCTTAAGATCAGTTCCGTGACGGACATGGCGGATCATTTCCTCAAAACGAAAACGCGGTGAGCCGGCCGGAATTCGAACCGGCGGACGGGGTTTCAAAAACGGGCAAAATTGACCGCCGGCGCGGTAGACAGGCTTTTCTTCTTCCGCCTTCGGCGACAATCCCTGAATTCCCGATTGTAAGCCCAAGCCCCCCTCAGATCAAAGCAAATCAAATCAAGATTGACAGTTGCCACCGGGCGGGCAATACTTGGATTCTGCCCGGCGGGGATTCGGGCGTATGGCGGCCCTGGCAGGGGCCGGACGATTTGTCGTCGGGCGTAGCCGCCCGCGTTCATTTATGTTGGAAGGCTATGGATAGACAAGTTTCCCGCCACCTGGCTTTGGTGGTGCTGGTCCTGCTGGGCCTATTCTTATACTGGGGCTACCGGCAGCGTCAGGCCCTTTCGCCCACCGATTACGTCGGCCACGTCGAAACGCCGGCCGAGAACCAGCCTTTGGCCGTGGACCGGCACGAGACCCCGCCGATCGCCACGGACTGGCGGGGCACCGGGGCGCCGGCCAGCGGCGGCCTGCCGCTGCCCCCGGATCTGACCACACCGGCGCCCGCTTCGCCGACCGGGACCGCCGCCGGTGCGGCGGACCTGCCGCCGCCCCCGTTTTTGACCGAAACTCCGGCTCCCGCTCCGGG
>CAYMGG010000209.1:0-1154 GCA_964389915.1 uncultured Planctomycetaceae bacterium
ACAGCTCCCCGCAAATAAGGGGGCAAACCTCGGCGGTCGCGGTTTACGTCTCCCCCTCCCTCCGGGAGGGGGTTGGGGGGGGAGGGAGAGGACCAGTTGCGCTTCAGGCCGCCTCCCCCACCCCGGCCATCCCCCGGAGGGGGAGGGAGAACCCGCGCGACAATTGCTCCCTTTATTATGGGGATCTGTACTTAGCAGCGGAATTCGTCTTCTGGATTAGCCTGAAATGCGGCGCGATATTCGCCCAAAAGAAAGCAGTTTTTTGAACCGCCCGCCCTGGGCCTGATCTTCTAGTCGACCTAGGGTTGAGGGTTGGGCGCAGTCGGCGTGGGCAAATTCGCAAACGGGTTCTGTTCGGAAGAGTAGAGACAGGGATCATCGCGCGGATTGGGTGCCGGCCGGGCGGCGCAGGTCACGGGGCGACAGTCGCCGGCCTCCTCCCAGCCTTCGTCCAGAACGCCGACCGCCAGCAGCAGCGAGAGCTTGGCCGCGGCCTTTTTATAGAGCGCGCCGAAGTAATTGTTCTGCGCCCGGGCCAGGCTCTGGCGGGCGTTCAGGATGTCCAGGTAGGTGCTTTCGCCCTGTTCGCGGCGCAGGTGCTCCTCCCAGAGATAACGCTCGGCCTGCTTGACGTTTTCGGCCTGGGAATCGAGCAGTTCCTTGGCGCTGCCGAAGTTGAGCAGGGCCTGTTTGACCTCCAGGGCGACCGCATCGGCCACGCTGTCGCGATTGAGCAGATACTTGTCCAGGTTGGCGCGCTCCTCCTGGAGCTTGCCCCGGATGGTCAGGCCGTCGAACACAGTCATGTCCAGCTTGAGCATCACCGACCAGTCCTTGCGCCAGTCGGTGTGCAGATAATCATAATCGCCGGCCGCATAGCCGTACTGCCCCTCCACCCCCACCGACGGCAGCAGCCCCGAGCGGATGATCCGCAGGTTCTTCTCCTGCATGGAGATCTCCAGCTCCGCCATCTTCATGAGCGGCCGGCTGCGCAGGGCCAGGCCGTACAGCTGGTCCTCGCCCAACTCCGGCGGCGGGGTGTCGCCCAGACGCTCGATCAGGGTCAGCCGTAGGGAGAGCGGCTGGCCCAGCCGGTTGAGCAGAGCGGCGGCGGCCAATTCGCGGGCGTTGCGGCTCTCGATCAGGGCGGCCTG
>CAYMGG010000209.1:1164-10385 GCA_964389915.1 uncultured Planctomycetaceae bacterium
CGCGCAGCACGTCCAGCGAGGTGGCGTCGTCCAGGGCCCGGCGCTTGAGCACGCGGTCCAGATCCTCCCGAGCCAGCCGCACCTGGCCCTCGTTTACCCCCACGGCCTCTTCGCGCAGCAGGGTGTCGAGATAGGCCAGGCGAACGTCGAAAATCAGCTCCTGCCGGGCCTGGCGGATGTCCTGCTCGACGTACTGGCGGTAGTCCCGCGCGCCCAACAGGGCCGCCTTGACCTTGCCGCCCTTGAACAGCGGCTGGCTGAAGGAGAGGGCGGCATTGTACTCGTCATCCCACTTGTCCCCGCTCACGCGCTGGTCGGAATTGCCGTAGACCGTCCGGCTCACCCCCAGGCCGATCTGCGGCAGGGCCTCGCCGTAGGCGGACTTGATCTTGCCGCCGGCCACCTCGCGCCCCAGGCGGGCCGAGCGCAGGGAATAGGAGTAACGCAGGGCCAGCCGGATCGCCTCGTCAAAGCTCAAGCGCAAATCGCCGGCCGAGACCGCGACCGCCGAGGCCGGCATTATCGTCGGCGAGGTTTCAGGCGGAGCGATGGCCGGCACGGTCACCGGCGGCGGCGATTCCGCCGAGGCTTCGCCGGCTCTCTCTTCCAGCGGCGAGTGAACGATGGGGGGATTGACCGCTCCGGTCGGAGGTTCGGCGCCGACCGCCCAGCCGGCGCCGGCCAAAACCAACAGGCTCATCAGCCAGCCGATCGGGCGGCCTGCCTGATAGCGCTGAATCAATCTGTCTCGCAGTTCAGGCAATACCCACCCCTCGCCGGCCGGAACAGCCACCGACCAAAGACCGATTTGCCCGGCCAGTCCGAAAAATCAGGACTTTGTCCCCAGGCAATCCACAATTCATTTCCGAAATTTATTGATTTTTCCCGATAACGCAAGCAGGTGAATCACAAAAAGCCGGCCAGGCCCCTTTGCTTGGCAAACCAAGCCGAAAGTGAAGAACACTATTTTTTATCATTTAGGCATTGTTGTGCCGCAGGTATGCGCCTAACCGCCACGGGCGTTTTCCAGGCAGGTAAACCTTATATTGTCCGGCGCCACCCCCCCCCCCCTGACTCTGGCCGTCTGACCTGACTGCCGCGCGAATGAACGGTCTGGCTCCTGACGTCGCAACTATTGAGCTCATTTGTGGTTCCAGCGGTCGGCCGGCTCTAGGACCGTGCGCGGTCCGTCGCCGTCGAGCCAGGCCCGGGCCGCGGCGTCACCCCGCAGGTAAGCGTCCCAGAAGGCCGTGCTCAAGGCCAGGATCACGCGATGATGATTGGGATTGCGCTGGCCCGATTCGCCGGGCAGGGAGCGGTCGCCGAAAGCCGAATGCTCGGCCCCGTCCAGCACTAGCTCGTATTTGCTCCCCGGCGGCAGAGCTGGGTAGACCGCCAGCCGCGACTTGACGTCCGCATCGCCGACGATCGCCACATCCCGGGTGCCGGTCATGAGCAGCCAGGGGATCTTCACCGCGCCGAAACCCTCCGCCGGCGTGCCGAGTTTGGGGTTGCTCGGGCTGAAAAGGACCGCTGCCCGGATGCGCGGCTCATTGGCGGCCGCGCCCAGCTTGCCGAATCGCTGCCCGCTTACCGCCTGGGTGGTGACCGCGCCGAAGGAGTGGCCGGACATGCCGATCCGGCTCGGGTCGAGCCGGCCGGCCAGGGCGTGCCCGGCCTGCTTATTCCACTCGGCCAATTGATCCAGCACGACCGGGATGTCCCGGGCGCGCAGCAAGAAGTTCTGGGCCGAAGCCGCCTGCCGCATCGCCCCCATCCGCTGCCAGACGGGCACCTCCTTCCAGACCGCCTCGTCGCTGCCGGGGTGCTGGACGAAGACCGCCGCATAACCCCGCGCCGCCCAGTGATTGCCCAGATAAGGATTATTATAGCGCGACCCGCCCAGGCCGTGGCTGAAGAGCACGACCGGCGCCGGCGCGGCGGCGGTCGGCAGATAAACGCGCAGCGGAAGCTCCCGCTGCCGGATCGGGTCGCTCACGGTCAGATCCACGATCTGGGCTTTGAAACCCTCGGGTACGCGCAGCGGATCGTACCCCCCTTCCGCCGCCACCGCTCCGCTGGCCGCCAATACCCCCCAGATCCATAATCCGCGCCATCGCATGTCATTCTCCCCTGCTGGTATTTGTTCCCGCCATCGCGGCAAGCAAGTACGACGCCAGAAGAGCCTAAAAACCAATTACGTCGCCGGCTGCTCCCTCCCCCCGCCTCCCACCCTTGAAGAAAGGGGGAATCGTCAAGTGTGACCGGATAACTCCCGCCCCCTAATCCGCAGGGAGTTGGGCTAAGCCGCCCTTCGGGCGGGTGATGCTGTCGGAAACCGCCCCGCGGGGTTAGGTTTTTCCGACATTGGCCGGGGAGTGGCAATTAAAAATTTGATTGCCGCCCGGCCGCGCGGAGTCTATATTCCGACAGAGCACGTTCGAAACTGGCGGAGAAAAGGCCCCATGAGCAAAGTTTACACCGGGACCGGTCGGCTGTTCCAGGAAGTCCAGGCCGTTCCCCTGGATGAAGAAGCCCTGACCGATATCGAGCGGCGAATCAAGGTCCAGCCGCATTTTCTGGGGGAACCGTTGGTCGTGATCGGCGAAGCGGCCGACTTTCCCCAGTACATCGCCGCCAACGCCTGCGCCCTAGTGGCCCTGGACGTGGCCGGCCGGCTGGTGATCATCTCCCTGGCCGTCGGAGCGGCCGACACCGACCTGGGCGGCCAGGGCCTGCAACTGGCCGCCAACCTGGCCGCGCTCCACCCCGAGGAGCTGGGCAAGATCGCCCGCAGCTTCGTCTCCCGGCCGGCCAACGACGGCCTGCGCCGCGGCTGGGAGGAGATGGGCGTGGAGATCAGCGACGACTCCGTCGAGCTTTGCAGCCTGCTGGCGGCGACCTTCGAGCGCGACGCGGAGGACTACGCCGAACTGATCAACGCCCAGCAGCGGATCATCGTCGCCGCCGAAGGATTCACCTCCCGCCTGGTGGGCCTGATCGACTGGCTGGTCAAGGCCGGCGTGGGCATCACCGGCCTGCGCTATAAAAAATATCTGGTCGGCGGCCAGGAGATCTACTTCGCCGAGCAGGTGGTGCCGATGGTCGACCCGGCGGTGGACGCCCGCGAGCAGCGCCGCACCTCGCCGGAGGCGTCCGAGCCCTGGCGCGTCAAGGGGCGCAGCTACCACCTCGAACGGCTCTCGCCGGCGGTGGGCAACCTGCTGGACGAACTGCTGTTGGCCGTGCGCGACACCGTCTTCTCCCTCAACTGGAGCCACAAGTATTATTTCTGGGTGCGCGGCCCCCGCCGCAACCTGCGGGTGCGCACCTTCTCGCGCGACCACCTGGAGATCGGCTTCTACAACGCCTCGCCCCGCGCGGTTGAAGAGTTGCTGGAACGGCACGGCCTGCGGGTGCTGGAGGTCTCCACCCTGGGCGGCTACAGCGACTCGCCCTTCATCACCCTGCCCGGAGACTACAAACTCAGCCCCCCGCTGGTCAATCTGCTGCGCGAATGGCTGGGGGGCGAAAACGTCCCGCCCGCCCGCAGCCGGGAGTAAGAGGAGCCGACCATGAGCAAGAGCGTGCTGGTGTTTCTGGCCAACGGTTTTGAAGAGATCGAGGCCGTCACGGTGATCGACGTGCTGCTCCGGGCCGGGCTGGCGGTGCGGACGGTCGGGGTCGAGGGGGCCGAGGCGGTCGGCTCGCATGGCTTGAAGCTCAAAACCGATCTGGCGATCGGCGCGGTCCGGGATCTGCCCGACGCGGTGATCCTGCCGGGGGGCATGCCGGGTTCCGATGCCTTGGGCGCGTCGGCCGCCGTGCGCGAACTCACGCTCAAGGTCCACGCCGCCGGCGGACTGGTGGCCGCAATTTGCGCCGCGCCGGCCCGAGCCCTGGCCAAATTCGGCGTGCTCGCCGGCAAACGGGCGACCTGCTTCCCCGGCTTCGAGGCCGACCTGGGCCCGAACGTAAAATTCGTCACCGACCGGGTGGTGGTGGACGGCAACGTGGTCACCAGCCGGGCCGCCGGCACGGCCATGGAATTCTCCCTGACCTTGGCGGGCCTTCTGACCAGCCAGGCCACGGCCGCGGAATTGAAGCAGCGGATGCTGGCCTGACGCCGCCCGCGGCCGGGAAAACGAACCTCGCCCGCCTGTCTGAAAGCGCGAACCCGCGAAGCATAGGCGCAACTATTTCCCAAAGGGCCGGGCCGAGCGCCGGCCCGGGCGGGGTTTGGCCGCCCCGATTGCGGAGTCTCGCCTCATGGCCGTCGCCGATCCCCGCGTAGGTTTGACCACCACCGTCCCGAGCGAGGTGCTCTTCGCCGCCGGCTACCGCCCGCTGGACCTGAACAATCTCTTTGTCGGCGACCCCGATCCGGCCGGCCTGGTCGAGCTGGCCGAACGTTCGGGGTTTCCGGCCAGTTGCTGCGCCTGGATCAAAGGCCTGTACGGCACGGTCCGGCGGCACGCCCTGCCCCGGGTGGTGGGGGTGACCGAGGGCGACTGCTCAGCCACCGGAGCGCTTTTGGAGATTTTGCGGGGCGAGGGGACCGAGGTGATCGAGTTCGGCTTCCCCCGCTCGCGCACCTGCGCCGATCTGGAGACGGCCCTGGTGCGGCTGGCCGAACGGCTGGGCACGACCCTGGCCGAGGCCGAAGCTGTAAAGACCCGGCTGGACCAGATCCGCCGCCAGGCCGCCCGGATCGACGAACTGGCCGCCGGTGAAGGCCGGCCCAGCAGCCGGGAGTTGTTCGATGCGCTGCTGCTGCTCTCCGATTTCGCCGGCGATCCGGCGGCGGCCGCCAAACGGCTGACGCAGCTGGAAAACGAACTCGCCGCCCGCCCCGCTACGACCGAAGCGGGACGGCTGCGGCTGGCCTGCGTGGGGGTGCCGCCGATCCTCTCGGATCTGTGGGAGGTGATCGAAAATCTGGGCGCGCGGGTGGTCTTCCAGGAGGTGCCGCGCCAGTTCGCCCTGCTGCCCGGGCTGGGGAAGGAGTTGGCGGCCGCTTACGGCGAGCACTACACCTATCCCTATGACGTGGCCCACCGCCTGACCGACATCGCCGCCGAGATCCGGCGGCGGCGGGTGGCGGGGGTGATTCATTACGTTCAAAGCTTCTGCCACCGGCAGCTGCACGACCGGCTTTTGCGCGAGAATCTGCCGGTCCCGATCCTGACCCTGGAGGCCGACCGGCCGGGCCGGGTGGACGCGCGCCTGCGCCTGCGCCTGGAGGCCTTCGTGGAGCAATTGACCCTGTGAGCGAACCGCAGAAACCGCATTGGAGCGAGCGGCTGGCCCTGGGCCTGGAACTGCTGGCCGGGCTGCTCCTCTTGATCCGCCACTTCCATCCCGGCTTTCTGGCCGGTCAGCTTCTGCCCTGCCTGGCCCTGGGGCTGGCGCCGGGCAGTTTCTTCACCTTGCGGGGCCGCTCGGCCGGCTGGGCTTACCGGCTGGGTCTGGCGGGTGGCCTGATCGGCTTCATGTTCGCCAACGGCGGACTAAAGCTGGAGGCCGTGGGCGGAGCCCTCCGCAACGTCCGACTGATCCTGGCCGGCACGTTGCTTTTGGCCAGTCAACCCCTGCTGGGCGCGGCGCGCTGGCGGTTTCTGCTGCGGGCGCGGGAGATCGGCTTCTCATACGCGCAGAGTTTGCGGGTGGTGTTGATCGGCTCCTTCTTCAATCTCTTCATCCCCGGAGCCACGGGCGGCGACGTCTTTCGCGCCTACCTGGCCGCGCGGGCCGGCGGCAAGACCGGCCAGGCCGTGGCCAGCGTGGTGCTCGACCGGCTGGCCGGCTTTCCGGCCCTAGCCTTGATCGTGACCGCGGGCCTGCTGCTCAACTTTTCGCTCTGGTCCAGCGGCGGGGCGCTGCGCCCCTTTGTCGGCGTGGCCGTAATCATGGGCGGACTGTGCCTGGTCGGCCTGGTGACCGCGCTGGGCGGCGGCTGGATCGGCCGAAAGCTGGCCGCCGGGGCCGAAAGCTGGCCGGCATTACGCCGCTGGGAGCGGGCCTGGGCCGCCACCCACGCCTCCCTCTCCGGCCGGGGGATCGGCCCGGCCATCCTGATCAGCGTCATCGCCCACCTGGCCAACCTGGGGGCGGCCTACATTTTCGCCCAGGCCGCCGGCGTGACCGGCGTTCCGGGCCGGGCCTACCTGCTGCTGATCCCGCTGGGCCTGGCGGCCAACGCCGTCCCCCTCTCGCCCGGCGGGGTCGGCCAAGGCGAGGGCGCGTTCTACCTGCTCTTCAAATCGGTCAGCGGCCTGGAATCCACAGGCGCGGCGGCGGCGGCGATGATGGTCTGCCTGCGGCTGGGGCAGCTGTTCTACGCCCTGATCGGCGGCGCGCTGTATGCAGCCGGCCACCACGACATCGACCTGGCCCGCCAGGCCGCGGCCGCGGCCACCGAGCCGCCGGCCGAAGACGCCGCAAAATAGGCTTCAATGTAATTCCGCCGATTCAGGGGGAACTTTTTTGCAAAAAAGTTCCCCCTGCCCCCCCTCAAAAAACTCTCATCCGGCTCCGCAGTTTCGAGCGTTCAGATGGGTAAACTCAACGTCTACCCCATGCGTGCGACTCGTCCATCTGAACGTGCCGGGGACGCGGAGCGTTTTACGGGTGTGCGGCGCGCACTCTCATCCGGCTCCGCCGTTTCGAGCGTTCAGATGGATAAACTCAACGCCTACCCCATGCGTGCGACTCGTTCATCTGAACCTATCGGACGCACGAAGCGCTTAATGCCCTTGCAGCACGCATGATCACGCGCCCCGACCGCTGCGGGTGAAAGCGGCGGGAGGAGAACCCAGGACGGAGCGAAAGACGCGCGAGAAATAGAAAGGATCGTCGTAGCCGACCCGGGCGGCGGCCTCCTTCACGCTCAGCCCCTCCTGCTGCATCAGCCGGCAGGCCAAAAGCACCCGCTCCCGCCGCACATATTGCCCCGGAGTCAGCCGCAGCTCGCGCCGAAACAACGCATTGACATGTTCGGGGGTCAGATAAAAGGCCTCGGCCAGATCGCGCCGAGTGACCGGCTGCATCAGGTTCGAGCGCAGAAAAGAGAGCATGGCCTCCAATCGCGGCGCAGGCCGAGCCCCGCCGCCCGCCCTCAGCCGCGCCAGCCGCAACCAGACCTCCCGGGCCGTGGCGCTCAACAACTCGTCCCGCCAGGCCCCGTAATCGGCCATCAGCTCCGCGCAGCGACGAAAAGCTTCGTGCACCGCCGGGTCCGAGGTCGCCGGCGTGATCCGCGGCACCGCTTCGGCGAAACGGTACTCGCCCGCGGCCCAGCTCTTCCCGGGCAGCAATTCACAGTGAATGCAGGAGATGATCGCCGGCCCTGAGTCGGGCAGACAACGATAGACGTGCGTTTCGGGATAGATCAGCACCACCTCGCCGGGATGCTGCGGAAAATCGCCTTCGCTCGTTTCGAGCATGAACTCGCCGGCCACCGCCAGGATCAGCTCCAGATCCGGAATGGTGCGCGGCCCCCAGACCGTGCCCGGCCGGACCTTGTGATAATTGGCGAAGTGCACCTCCGGCCCGACCTCGGCCGGAGCCAGCCGCGGACAAGCCGGCGAGCGGGAGACGCGGGGAAGACGAGGGGCGCGGGCTGGGGCCATGAACCGCTCTCCGGATCGGGGCGGCCAAGCACCCCGATCTTATTATTGTCCATCTATTTCCGATTTGACTCCATTCACATGCCTCTTTCAAGGGGATAAATTGGAGGCACAGGTAATTTCTTTATTTTTAATCTCCAGGCGGCGCAGACCGCGTCGCGTCCTACCAGAAGGAGCCGAAACAATGCCTGCCGCCGCCCAAACCATGACCACCCGCGAACGCAAACTGGCCGTGATGCGCTACCAGCGCTATGATCGCCTGCCGATCGTACACTTCGGCTTCTGGCGCGAAACGTTGCAGAAATGGGCCCAAGAGGGTCACGTCACGGCCGAAGAAGCCAATGGCTGGGGCGACGGCAACGCCATCGACGAAGCCCTCTCGGCGCGCTTGGGCTTCGACGGCAACTGGTCGCGCTGCTACTCGCCCGCCCACGGGATGCGTCCCGGCTTTGAAACCCAGGTGCTCAAGGAATTCCCCGACGGCACCCGCCACATCCGCAACGGCGACGGAGTAGTGGTGGTGCAGAAGCCCGAGGCCGGCTCGATTCCGGCCGAGATCTCGCACCTGCTGGTCGACCGGGCCAGTTGGGAGGAGCATTACAAGTGGCGCTTCGCCTGGAGCGAGGAGCGCATCACTCAAAGCTCGGTGCGCGCCGGCGAGCGCCACCTCAAGTGGTCGGAGGGCGGCCTGGAACATCTGCGCTCCGGCGAGCGTAACAACGACGACATGCTCGGCCTCTTCTGCGGCAGCCTCTACGGCAGCCTGCGCAATCTGATGGGCGTGGAGGGCGCCTGCTACATCCTGGCCGACGATGAGGATCTCTTCACCGAGATCATCGACACCAACGCCGACTGCATCTATCGCAATGTCGAATACGTGCTGCAAGCGGGCGCGAAATTCGACTTCGCGCACATGTGGGAGGACATCTGCTACAAGAACGGCCCGCTCATCACCCCCAGCGTGTTCGCCGAAAAATGCGGCCCCCACTACCGCCGGCTGACCGAACTGCTCAAGCGCCACGGCATCGACCTGGTCTCGCTCGACTGCGACGGAATGATCGACGCCCTCCTGCCGATCTGGCTGGAGAACGGGGTCAACACCATGTTCCCGATCGAGGTCGGCACCTGGGAGGCCAGCCTCGCGCCCTGGCGGAAGAAGTACGGGCGTGAACTGCGCGGCGTGGGAGGCATGGACAAGCGGGTCTTCGCCCAGAGCCGCGCGGCGGTCGACGCCGAGGTCGAACGCCTGCGGGTGCTGGTCGACCTGGGCGGCTACATCCCCTGCCCCGATCACCGCATCGCCCCCGACGGCCAGTGGGACCTGGTGCGCTATTACTGCGAACGGATGCGCAAGGTATTCGGCTGAGGCCGGAGACTGATGGCCGGATGAAACTCCGCGGGGGAACTTTTTTTGCAAAAAAAGTTCCCCCGCACCCCCTCAAAAAACTCTCGCCCGGCTTCGCCCCTTCGAGCGTTCAGATGGGTGAATTCAGCGCCTACGATTCTTCAGCCAGTCCCCCCGCTTGAACTTGAAATGCCGAGAGTTTTTTGAAGGGGCCTGGGGGAACTTTTTTGCAAAAAAGTTCCCCCAGA
>CAYMGG010000210.1:0-10338 GCA_964389915.1 uncultured Planctomycetaceae bacterium
GTCCGAAGATCGACTTCCACGTCTCCGACGCCATCGGCCGCACCTGGCAGCTGGGCACGGTGCAGGTCGACTTCGCCATGCCGGAGAACTTCGATCTTCAGTACGTGGCCGCCGACGGTTCGCGCCAGCGGCCGGTGATGATCCACCGCGCCATCTCGGGCAGCCTGGAGCGCTTCATCGGCATCCTGACCGAGCACTACGCGGGCGCCTTCCCGCTCTGGCTGGCGCCGGAGCAGATCCGGCTGCTGACCATCACCGACGCCCAGCTTCCCTTCGCCGAAGAGGTGCTCGCCGCGCTGCGCGCGGCCGACATCCGGGCCGGGCTGGACCGGCGGGGCGAGCGGATCGGCGCTAAGATCCGCGCCGGCGAAATGCAGAAGGTGCCGTACTTGGCCGTGATCGGCGAGAAGGAAGCCGCGGGCCGGACCGTGGCCCTGCGCAAGCGGGGCGCGGGCGACCTGGGCGCGTGCGCCGTGGCCGACTTGGTGACTCGCCTGCAAGGCGAGATCGCCGCGCGAACTATCACTACGGAAACTGCCCCAGAGCAGAAATAGCGTGGCCACGCCCCGGTCGAGGGGCGTGGCTTTTCATTGATTCGGCTGGACGGACGGAGGACGGAACATCTCACAGAAGAAAAATCTGCGCTTGAACGAGGAGATCCGGGTTCCTCAGGTGCGCCTGATCGGCGAAGAGGGCGGCCAGTTGGGGATCGTGGATATCAAGGAAGCGCAAAGGCTGGCCCGCGAGGCCGAACTCGATCTGGTGGAGATTTCTCCCACGGCGGCGCCCCCGGTCTGCCGGATCATGGACTACGGCAAGTACAAGTATCAGCAGCAGAAAAAGGTCCACGACCAGAAGAAGAAGACCCAGGCCAGCGAGATCCGCCAGCTGCGGATCAAGACCTTCCGGATCGATCCGCACGATCTGGGGATCAAGCTGCGCAAGGCCCGGGCCTTCATCGAGTCCGGCAGCCGGCTGATGGTCAACCTGATGTTCCGTTCGCGCGAGCACTCGCACGCGGATCTGGGCGAGCAGCTGCTGATGCAGCAGCTGGCCAAGCCGCTGGAGGACGTGGCCAAGGTCGAGGCCGCGCCGCGCAAGGACGGCCGGCGCATGACCATGACCCTGGCCCCGCTGCCGAATCTGAAGAAGATCCTGTCCCAGCGCCTGGCCAAGGAAGAGGCCGAGCGGCGGGCGGCGGAGCGCGAGGGCATCAAGCTGCCGGAGCGCGAGGCGCCCCCGGCGCTCGAGGACCTGCTGGACGATGACGACGAGTTGGATGACGAGGACGATTTCGCCGACGAGGCCGAAGGCCAGGTCGAAGGCGAGGTCGAAAGTGGCGAGGTAGAGGCCGGTAAATAGGTTTTCGCGGCGGGCATTTCCGCCGCGTCAGAAAAGGTTTTCCGGCCGCGGCGAGCGGCCCGGAAGCGTTCAGGAAAGGATGATCCCATGCCCAAGCAAAAGCCCTGCAAGGGATTGGTCAAGCGGGTGCGCATCACCCGCAACGGCAAAGTGGTCAGCATCTCCTCCGGCAGCGGTCACCGCAAGTCGCGCAAGAGCACCAAGCGCAACCGGATGCTCAAGCGCGGCAAGCCGCTCTCCAAGGTGGCGGCCAAAATGGTGCGTAATCTCTTTAAATAACCGGTGGAAAACATTCGGCCGCGCCCTTGACGGCGCGCGGCCCGCGAAGGAGGAACAAACATGGCTCGCAGCAGGCTCGGCGCCGCTCGGCATAAGAAGAAAGTCGCGTTGCTCGACAAGGCCAAAGGCTACCGCGGGGGACGCAGCAAGCTCTATCGTCTGGCCAAGAATGCGGTCGTCAAGGCCGAGAAATCGGCCACCCGCGACCGGCGCCACCGCAAAGGCGAATACCGCCGGCTTTGGATCGTGCGCATCAACGCCGCCGTGCGCAGCGAAGGCCTCACCTACAGCCGCTTTATGGACGGGGTCAAGAAGGCCGCCATCGCCCTGGACCGCAAGTCCCTGTCGGAGTTGGCCGTCAACAATCCCGCAGCCTTCGCCGAAGTGCTGAGCAAGGCCAAGGCCGCCCTGGGCTGAAAGCCGCTTCTGAAAAATCGGACCGGCTTAAGCGGGGGCGGCGTTCGCGCCGCCCCCGCTGGCCAAAAAGCCCGGCCTGGTCCGGCCGAGGGTAATGAGCGGGAGTGCCTTGAGGCGGAGAGAGCGCTTTTGCGCCAGTGCCTGCCGCCTCCGCAGTGAACGCTTCGCCTATCCGGCCGGTTAGAATCGGCGAGTCATGCGCGCGATCAGTGTCCAGTTGGCCGCGTGAAGGTTTGAGGCGACGAGGCCGGCCGAGAGTTTTTTGAAGGGGGGCGGGGGAGCTTTCTGCAAAAAAAGTTCCCCCGAAAGTCCGTCGGCCGCAACTGAATCTGGTATGATCGGTGCCGGCGGCGAAAGGCGAGCCGCCACCCGGGACCAAAAACCTGCGAGGATCGTTATGAGTCTGCTCAACGATTTCGAATCCGCCCTGACCGCCGCCAAGCAGGCCATCGCCGCCGCGGCCAGCCACGACAACCTGGAGAAGGTGCGCGTCGAATACCTCGGCCGCTCCGGCCGGCTGCGCGACCTGATGGCCCGCATCAAAGAAGTCACGGCCGAGGAGAAGCGCCTGGTCGGCCAGAAGATGAACGAGATCAAGGACGAACTGGCCGGCCTGCTCGACGCCCGCCAGGCCAGCCTGGGTGCGGTCCGGACCGGTCCGCGCCCCGATCCCACCCTGCCCGGTCGCGCCCAGCCGCGCGGGCGCAAGCACCCGCTCACCGAAACCACCGACCGCATCGCCGGGGTTTTTGAAAAATTCGGTTTCTCGCGGGCCGACGGGCCGGAGATCGAGGACGAGTTCCACAACTTCGACGCCTTGAACATTCCGGCCGACCATCCGGCCCGGGACAATTTCGACACCTTCTTCCTCAGCGGCGGCGGCATTCTGCGCAGCCAGACCTCGACCGTGCAGATCCGGGTGATGAAGTCCAATCGCCCGCCGCTGCGGGTCATCGCGCCGGGCCGGGTCTACCGGCCGGACGCGGTGGACGCCACGCACCATTACGGCTTCCATCAGCTCGAAGGCCTGGCCGTGGACGCGGACATCAGCTTCGCCGACCTGAAGGGGCTGCTGGACCTCTTCGCCAAGGAGATGTTCGGCCGGCAGACCCATACGCGTTTCCGCCCCAGCTTTTTCCCCTTCACCGAGCCTTCGGCCGAGATGGACGTCAGCTGCATCTTCTGCCAGGGCCAGGGCTGCCGGGTCTGCAAGCAGAGCGGCTGGATCGAAATCCTCGGCTGCGGCATGGTCGACCCCAACGTCTTTACGGCCGTGGGTTACGACCCCGAGATCTATACCGGCTTCGCCTTCGGCATGGGCATCGAGCGGGTGGCCATGCTTACCCAAGGGGTGGACGATATCCGCCGCTTCACCGAAAACGACCTGCGCTTCCTGCGGCAGTATTGAGGGCTAAGGCATGAACCTATCCTATGAATGGCTGCGCGAACTGGTCAACCTCTCTCTGCCGCCGGCGGAACTCGCCAAACGGCTGACCTTCGCCGGCATCGCCATCGAAGGACTCGAGGAACAGGGCGCGGACCACGTGCTCGTGGCCGAGGTCACCACCAACCGGCCCGACTGGCTGGGGCATTACGGCGTGGCCCGCGAGATCGCGGCCCTGACCGGCCGGACGGCCAAGACCCCGGCCTGGGAGCTGCGCGAGACCGGTCCGGCGGTGCCGACGCTGACCCAGGTCGAGGTGGCCGAGCCCGAGCTCTGTCCGCGCTACACCGCCCGGCTGATCCGCGGCGTGAAAGTCAAGCCCAGCCCGGACTGGCTCCAGCGCCGCCTGACCGCGGTGGGCCTGCGGCCGATCAACAATGTCGTGGACATCACCAATTATGTGCTCCTGGAGCTCAACCAGCCGCTGCACGCCTTCGACTTCGACCGGCTGCAAGGCGGACGGATCGTGGTCCGCCGGGCCCGGACGGGCGAAACCATTCCGGCCCTGGACGGGCAGCTCTACCGCCTGACGCCGGAGAACCTGGTGATCGCCGACGCCGAGCGGCCGGTGGCCGTGGCCGGCGTGATGGGCGGCTCGCCCACCGAAGTGTCGGAGCGCACGGTCAACGTACTGCTGGAGTCGGCCTACTTCCAGCCGGCCACGGTCCGCCGCACCAGCCGCCAGCTCAAGCTCGCCTCGGACAGCTCCTATCGCTTCGAGCGCGGCATCGACTTGGGCGGCGTGGAGCGGGCCTCGGCCCGGGCGGCGGCCTTGATCCTGGAGCTGGCCGGCGGCGAGCTGTGCGCGGGCGTCATCGACACCGCCCCCGCGGCCGGCGCGACGCCGACTCTGCGGATGCGCTTCTCCCGTTGCGCCAAGGTGCTGGGCTGCGAATTCGAGCATGTGGAAATCGACCGGATTTTCCGGGGCCTGGGGCTGGAGGTCATGCACAAGGACGCCTCGCACATCGACGTGCGCGTGCCCTCGTTCCGCGCCGACCTGACGCGCGAGATCGACCTGATCGAGGAGGTCGCGCGGGTGGCCGGCTACGACCGGATTCCGACCCGGGTGGGCCTGCCGCTGTGCATGTCGGAGGAGACGCCGCTCGTCTCCGGCGCCGCCCAGGCCCGCCAGGTGCTGACCGGTCTGGGCTATTACGAGTGCCGTACCGACAGCTTCGTCAAGGCCGCCTGGGAGGAGACGTTCCAACCCTGGCATCAGGGCGAAGCGCTGCGGGTGGAGAATCCGATCAACCTCGAGCGCCCGCTGCTGCGCCGGTCGTTGCTGCCCTCGCTCCTGGAGGTCCGCCGGGTCAATCGCGCCAGCGAGGAGGTCCGCCTCTTCGAGCTCAACCGCACCTATCACCGCGGCGAGAAGGCGGTCGAGCCCCTGCGGCTGGCCCTGCTCGACGACCGGGGCTTGGAATACGTTCACGGCGCGTTGGACGAGATCATGGCCGCCCTGCGGGCCGGCGGCCAGCTGCGGGTGGAGAGCGCCGCCGACCTGCCCGGCTTCCAGCCGGACAGCGTGGGGCGCATTTTCGTGGACGACGCGACGGTCGGCGTCCTGGGCCTGCCCGCCGCCGAGATCCTGCGCCACCACGACCTGGACCGCGCGCCCGCGCTCCTGGAGATCGACTTCGCCGTGATCGCCAACCGCGAACGGCGGATGCGGATCTACCGGCCGCTGCCGCGCTTTCCGGCCATCCGCCGCGATCTGGCCCTGGTGGTCCAGGAGGACGTGCTCTGGCGGCGGATCGAGGACCTGGTCCGCCAGGCCGCCAGCCGGCTGGAGAGCCTGGACCTGGAGAGCGTCTTCCGCGGCCAGGGCATTCCGGCGGGTCACAAGTCGGTCGCCTTCAGCATGGTCTTCCGCGCCGAGGACCGCTCGCTCCAGGACGAGGAAGCCAACGCCTTGCGCGACGCGGTGCTCAACCATCTGACCGCCAGCATCCCCGGCGCGAAACTGCGCTAAACGCCGCCTCGCAAGAAAACCGCACCGGGAGAACCCTTTTTGCGCCAAGGGTTCTCCCGGACTTTTCAGAAACTTTCATTCCGCTATGCAATTGGCACTCAGGGGAAATCCGCCGCCGAAGACAAGTCCGGCGCTTTGGTGGCGTTGCGACGGGGCTTGACGGTTTTACCGCAAATGAGCTGAACCGTTTCCTTCGCTTCCTGAAATGATCCTTTCGATACGTCTCGATCCTGCGGGGCTTTATGGGACAAAGGGGGGCGTCATGCAAATATGCTTGGCGAGATTGCCGCCAAGCGCTAATAATATGGCTACATATTCGAGCCGAGACGCTTCCCAGTCAAGAACACCCAGATTGTGCGCGGATGAGGCAGATCCGAATCAAGGCCCAAATTCCAAAGGAGGTCGAAATGAGCGAAACCAAACCACCTTTCCCCGCGCATAGAATAGTTGCCCTGATCATGGTTATCTGGGTGATCGTGATTATGGGAATCGGCCTGAACAATCTCGTTCTCTATATCGATGCCCCTTCATTCATACTTACCATTGTTCCGGTATTGGCCGCCTGGTTTTTTCTATTTGGTTTTGGCCGTTGGGCTTGGCTATTACGGGCTCTATGGAGTGGGCGGGAGTTATCGGCCGAAGATGCCACAGACGCCGAAACTCTCTGCCAGGTTGGACGTCAGGTGGTCTTTTGGGTTGGCGGCTTGTTTTCCACATTAATAGGTTTTATCGGGATGGCCTGGAATGCGAAATGTTTGCTGGCCGATTCCGAAAACCTTTTTCGCGGCGCGGCGATAGCTTTTTTGACTCTGATTTATGCCGCGTTGCTGATCGGCATATTGCATGTATTGGAGGCCCAGGCGCGAATGGCCGGCCGCAAGCATAAACCGGAGGAGCAGGAAAATGCCTGAACTACCGCGCACATTTACAGAAATGTTTTTTGCCAGCGCGCCGCGCAGCTATGTCTTGGCGGCCGTAGCCGCGCTTCTGCTGATTGGTGCGATTCGTGGTCTGCGTCGTCCCTCCCGGCGATTTGCGCTTATCTATTTGGGTGTGGCTTTTTGCCCGTTTTTGTTGGGATTGACTGCAACTTTTATGAACTTAATGGGGGGATACGCCGCTTTGGCCATGAGTCCAACCGCCAATGCCCAAGACCTGGTGGCCGGTACGTATGTCGCCTTATTTCCGAATACACTAGGATGTTTGATTTCTGTTCCCGCCATTATCATGGCTTTCGTTCTGCTAGCCCTGAGCGAGCCGGTCGAGGCATCTTGAGATGTATGACGATATCGAGTGGGCGAAAAACATCTGCTGCACCGACCGGATGTTCATGCTTCCGGTCACCTGGACGTCGGTTTTGGTTTTGGGGGCGGCGATCAATGTTTTAATTCTCGTGATCTGTTGTTGGGCTGGTCCCAATCGCCGCCGCGCCTATTACCTGCTTGCAGGCGGGACTTCGCTATCTATATTGGGCTTTTCCGCCTTTTATCATAATCTGATTTGTTCGAACGTTTGCGGGTTGTTTCCACTCGATTATGAAGTTGTCAAAATAGATCAGGGATTAATGATTATGATTTGGCGCGAGTTGCTGTTGGCCTTGATCCCGGGGCTCTTCAACATCTGGCTCGGGACTTGGTGGCGGTTTTGCGCTTGTGGAAAAGTGGTCGGAGCAGGACACTAAATACGGGTGATGCGCACTGCGCCCGCATTAAGCGTTTCGCGTCACCGTCCGATTCAGCTGGGCGAGTCGCACGCATGGGGTCGGCGTCGAGTTTGTCCATCTGAACGCCCGAAAATGCGAAGCAGGGCGAGAGTTTTTTGGAGGGTCCGGGAACCTTTTTTGCAAAAAAGGTTCCCGGGGCTCTTCGGGAATTGAATTGATAAAAGCGAGGAAGAAGATGGAACTGCGCGGCAAATCGATTCTGCTCGGCGTGACCGGCGGCATCGCCGTCTACAAGGCGGCCGACCTGGCCAGCAAGCTGACTCAGGCCGGGGCGGCGGTGGACGTGGTCATGACCGAGGCCGCCACCCGCTTCGTTACCCCGCTCACCTTCGAGGCGGTCACGGGCCGCCAGGTTTACACTTCGTTCTGGGATCGGCGGTTCGTCACACCCGACCACATCGCCCTGGCCGACCGGCCCGACCTGGCGGTCATCGCTCCGGCCACGGCCAACACGCTGGCCAAGTACGTCCACGGAGTAGCCGATAATCTGCTGCTGGCCACGCTCCTGGCCACGCGCGCGCCCGTGCTGGTCGCGCCGGCCATGAATGACAACATGTGGGCTCATGCCGCCACCCAGGCCAACCTCGCCCTGCTGCGCGAGCGCGGCGTCAAGACCGTCGGCCCCGAGACCGGCCACCTGGCCTGCGGCCGGGTCGGAACCGGCCGGATGAGCCAGCCGGACGCGATTCTGGCGGCGATCAGCGAGATGCTAACTGCTAGCTGAATACCTGGGGGAACTTTTTTGCAAAAAAGTTCCCCCAGACCCCTTCAAAAAACTCTTATCCAGCTTTGCCGTTTCGGGCGTTAAATTGGGTAAACTCTAGGTCTATCCCATTCGTTCGACTTGCCCATCTGAACCTGTCGGGTACGCGAAGCGTTTGTTGGGTGTGCGGCACGCACTTTGCAAAAAAAGTTCCCCCAGACCCCTTCAAAAAACTCTCATCCAGCTTTGCCGTTTCGGGCGTTAAAGCGGGTAAACTCTAGGTCTATCCCATTCGTTCGACTTGCCCATCTGAACCTGTCGGGGACGCGAAGCGTTTGCTGGGTGTGCGGCACGCACTTTGCAAAAAAGTTCCCCAGGCCCCTTCAAAAAACTCTCATCCAGCTTCGTGCCGCATTCGTGCGATTTCTGCGTAGGGTGGGACAAATCCCACCCAACGGCGTTTCCCCGGTTTTCAGCCGATCTTGATTTCGTCTCGCAACAGCCGCCACCGTCCCGGCTGGGGCTTGGTGCCTTGCGGCCAGATGGGCGGTTCGTAGAGTCCGCCGAAGCTGATTTTGCGCAGCACAGTCTCGGAAGTTTCGGCCAGCGGCTGTCCAGCCACGCTCAGCCGCAAGCCGGCGGCGGTCAGCCGGGCTTCGATTTCGAATTCCTGTTTGAGTTCAATGGGCCGCGCGCCGAGGAGCCGGCCGTTTGCATCCCGCCAGCGCAGGCAATCCCGGCCGTCTTGCCAGGCGACTTCCAGCACCCCGCCTTGGCGGGTCTTGCCGCCCAGGGTCAGGAGGGGCAGGGGCGTGCCGTCGTAGCATTCCACGCTGGCGCGGAAGGCGAGGCGCAATTCGGGCTGGCGGGTGAGCTTTTCGGTCAAGACCAGACCCAAGGCCGCGTCCTTCTGGCTGAATTCGGCGATTTTTTCGCTCAGTCGCAGGCCGGGGCGGCCCTCGCGGGGCAGAAGGAACGGACGGCTGAAATCCGGCAACGGACTGACCGTGGCGCCGTGGATGCCCACGCCACCGTAAGTGTAGCCCAGGCGCAACCGGTCGTCCTCGACGAACCCGTTGGGATAATAAGCGCAGCCGCCGTCGGGCATGACCAGCGGCCCGGGCAGGAGCAGATCCGGGTCGCAGACCGGGGCGAAGTAGAGCGCGAGTTTGAACCGGTCGTGCGAGATATGCTTGGGGAGATTGGGCACCCAGTCGTTGGTGACCATGAGCAGGCTCTCGGGCGTGGTGAAGCCCGAGACGGCCAACATCCGGGTGATGATCGAATCCACTTCGATCGGCCGGGCGTGGCTCCAGGTGCGGCCGTGGTCGTGGCTCTCCGCGTAAAAGATCATCTGGTGAGCCTTTTCGGCGTGACCCCGGGTGGCGGGCGCGTCCTGGGTGGTGCAGTTGCGGATGAGCAGGCCCAGCCGGCCGTCGGGGATTTCGTAGATCGTCGGTTCCCAGAGGGTGACGATCTCGCCGCCGTAGTCCTCGGGGGTGGCCCCCAATTCGGCCAGGGAGGCCGCCTCGATCGGCGCGCTCCACTCCCAGGTTTTTCCGGCGTCGGCACTCATCAGGATGCCGGCGTAGCGCGTGGCTCCCACCACGCACCGGCCGCCCTCGCGCTCGCCGCTGGCGGCCTGCGCGCTCTCCTCCCCGTCGCCGCGAAACGGCAGGCTACAGGGGATCATCATCACGTCGCGGCTGGTGAGCAGGCCGTGGGTGGTGGGGAAGGCCACGACCCGGTCGCCCAGTTCGGCCGGACCGAGGGCGACCTCGCGATTGTGCCAGCGCCGGCCGTCGCGGGTGGAGGAGACGAAGAGCTTGCGGTCCATGAAATCGCACCAGCCGCAGAACAGCTCCTGGTCGTGGTAATTGACGAAGCTGGGCTGCCACTGGTTGTCGCCGGCAAAGGGATTTTCGGCGCCCGCCTCGGCCATGAAGGGGCGGCTGACCTCGCTCCAGCGGCGGAAGTCCGAGCTGGTGCGCAGGAAGTTGTACTGGCCGGGCACATCCTCGGCGCCCTGGCCGTTGGCATTCCAGGAGGCCAGGTGCTGGCCTTGAAATTTTACGATGTCGACGTCATGATTGTATTCCAGGGCGATCCGGTTGCCGGGATAACCGCGCTGGTAGATGTCGGTGAATTCGATCTCCGGCGCGTAGACCGGCAGAACTTCGGCGGAACGACGGGCGGCCATGACTTCTCCGTTCGCGACAGGTTTTGGCGGTGCAGCTTCCCGGCCGATCCGGGTTGCTGCCCTGTCTCCACTATAAATCCTGTCTCCTGCCCGCCTATCGCACTATCAGGACAAATGATAATACTATCCGGCCAAAATACGGGATGACGAGGGAAGAACTCGAATCCGGTTTTGTCGCGGTGCTCCAACAAGAAAAACAGGAATCATATCAACTCAAGTTATTGATGGCCGACTA
>CAYMGG010000211.1:0-10321 GCA_964389915.1 uncultured Planctomycetaceae bacterium
TGTTGTTATTCGTTTTTTTGACCGGCCTGGGGTGGGTGGGGCTGAGTCCCGCCGCCTGGCCGCCGCGCCTGGTGGCGATGGCGGCGGCGGGCCTGCTGGCCCTGGGGGCGGCGGCTGCCGGCAGCCGCCTGCTGACCTGGCTTTTCGGCGGCGTGCCGGCGGCCGACCAGCCCGGCCCCGGCGAAAGGCTGGGGCTGAGCCTGGGACTGGGCCTGGGCTTTTTAAGCCTGGCCGCTCTGTTTATCGGCCGGCTGGGGTTGATGAGTCAAACCGCGGTCGGAGTCCTGCTGGCCGGCTCGATCCTGGTCGGCGCCGGACCGTTCTGGCGAAATCTGCGGGCCTTGGCGGCCGGCTGGCGTGAGGAGTTGGCGGGCGCCTGCGGTTCGGCCCGGCTGGCCCTGGGCCTGGCCTTGGGGGGCACGGCTTTATTTGCGGCCACAGCCTTCTTTCCGCCCCTCGATTACGACGTGATCGAATACCATCTCCAGCTGCCGCGCGAGTGGCTGGCCGGCGGTAACCTGGCGGTGCTGCCGCATAACGCCTTCTCCGGCTTTCCCGCCGGGCAGGAGACCCTCTCCCTGCTGGCGCTGGCCCTGGCCGGGCCGGACCAGGGCGTCTGGACCGCCCAGATCCTGAACTGGTGCCTGCTGCCGCTTCTGCTGGCGGCCGGCTATCTGGCGGCCCGCCGCTGGGGGCGGCCGGACGCCGCCGGCCGGGACGGGGCGCTGCTGGTCCCGGCCCTGATCCTGGGGTGCAGCCTGACGCCGACCCTGGCCATGAAACTCTACGTCGAATTGGGGCTGGGCGTGCAGCTGCTGCTCGCCGCGGTGGCCGTGGCCGCCGCCGGCCAAGCCCAGACCGGAGCGCGCCGCTGGGCGGTCCTGGCCGGCCTGCTGGCCGGTTTCGGCTGCGACGCCAAATACACGGGGCTCATCTTTCTGGCCGCCCCGCTGGCCGGGCTGCCGTTGATATATCCGGCCGACCGGCCCCGGCGCGAACGCCTGATCCACTGCCTGCTGATCGGCCTGACCGCCTGGCTGATGCTGGGGCCGTGGCTGGGGCGCAACTGGCGTGACACGGGCAACCCGTTCTATCCGCTCTGGAACCGCAGCTTCGGCGTGGCCGACTGGACGCCCGCGCAGGAGGAACGATTCCGCCGGGCGCACCGGAGCGATGATTTTTCCCTGGGCACGCTGGCGGCCGAAACCTGGCGGGTCACGATCGGCGGCGAGCGGGAGATCTGGGGCCGGCCGGTGAGCGGCCGGGAGCTGGGTGCGCTCGGCCTGGCCCTGCTGCCCGGACTGTTGCTCGGGCTGGGACGACGGCGCGACGAATCAGCTCGTGACGACCGCAATGCCCGCCGGGCGGCGCTTGGCCTGCTGGCCTGGTACCTGGTCACCTTCGCGGTCTGGTTCGTCTTCACCCACCGGCTGGAGCGCTTCTATCATCAGGCTTATCTGCTCTCCTGCGTCCTGGGCGGACTGGGCGCGGCCGAACTATGGCGGCGGGAGGCCACCCGGCGCCAAGCGACAGCGTTGGCCCTGACGGCCCTGGCCGCGGTCGGACTCAACCTGACGGGCCTGGGCGGGGGCATCTTCGATCAGAATCTGGGCGGCGTCCGGATCGGCGACGTGCTGCTGGGGCAGACGCTGCCGCGGCGGCTGCTGGAACGGGCCTATACGCCTTGGGCTCTGCGCGAGTGGTTGGAAAGCCGCCACGACCGGCCCCGGGTCATGCTGGTGGGCACGGCCGACGTCTTCTGGCTGCCCGAGGCCCAGATCGACTATGCGGTGGTCTTCTCGAACCATCCGCTCTGGCAAATGCTGGCCGAATGTCGGACGCCGGCCGAACTGCGCGAACGCTTACGGGCGCGCGGCCTCACCCACCTCTTTATCCATTGGCCGGAACTGGCCCGACTGCACGCGACCTATTACCAGGCTTACGAACTAAGCGACGCGCAACAGGCACTGCTCAAAGGTCTGCTGAACGCGTCGCGCCGGCGGCAGTTCGGGCCGGGCTGGGACATCCGGGCCGCCGGGGATCGCAACTCGCGCCTGGGCCGGCTGCTACACGACTACTCCGACCTCTTTCCCGGCGGCCACCCCGCCGGCAATTACGGCCTCGCCCCGTATGAATTGTTCTCGCTGAACGAATAACTCAATTCAAGTTAGCAGAAACGATTTTGGGGTACCTTTTTTGCAAAAAGGTACCCCAAACCTCGCCAAAAACTCGCACCAGACTCACCCAGTCCGGAACGTTCATCGGGCATCAATGTTTATATAATGACGTCGATTCCAGGTACTTGAGGCCGGTTTTCAGGCCGCAAAAATCCTCTCCGCATCTCTTTTAAGAGCGTTCGTCAAGGTTCCCGCTGAAGCCTTTCAGGGCCGAGAGCGATGAGGATTTTTTGGGGAGCAATCCGGGAGCCTTTATGCAAAAAAAGGCCCCGGGAGAGTGAATTCGGCCCGGACGTACAACCCGCCTACCACTGCTTCCCGGCCGCCTGGACCAGGATGCCGGTGACGGCGACGGCCGCCCATGTAAGCAGGCCCAGGGCCAGCGGCCGGTAGCCGGTGTGGAGCATAGCCTTGAAGTCAGTCTTCAGGCCGATGGCCGAAAGGGCGACGATGATCAGGAACTTGCCCGCCCGGGAGACCTGATCCGCCAGATCGACCGGCAGCACGCCCACCGTCCGCGCCAGGGACATGAGCAGGAAGCCCAGCACGAACCAAGGGAAAACCTTCCGAAAAGAATAGCCGCTGCCGCCTTCCTGTTTGCGCCCCCGGGCCAGATAGAGCGCGAAGGCCAAGGCCAGCGGCACGATCATCAGGGTCCGGGTCAGTTTGACCACGGTGGCGTAGTCGCCGGCCTGGGCTCCGTAGCTGTAAGCGGCGGCGACGACCGAAGAGGTGTCGTTGATGGCCGTGCCCGCCCAGAGGCCGAAACCGTTCTGGCTCAACCCCAGCCCGTGCCCCAGGGCCGGAAACAGGAAGACCGCGACAATATTGAAAAGGAAGACCGTGGAGATGGAGTAGGCCACGTCCTTGTCCTCGGCCTCCACGATCGGGGCCAGGGCGGCGATGGCCGAACCGCCGCAAATGGCCGTGCCCATGCCGATCAGGCTGGTCAGCACAAACGGCGTACCCAGCAGGCGCCCGACCACGAAGGCGCAGATGAAGGCCGCCGCCAGGGTGAAGACCATGACCGACAGCCCCTCGACCCCGGTCTGGTAAACCATTTCTAGGTCCAGACCAGCGCCAAGCAGGATGATCGAATACTGCAGGATCTTCTTGCCTGAATAGGCGATGCCCGGCCCCGCCCCGGCCGGCGCCCCGTAAAGGTTGTTGACCAGAATCCCCAGGAGAATGCCGAAGACCGGCCCACCCACCAGCGGGAACCGCCCGCCCAATTCGTGGGCGACGATCGCCAGCAACAGGCAAAGGCCCAAACCCAGACCATGCTTTTTCAGCCAATCCATCGCGTGTTTCCTCCAGAGGCTAAAACAGGCGGAAGAACGCTTCTTCGACGGTGGCGGCAGTGGTCTGGCAGGTACGGCCGTCGACCTCGACGATCTCGGGGCCGCGCCGGACGCCGCCGCGTTCGATCACCTCCAGCCGCAGCCGGACCGGGTATTCGATCTGGGGCTTGGGCGCGACCGGCAGGTTGGCCAGCGCGGTGGCCGTCTTCTGGGCGATCAGGTCGTGGGCTTTTTTAAGCGAAAGCAGGCGCGCGCCCTGGCAGCTGAGCCCCTGCTTGACCTGGCAGGTGGTCACCCCGGGAATCCAATCGGCGGCCTCGCGGCAGACATGATCGTCGCCGCTGACCATGACCGTGGGCACGCCGTGTTCGGCGGCGATGGCGGCGTCGATCCCCACCTCGCCCACCAATCGATCGTTCAGCCAGAGATTCTGCACATGCTTGGAACTGTAAGTATGCTCCAGCAGCGCCCGGGGCGTGCCAGCCAGGGCATGATAGCCCAGCAGAATCAGGGCGTCGCAGCCGTCGACGCCCGGCAGCCGGCAGGAACCGGTGCCGCCCTGGATCAATTCGACGCGGGGGTCCAGTTCCTCCAGCAGGGCATGATTGCCCGAGGAGTGGCCGTCGCGGATGATGACCTCGTCGGCGCCGGCCGAGAAGCAGGCCCGGGCACAGGCGTTCATGTCCTGGGTGTAATACTTGCGCCCGAGCTGGTAGAACCGTCCGTCGCCGGTGACGAAATCGCTGCCCGAAACGCCGCTGATGCCTTCCATATCGGCGAAAATATAGACTCGCATCTAACTCTCCCGAAGGTCGCTATTTCAACTGGCGTAGATTTTGCAGTAGCGCGTCGATCTCGGCGTCCGTGCCGATGCTGATGCGCAGACAATCGTCCAGCCGCGGCGCGTTGAAGAACCGGACCAGGATCTTGCGCGCCTTGAGCCCCTGGTACAACTCCTGCGCCTGCGGCCGGCCGAAGCGGGCCAGCAGGAAGTTGCCGGCGCTGGGCCAGACAAAGACGCCCATTTTTTCCAGCTCTGCCCGCAGCCGCTCGCGGGTGGCGATGACCTTGGCGCAGTTGGCCCGCATGTGGGCCTGGTCGCGTAGCGCCGCGGCCGCGCCGACCTGGGCCAGCCGGTCGAGGTTGTAGTGGTCGCGGGCTTTGTGGATCTGGGCCAGCACCTCGGGCCGGGCAAAGCCCAGCCCCAGCCGCAGCCCGGCCAGCGAATAGCTCTTGCTGAAGGTCCGGGTGACGAACAGATTGGCGTAGGTCGAGAGCAGCGGCAGCACGGTCTGGCCGGAGAAGTCGGCGTAGGCCTCGTCGACTACGATCAGCGTCCCGGGCAGTTCGCGGCAGAGCCGCTCGATGTCCGCCGGGGACAGAATGGTGCCGCTGGGCGCATTGGGGTTGGGCAGAAAGACGGCCCCGGCCCCGCGCAACTCGGTCAACTCCGGCAGCAAATAGTCGGCCGGGAACTCGACCTGTCTAAAAGCCATGCCCTGGGCCGCGGCCAACGTCCGGTAGTAGGTGTAGCTCGGATAAAATGCGGCCAGCGGTCGGGCCGGGTCGCCGCAGACCTGGCAGATCAGGCGCAGGGTCTCGTCCGAGCCGTTGGCGGCCAGCACCCAATCGGCCGGGACGCCGAAAACCTCGGCGGCCGCCTCGCGCACGAGGCGGCTGGAGGTTTCCGGATAGAGCGGCAAGCGCTCCAGTTCCGCCCGGATGGCCTCGGCCACGGCCGGCGAGGCCGGATAGGGACTCTCGTTGGTGTTGAGTTTGATATAGCCGCCGCCGGCCGGCTGCTCGCCGGGCACATAGGCCTCCATCTGCCGGATGGCGGCGCGGATGAAGGGCAGGTTCACGCCAGATCCTCCAGCCGGACCTTGACGGCCTGGGCGTGAGCGGTCAACCCCTCGATCTGGGCCATGTTGAGGATGTGCCGCCCGGTCCGGGCCAGGCGTTCGGCCGAGTATTCGATCACGGAGATGTCCTTGACGAAATCGTTGACCGACAGGCTGGACGCATACCGCGCCGCGCCGCCCGTAGGCAGAACGTGATTGGTGCCGGCGAAGTAGTCGCCCACCGGCTCGGGCGAAAAATGCCCGCAGAAGACCGCGCCGGCGTTCTCCACCTCGGGCAGCAGGGCCTGCGGATCGCGCACCATCAGCTCCAGGTGCTCGGGAGCGATCTGGTTGGCGGCGTCCACCGCCTCGGCCAGATCGCGGCAGAGGTAGATCGCCGAAAAACGCTCCAACGCCCGGCCCACAGCCTCGGCCCGCGAGAGCTTGCCCAGCTGCCGATCGATTTCGATCCGCACCCCAACGGCCAGATCGCGGCTGGTGGTAAGGACCACGCCCGACTCGTAACCCGAGCCGTGCTCCAGCTGGCTGAGCAGATCGGCGGCGACGTAACGGGCCTTGGCCGAGTCGTCGGCAATGACCACGATCTCGCTGGGTCCGGCCGGCGAATCGATCCCGCAGAGGCCGAAGACCAGCTTCTTGGCCATGGCCACGTAGGCGTTGCCCGGCCCCACGATCTTGTCCACCCGGGGGACGCTGGCGGTGCCGAGGGCCAGGGCGGCGATGGCCTGGGCTCCGCCGATCTTATAAATTTCGTCCACCCCCAACAGCCGGGCGGTGACCAGGATGTGCGGATCGATCCGGCCGTCAGCGCCCGGCGGCACGGCCACCTGGATGCGCCCCACCCCGGCGATCTGGGCCGGGATCACGTTCATGAGCAGGCTGCTGAAGAGGGGCGCGGTGCCGGCTGGGCAATAGATGCCCACCCGCGCCAGCGGCAGAACCCGCTTGGCCAAGCGCACGCCGTCGCCGTCGTCGTGGATATAGCCGGAGCGGCGCTGGTATTCGTGGAAGCGCCGGATGTTGACCCGGGCCAAAGCCACGGCGGTCAGAAACTCTTCGCTGACCAGCTTCTGCGCGGCTTCGAACTCCTCGGGCGCGACCCGCAGCTTCTCGGGCGGGACGTCGACGCCGTCAAACCGCAGGGTGAACTCGCGCACCGCCGCGTCGCCGCGCTCGCGCACGGCGCCAATGACCGCCTCGACCGGCACGCGCAATTCGGCGTCGGCCGCGGCTCCGCGGGCGAGGATCTGGCGGAATTTTTCATCTTCCGCGGAAAAACTGCGAACTTCCAACATGGCTTGGTTCCTTGGCTCAGTCGCGGACCAGCTGCGGAAAACGCCGTAGCGCATCGAGCAGCTCGTCGGCGGTGAATGGTTTGCGCAGGATCTGCACGTCGGCCCGCGGCTTGGACTCTTCCCGTTGGGTCGACACCAGGTGGACCATCGGCAACGCCGTCTGCTCGCGCAACCCGGCGATCAGGTCCTCGCCGAAGACAAACCCCTTGAGCAGGTCGACGATCAGCACGTCGTGATGTCGGTTGGGCGAATCCAAAATCGAACGCAGCGCCGCCAGCGAGTCGACCACCTCCACGTAAAACTGCGCCGCGGTCAGCACCGCCTGGATCGCCTGCCGGGTTTCGTCGGCGTCCACCGCCAGCAGCACCGAAACTCCGTGGCGGAACTCGGCCCCCAGCGCCACTCCGGCCTGGACCTCGGCCGCGGCCAGCGGCAGATAGAGGCTGACGCGCGTGCCGACCCCTTCCTCGGATTCGATGTTTATCCGCCCGCCCAGCTTGCGCACCACGCCATCGGCCATACTCAACCCCAGACCAGTGCCGATCTCGTTGGGCTTGGTGGTAAAAAACGGGTTGCGGGCCTGCTCGAGGATATGTTTCGGCATGCCCGTCCCCATATCCAAAACCTCGATCACGGCCCAGTCGTCTTCCGGCCGAGCGCGCAGGAAGATCCGCTCGCTGCGACTCTCGACCGCTTCGCGAGCGTTGTGCAGGATCTCCAAAATGGCCTGGACCAGTTGGAACTCGTCGCACCGCACCACCGCCCCGCCCAGCCGGCCGAAATCGCAGATCAGCACGATCCGGCTCTTCAAGGCCACATGGTCGAAGAGGTTGACCACATTCTTGAGGATCTGCTTGACCGGCACGGCCCGCTTCTGCGAATCCAGCTCGCCGGTAAAGGCCAGAAGCTGCTTGGCCAGGCGGCACATGCGCAACAAGGAAAGCTCCGTATTGCGCAACGAGCCCAATACATCGTCAGATGTAGCCTGCTCCTGGGCCAGGGAGAGAAACCCCAGGGCCGCGGTCAGCAGATTGTTGAAGTTGTGCCCCAGGCCCATGGCGAAGGTCCGAATGAACTCGGCCTTCTCCTGGCGCTGCAATTCGGTGGAATAGGCGTTCATCCGCCGATGCCCTTCCTGCAACTGTAGATGCATGCGCACCCGGAAGAGCAATTCGGAGGTTAGGAAAGGCTTGACCAGGTAATCCACCGCTCCGTCGGCGAAATTGACAGCCCGCGCCCGGACCTGGCGGTTTTTAAGCAGCAGAATGATCGGGGTTTGCTGCAAACTTGGCTCGCTGCGTAACTCGGCGCAAGCCTCGCCGCAGGTCAAACCGGACTCTTCGGCCAACAATATTAGATCCGGCGGATTGGCTTTTGCCAACTCCCGCCCTTCGGCCAATTCATCCGCCTCGACCAAACGGCACTCCAGCGGAGTCAGGGCTTGAGCCACGATCCGCCGGTATGGTTTTTCCGCGTCGATTAAAATTATGTAAGGCTGCTCGTCTTCGCGCATAGACCTGTGAACTATCCACGAAACCCCGCGGTGCGCAAGTAAATTCCCCAGCTCCCAACCCGAACCAAAATTCTCTCCCCGCCCGGGGGCACATATTGATTTTTCAACTTCTTTCGTATATAAAATCCGAGCGTAGTTGCCTCTGAAACGGCGTAAGGAGTTACGGTTGCTCCGAGTCGGTTTGCTTCTGGGATTGGCCTGGGGTGTCAGCGTCCAATTGCTGGCGCCGGCGGCCGCGGGCGAGGCGGGCGGGCTTTCGCCCGACCGCCACCGCGCCGCAGTCGTCGCCCTGCTCTGCCCCGGTTTTGGCGAACGCGCCGGCAGCTTGGCCGCCCGCGAGATGGCCGACTACCGCCAAGCCGTCCGCCCCGCCCTGGGCCGACTCTGTCAATCCCTGGTCCAGGAAGGCGGTTTTCTGCGCCCCCAGGCCGCCTCCTGCCTCGGCCAGAGCGCCGGGGTGGACGGCACCCTGCGCCGGGTGTTTGCCAGCTACGACCAGTTCTCGCCCGTGCGCCCCTCGGCCAACGCCAAAAAAGATCCGGCCGAAACCGACCTGGCCGCGTTCTGGTCGCCCATCCTGGGCGTATCTCTGGCCCTGGGCTATTACCTGCCCGATGAAAACTCCTGGCGGGGGGCGCAGCAGGCGGCCGAACTGGCCGACCCTTCGCCTTACGCCGGGCCGTGCGCCCGGGCCGTCTGCGGCTTGATGCAGGCCCTGCTGACTGGCGAGAGCCGGGCCGAGGTCCTGCTGGAGAAGGCGGCCACGGCCGCCGGCCAGCCGCGCGTGGCCCAAGCCGTCCGCGGCGCCCCCCTGCGCCACTGGGACGAATTGCGCGAGAAGGACACTGTCCTGGGCGGTCTGGAACGGGTGCTCCACATCTGGGTCCGGCTGGGCGAGGATCCGCAGGCTTTGCGCCAGGCCCGCGACGCCCTGGCCGTCTGCGGCGAGAAGCACCTCTTGGACATCATGTGCGCCACCCGCGGCGGCTGGGCGGAACTGGCCGAGGATTTCGCCTCCCCGGCCTTGCGCGAACCGGAGATCAGCGAGCTTTGCCGCGATCTCTTCAGCCTGGCCGGCGACCGGGTGCTGCTCGACATTCCGGCCTATGAACCGGGCAGCGAAACCCGCCTGGCCAGCCGGACGCGCAACGGCCAACCGCTGCCCGAATCGGCTCCGGCCGCGCCCACCGAATGGGGCACCAAATTCACCCTCAAACCGACTGAAAGTCGAAACGCGGAAACGTTGCCCGCTCCGCCCCGGTCCATCACCCAGGCCTCGGCCAACGGCGATCGGGAATTCCCCGATGTAGACCCGCTGGCCCCTCTGCCTGCGCTGCCGCCGCTGCCTTGAGCCATTCAGGGGGAACTTTTTGCACAAAAGTTCCCCCTGCCCCCTTCTAGCTTTATCCCACTTAACAGATTTGTCCGGGCAAGTGATGAGAGTTTTTTGGCGGGGTTTGGGGAACCTTTTTTGCAAAAAAGGTTCCCCAAAATCAGTCACCATCAATTTGAATTAATCGTATTCGCGATTGGATTACCGGCCAGTCAGTGCGTCAGCGCAAAGGCCAGCACGTTCAACCCCAGATCGCGGGCCGAAGCCGGCGCGTAGCCCAGACAGTACGGGCAGGCCTCGTCCTCCCAGCCGCAGCCGATGCCCAGCGGCGAGTAGATGACCGGCAGACCGCCGGCCAGTTCGGCGGCTTCCAACTGCGGTTCGGCCAAGGCCGGCTCGTTGTTGCCCCGCCGCTTGGCGGCCAGGGCGGGCGTGCCCTCCACGCGGGTGGAGTCCACCACCAGCCGGAAGAGCGGATGGGCCGGCGAGAGCGGCTTGAGCGGCGCTTCGGGCAAAACCTTGCCGATCTCCCGCCGAAAAGCCTGATCGAACGCCGAGCGGCCGCAACAGGCGTCGGCGAACAGCACTCCGCCCGCCCGCAGATAGGCGCCTAATCGGGCGGCTTCGGTCGGGGTGAAGGTGAAGTCGTCGTGCCCAGTGATATAAAGGATCGGATAATCCAGGTTGCGCGCATCGGCCAGAGAGACGTTCTCACGCCGGAAGCCCAGGTCGATGGTGCTGCGCCGCCGGGAGTGCTTGATGAGGGTCATCAAGCCGGAAGGATTGGGGTCCCAGTCGCCGCCGTGGACGATCTGGCCGATGACGAAGGAGCCGCCCGGG
>CAYMGG010000212.1:0-10215 GCA_964389915.1 uncultured Planctomycetaceae bacterium
GGATATTCGCTTAGCCCCAGGCCGGTCATGATCCGGCCCAGGTCGCAGGTCTGGTCCTGCAGGGTCGGGGCCGGCAGGTTGAGCGGCACCGCTCGCAGGGCGTGGTCGATCACGGCCGGCCGGCCGGCGAAGTCGGTCAGGATGACGTTGCGCAGGGGGGTGCCCTCGTCGGTCTGGACCGTCAGGTCGCTTCCGACCTCGACCAGACACGCCAAGCGCCAGCCGGCGGCCAGCTCGGCCGGGCTAAGGGCGGCCTCGTGGCCGGCCTGGGGCGCGGTCTGGCCGGAAGTGATCCGCACCCGGCACTTGCCGCAGACGCCCTTGCCGCCGCAGCTGGCCGGCACGCCCACGCCAGCCTGGTGGCAGGCTTCAAGCAGATTGGTCCCCAACGGGACGACGATCGTCCTTTGCGATGGCAGAAAGCGGATTTCGGGCATGGGTGCGGTTTCCTGGTAAATTGCGAAAGTCCGACCTTCACGGCCGGGAACAAAGCCAGGCGGCAATCGAGCAAAACTAAGATCAATATCCATTTTAGGAGAGCGGGGTTCTAGCAGATGTTTAACGTTTTTTGGTAAAATGGTGCTTGTGAGGGCGGAGGCTCGACCGGCGAGAATATCCACGCTGTATTCATATTGGGGCACAATGAAATGGCGGCGGCAGAAGTAGGGGGGGATAATCACACCCTAAGTACAGCTCTCCATAATAAAGGGGCGATTGTTGCGCGGGTTCTCCCTCCCCCTCCGGGGGAAGGTTGGGGTGGGGGAGGTGGCCTGAAGCGCAACTGGTCCTCTCCTTCCCCCCGACCCCCTCCCGGAGAGAGGGGGAGCTTTTTCATGTGAACGTTCGAAACGGCGAAGCCAGGTGAGAGTTTTTTGAGGGGGCCCGGGGGAACTTTTTTGCAAAAAAGTTCCCCCGGGCGGTGGCGTCTACGCGGTAACGGCGAAGGCGGCGTCCCAGTCCTTCCAGACCGGGTCGAAGCCCTGGCGGCGGAGCATCGCCGAGACCTCGGCCGGGGAGCGGTCGTCGTTGACCGCGAATTGCTCATCGGCTTCCGCCTCAGCGCCGTAACCGCCTGGGCTGGTCTTGGAGCCGGCGCTGAGGTGGGTAATGCCCAGGTGCACGGCCCGGTCGCGGAAGCGCGCGCTCTCGCGGGTGGAGAGGAAGAGGGCCGCATCGGGGAAACAGAGCCGCAAGGCGGCGATCATCCGCACCAGTTCGCGGTCCGATTGTGGATGCAAATCCGTGAGCGCCACCTCCGGCGCGGGCCGCAGCCGGGGGAAGGAGAAGGAGAGGCGCGTGCGCCAATGATATTTCATCAGGTGCGCGGCATGCCGGCCCAGGGCCAGGGTTTCGTGCCGCCAGTCGCCCAGGCCCAGGAGCGCGCCCAGTCCCACTCGGCGCAGGCCTGCGGCCGCGGCGGTTTCGGGGATGGCCAGCCGGGCGGAAAAATCCGCCTTGGGGCCGCCGGGATGGCAGCGGGCGTAAAGGCCGCGGTCGTAGGTCTCCTGGTAGAGAGTCATGCCGTCCACGCCGCGCTCGTGCAGCTGGCGGTAGCCTTCCAGGTCCAGCGGATAGATTTCGATGGAGACGGAGGCGAAGAGGTTGTCCTGACGCAGCTTGGCGGTCAACTCGCCCAGGTATTCCACCGAGATGTGAGTCTGATCTTCACCGGCCACGAGCAGCAGGTCACGGAATCCCTCGCGGGCGATAAGCCGCGCTTCGGCCAGGGCTTCCTCCACGCTCAGCCGCCGACGGGCCAGGCGGTGGCGGGCGCTAAAGCCGCAATACTGGCATTGATTCACGCAGAAGTTGGAGACGTAAAGGGGCGCATAAAGATTCATCGTGCCGCCGAAACGGCGCCAGGTCAGGTCGCGGGCGGCCTGGGCCAGGTCTTCCAGCAGTTCGCCGGCCGCCGGCGAGATCAATACCTCCAGCCGGCGGGGCGAGTGAACCGGGGGACGGGAGAGCTCGGCGCGGACCTCGTCCGGTTTGACCGCGGCCAGCCGGGCATCCAGGTCCGGCGGGCAATGGTCCAGGCCGGAGGCGGCCAGAAGTTCAGGAAAGCGGGGGGTGAAGTTGTCGGTCAACGAGGTCGGCATCTCTTTCCTTTCTTGGCAGACCGATATTATGGCTTTACGAGCCAAATTGAGCAAGCTTGTCTTGCCTGAGCTTGCAAATATCCGCAAGGTGGGTTAAATTATTTAAAAAAGTGGAATAATTGTTGAACGTTTCGGCTTGACGGAATATTAGCTTTGGCCGCGACTGCTGAAAACAAATCGAATAATAACGTCGAGAACAGCGCGCTTAAAAGCCTGGAAGTTGGCTTCCAGGTGGGGGAATGCATTTTCTCCGAAGGCGACGCCCAGAACCGCGACCTGTACATTCTGCTGGCGGGCACGGTAGAAATTTACAAGAACAATTACCGCCTGGCCGAAATCGGCGGGGCGGGCAAGTTTTTAGGCGAGATGAGCGCTCTGCTCAAAATCCCCCGTTCGGCTACGCTCAAGGCCAAAACCTCCTGTCGGCTGTACCGCGTGCCGGAAAAAATGGTCGACCGTTTTTTCGCCACCCAGCCGACCATGGCCCTCAAGCTGGCGGTGATCCTGGCCGAACGGCTGGAGATGACCAACAAGATGTTGGAAGAGGCCCTGAGCAAAGGGCAGGTCGCGCCGACTGCGACCGCGGTGCCGCCCGGGGCGGCGGGAGCCTTCGGCCTGGGAACGGGGGCGGGGCTAGGCTTTCAGGACGGAAGAGTCTGGCTCCAACCCGGACCACAGATTTATGTCAACGGTCAGGCCGTGACCGAAGCCGCATCCCTGAACGACGGGGACATGGTGCAGGTCGAGCAACTCATGCTCCAGGTCTTCCTCAACCATCCCCATCTGATCCAACCCGAGGTCGAAACGCCCGAACCTGAACCGGAGGTAGCCGCGCCGGCAGTGGAAATCGCTCCGGCGGCCGGTCCCGCGCCCAGCGATCTGTTCAAGCTCGATGCCTCGCTGATCGAGGCGATCGAAGCCGTGCTGGGCCGGTTGGGGCGAAACGAGTACCCCGAGGATTTAAAGCTGCGCTTGGCGGCGCGGGTCGAGTTGGCGGTCAAGCTGGAAGCGCTGGAGGAGGAGCGGACGGCTCTGGAGACCGGCGAGGTGGCCGAGGATGCGGCCGCGGAACTGGCCCGGCAGCGGCGCGAACTGGAGCGCATCCCGCCGCGGGCGGCGCTCGAAACCCTGGCGGCCAAGCTGCGCGCCCGGCTGGAACCGCCGACCGCTCCGGCCGCAGAGGCCGCGCCGCCGCCGCTGTCGGCGCTTATGCGCCAGCTCTACGATTTGGCCCTGAGGCAGAACGGGCTGTTGTTGGAGCGGGAGCGGAGCACTCCGGAGCTGCTGCGGGCGGGGGCCGAGTATCTGGCCGACGAGCCGCTGGCCGGCATTCTGGCCAAACATAAAATCGAAGCCCATCGAATTTTCGGTTACCTGGCCGTTCGGGTGGCCCTGGAGGAGATTCTGGCCCAGACGGAGGAGCGGCTGCGCGAAATCCGCCGCCGGCAGAAGGAATCCGAGCCCGCCAAGAGCGGTTTTCTGGGTTTGGGCGGCAAACCCACCGCCGAGGCCCAGGCCGAAGCCGACGAGTTGACCGCGGCCGAGAACCAGCTCAAGCAGAGGGGGGCGGCCCTCGGCCGCGAAGCGGCGGCCGGCGAGCGCGGCATGGTCGAGGAGTTCTGGACCGTCTACGAAGCCCTGGCCATACTGCTGATCCGCGGGCTGCCGGAGTTGGACGCGATCTTCGTCCGCGCCTGGTTGCGGCGGGGGCTGGCGGTCTGCGGACCGCGCTATCTGGAGGCGGAAAAGGTCCGGGCCATTCTGCGTGAATGCGCCGCCCCCTGTCCGGCCTTCTCGCCGGCCATGGGCGAAGCGCGCACCTACTACGCCGACGAGTATCTGGAGCTCGTGGCCGCCGGCAAACTTACGCCTTCGCTGAACGAGGATCTGGAGCTCAACCAGCGCAACTCCCCCCGCTGGCGGGCAGACAAGGCCTGGCGGCGGATCATCCGCACCCAGCAGCTGGAGGCCGCCTACCAGGAGCTCGCCGCCGGTTTGCAGACCGAGGTGTCGAGGTTGCGCCGGGAGCTGGAGGAGGACGAGAAGCGCCAGCAGCTCATCAACCCCTCCGATCCGCATCGCCGTGAAAAGACCAACGAGCTCGGCCACCGCATCCAGCATCACCGGGTCGAGTCGGCCCGGCTGGAGCGGCTGCTGGAACGGCTCACCCAGGAGATGATCCCCAAGCAGCGGGAGGAGCGCGACGAGGCCCAGTTGCGGCTGGAGGACACCGGTCTGAAACTCGATCCGGCCGAACTGATCGCCCAGGAGGTGAAGGGCATCCGCCAGGTCAGCCGGCTGGTGGCCAAGCTCAAGGAGCCGCTGCTGCCGCTGGCCCTGCGCGACGCCTTCTCGCTGGACGACAAAGCGCTCAACACCCGGGCCAACCTCCAGGCGGCTCTGGTCGACGCGGAGAACCGCGACCCGCTCATCTTCAAGGAGCCGCTCCTGACGGCCCAGAAGAAAGCCCACACTTATTACGTCCGGCAGGAACCGGTGGTGCTGATCTCGCCCGCGGCGGGGCACCTGGCCTTCATGTGGAATCCGCGCTCCGGGCCGGAAGCGGGGCGGCTGGCCGTGCCGGGCTGTTTTCCCCGGCCGGGCATGCGCGAAACCGTGTTCTGGGAGGTGCTGGCGGACTTTCGCTTCGACACCAGCAAGGAGTCGGCCGGCGTGGACCTGCTCACCAGCGACACCCTGGTGGCCGCCTACGCCAACATGCGCTGGAATTACCGCAAGAAGAGCAAAGAGTACCGCCAGAAGGCAGCCGTCTACCTGGAGGAGAACGACCGGCTCAACTGGCGGCGGCATTACGTGGTATATATGAAGAGCGCGCTGGAGAACGGCAAACAGCTCTTCTTCAAATGCCCCGAGCTGTACGATGCGATCATCAACAAATTCGTCGACCTGCCGGCCGGCGGCGAAAAACTGCGCCGCGACTGAGCGCTCCCCATCCTTAAAAAACTCACTTCAGAAATTTCTGTTTTGCCGCCGGAGGCTTTTGGCATATCCTCAGGCTATAAGTGCGGGCGGATAGGGCGGGAATCGAATTTCACCGGGAGGTGAAGCGGCGATGCGGCGAATGGGGCGATGGTGGCCGGCAGCGGTCTTGCTTTTGAGTCTGACGCCGGCAACGGGCGCGGAAGGCGATTTTCCCTTCGGGCGGGACAATTCGGCCGAAGCCGCGTGTCTGACCATTGACGGCCAGGTGATCGCGGGCAAGTTCCTGGGCTTTACCGACGGCTACTTCCGTTTTCAGGAGGGCGAGGGCGAGGTCCGAGTCTCGCCGGCGCATGTCCAGGCGGTCTTCGCCTCGCGGGCCAAGGCCGAGGCGGCGCGCGATAATCCGCAGTTTCTGAAGGCCCACCTTTCGACCGCGGCCGAATTGGAGCGGCTCTATTACGCCGGTCTGCCCGACACCGAAACCTTTGCCAACGATGATTTCTTCGGCCAGAGCCTGCAACTGGCGATGCTGATCGCCCGCAAGCGCCAGGCCGAGGAGACCCTGCTGGGCGAGCTGATGAAGATCGGCCCCGCCGACGGCCTGCGCGAGCCGGCCAGCCTGCTGCGGGCCATTCCGCTGCGCAAATCCCTCCTGTTGCTGGCCATCCTCCACCAGGGCGGGGCCAAGGATACGGGCCTGCGCATGCTCTACCGCTACGTGCGCCAGGCCCAGGAGTCCGATCTGCCGGACGACGGCAAGCAGTTGGTCAAACGCCGGGTGCGGCGGCTGCTGGCCGAATTCGACTGGGGCGGTCACGCGGGGGAAGGCGGCGGCGAGTAGGCGGCCGGCCGGGCCGGACGGGATGGTTTATTTATTCACGCAAAGACGCTAAGTCCAGCGCTACGCAAATAAGGGGGCAAATCGCTACGGTCCGCGGCTTACGTCTCCCCCTCCCTCCGGGAGGGGGTTGGGGGGAGGGAGAGGACCAGTAGCGCTCCAGGCCCTCGCCCCCACCCCGACCCTCCCCCGGCGGGGGAAGGAGTCCTGCTCGGCAATCAGCCGGCGGCCTGAGGAATTATATGGTTGACAAGCGGGGCGGCTTAAGATAGGGTATGCCGCTTCAACACGGGCCGTCGCCTTTGGCGGCGGCTTCGAAAATTTAATTTGTTGCGGACCGGTTCCGTAGATGTGCGCTTTTCGCCCTTCGGGGCGGGAGGATGCGATGGCTGGCGCCTTGCGCGCGTGTGTTCTTGCCGCTGGCAAGGGCACCCGCATGGGGGGCGACCGCCCGAAAGTCCTGTTCGAAGCGGCCGGCAAGACGCTGCTCGAATGGGTGCTTGGCGCACTTTCGGCTGCCGGGGTGGATGAGATCGTCGCGGTGGTGGGTTACCGCCAGGACGACGTCATCGCCCGGCTGCCGACCGGAGTTCGCTGGGCTGGGCAGTCGCCCCAGCTCGGAACCGGGCACGCTGTCAAGTGTGCCCGGCCGGCGTTTCAGGACTTTGCCGGCGATCTGTTGATCGCCTGCGGTGACATGCCGCTGGTGCGGCCGGAAACCTACCGCGAGCTGGTCGAGTACCGGCGGCGGGAGGCGGCCGCGGGCGTGGTCCTGAGCGTGCCGATCCCGCCGGAGAGTTCCTTCGGGCGGATCGTGCGCGGCCCGCGGGGCGAGTTCGAGCGGATCGTCGAGCGCAAGGACGCCACGCCCGCCGAAGCCGCCATCCGCGAGGGCAACGGCGGGATCTATTGCTTCAGCGCGCCGGAGTTGTTCTCCGCCCTCGATGAAGTGGGCGATCGCAACGCCCAGCGCGAGTACTACCTGACCGACGTGATCGGGATCATGCGGTCGCGGGGGCAGAAGGTGGCCGCCCGGCTCTGCGCCGATCCGGCCGAGGCGCTGGGGGTGAACACCCCCGAGGATCTGGACCGGGCCGCCGCCGCGCTGCACGCGCGAGGGGCATGACGAGCCGAACCATGAAAGACCAAGGACAAGGCATGCGGATCTTCACCGGCAACGCGCATCCGGCTCTGGGCGAGGCGATCGCCACCCATCTGGGTTGCTCCCTGGGGCGCTGCGAGGTCGGCCGGTTTCCCGACGGCGAGACCAAGGTGCGGCTGCTCGACGACGTGCGCGGCCTGGACGTCTTCTTCGTCCAGCCGACCTGCCCGCCGTGCAACAATAACCTGATGGAACTGATGATCATGGTCGATGCGGCCCGCCGGGCTTCGGCCCACCGCATCACCGCGGTCATGCCGTATTACGGCTACGCCCGCCAGGACCGCAAGCACGAGGGGCGGGTGCCGATCACGGCCAAGCTGACGGCCAACCTGCTGACCGTCTCGGGGGTGGAGCGGATGCTCTGCATGGACCTGCACGCCACCCAGATCCAGGGCTTCTTCGACATTCCGCTGGATCATCTCTTCGCCGCGCCGGTGGTCATCGAATATCTCCACCGCCGGGCCATCGAGCAGCCGGTGGTGATGAGCCCCGACGTGGGCAGCCTCAAGAGGGCCCAGGCCTTCGCCACGACGCTGGGCGGCGACCTGGCGGTGGTGGAGAAGCGCCGCACCGGCGACACCGAGATCCAGACCGGCCACGTCATCGGCGAGGTCAAGCATCGCAACGTCATCATCGTCGACGACATGATCACCAGCGCCGGCAGCATGGCCGGAGCCGCCCAGGTGGCCCGCGACTTCGGCGCGCAAAGCGTCACCTGCGTGGCCACCCACGGGCTGTTCGTGGGGCCGGCCTTCGAGCGGCTGCGCGCGGCGGCACCCGACGAGGTGATCGTCACCGACACCGTCCCCCCGCCCGCGCCCCGGCCGGAGGGGATCAACCTGACGGTGCTGAGCGTCGCGCCCCTGTTGGGCGAGGCCATCGCCCGCATCCATCGCAACAAATCGGTCAGCGTTCTGTTTGTCTGACGAAACGCCAGATGAGGAGGTAGAGTCCGTGAGTGTGCTTAAATTGCAGAAACGGGAAGGCACCGGCAAGTACGTGGCATTCGGGCTGCGCCGCCAGGGCATGATCCCCGGCGTGGTCTACGGCCGCGATCGTGAGAATCAGAACGTCGCGCTCTCCCTGCGCGAATTCCGCCAGATCCTGCACACCGGCGCCCGCCTGGTCGACCTCGAGCTCGACGGCCAGACCCAGCAGGCGATCATCAAGGACGTGCAGCATGGCACCTTCGACCAGGACATCCTGCACGCCGACTTCCGGGCGGTGTCGTCCGAAGACATCGTTCACATGGACGTGGAAGTGGTCCTGGTCGGCGAGGCCCCCGGCTGCAAGGCCGGCGGCGTGCTCGATCATTCGCTGTACAAGGTGGCCATCGAGTGCAAGGCCAAGGATCTGCCCGATCGAATCATGCTGGACCTAGGCAACCTGGAACTAAAACAGGCGCGCTACGTCTCCGACCTGCCGGTCCTGCCGGGGGTCAAGTACGTGACCCACGCCAACGTGCCGGTCGTCTCCTGCCACATGCCGCGCGGCCAGGAAGATGCGGCCGCCGCGCCCGCCGAAGGGGCGGCGACCGAGCCGGAGGTCATCGGTGCCAAGAAGGACAAGGAAGAGGGCGCCGAGGAGAAGAAGTAACCGGCAATGCGGATCGTGGTCGGCCTGGGCAATCCCGGCGCGCAGTACGAGGCCACCCGGCACAACGTGGGGGTCCGGGTGGTCGAGGCGGCGGCCGCCGCCCAAGGGGCGGGGTACGCGGTCCGGCCCGAGGGACGGCTGGCGCGAATCGCCGGCCGGGGAGAAGAGGTCTGGTACTTTCTGCCCGGCTGGTACATGAACCGTTCCGGCGAAGCGCTGGGGGAGTGGCTCGACTCGTTGCCCGAGCCGCTCGAACCGGCGAAGCTGCTGGTGGTGACCGATGACATCAACCTGCCTTTAGGGCGGCTGCGGCTGCGGGGCGGGGGATCGTGCGGCGGACACAACGGACTGGCCTCGATCGAACTGGCCCTGGGCACGCGGGAATATCCCCGGCTGCGGGTGGGGGTGGGCGCCCCGGACGGAACCGGTCGGCTGGTGGAGCATGTGCTGGGGGAGTTCCCCCCCGCCGAGTTGAAGCTGCTGGAGGCGGTGATTCCGGCGGCGGCGGCGGTGGTACGGGATTGGCTGGAGTCGGACCTGGCGGCCTGTCAGGGTCGCTGCAACGGTTGGATGCCGCCGGCGGCTGAGCCGGCCGGCGCGGATGAAATCAACCGCGAAGAGAGCGCGCGGAAAAACGGAGGAGCAGGTCGTGCGGAAACTTTATGAAGCCATGTTCATCGTCGACGCCAACAAGGCGAAGGATGGTTACGAGAAGCTCCAGGAGGAGTGCTTGAGCTGCATCACCCGCCACGGCGGCGAGGTGGTCAAGGCCGTCAAGTGGGACGAGCGGCGGCTGACCTACGAAATCGAGAAGGCCAAGCGCGGCGTCTACATCCTGGTGCATTTCAACGGCGAGCCGGAATCGGTCGGCAAGATCGAGCGGCAGTGCCAGATGTCCGAGACCGTCCTGCGGGTGCTGATCCTGCGCGACGTGGACGGGATCGAAACCGATACCGGTTCGTCACGGGAGCGGGCCGAGCGCGAGTTAGGCGAAGGCGAGGAGGAACCCGCGGGGGTGGAGAGCGGGAAGGAGGACTAAATGTCTGCCGGATTCAACAAAGTCATCTTGATGGGCAACCTGACGCGCGACCCGGAGCTGCGCTACACGCCCCAGGGCACGGCCGTGGCCGACCTGCGGCTGGCGGTGACCACCTCGCGAGGCGGGCGCAACCAGGAGCGCAAGGAAGAGACGCTGTTCATCGACGTGACCGTCTGGGATCGGCAGGCCGAGAACTGCTCCGAATATCTGGCCAAGGGCCGTAGCGTCCTGGTCGAGGGGCGGCTCATTCTCGACGAGTGGGAGGACCGCGAGTCAGGCGCCAAGCGCAGCAAGCTGCGGGTGGTGGCCAACACCGTCCAGTTCATCGGCGGTCGCGGCGAGGGCGGCGGCGGCAGCAGCCGGCGCGCCGGCCCGACCCCCGACTACAACAGCGCGCGGGGCGAGGCCCCGGGCGCGGGCGGATCGAAGGTGAGTTAGAGCTTGCCCTAGTAGTTCTCGAACACCAGGTCGTCGCCGTCCTTTCCCTTCAGGTACTCGGGCAGCACCGGGGTCTTGCCCCCGCCGCCGGGCAGGTCCA
>CAYMGG010000213.1:0-10193 GCA_964389915.1 uncultured Planctomycetaceae bacterium
AGAAGTTGCCCGGCTGCTACTACCACCGCACCGCCGTCAACGACGTGGCCCGGACCGAGCACCTCACCTTCATCTGCACCGACAAAGAGGAGGACGCCGCCCCCCTCAACAATTGGAAGTCCCGCGAGGAGGCCTACGCCGAGGGGCGCCAGCTCTTCGCCGGGTCGATGAAGGGGCGCACCATGTACGTGGTCCCCTTCTCGATGGGCCCGGTCGGCTCGCCTTTCGCCAAGTACGGCGTGGAACTGACCGACAGCATTTACGTGGTCATGAACATGCGCATCATGACCCGCATGGGGCAGGCCGTGCTCGACCAGCTGGGCAAGGACGGCGAGTTCACCCGCTGCCTGCACAGCAAGGCCCAGCTGGATCTGGACAAGCGCCGGATCATGCACTTCCCCGAAGACAACACCATCTGGAGCGTCAACTCCGGCTACGGCGGCAACGTGCTGCTGGGCAAGAAGTGCCTGGCCCTGCGCATCGCCAGCTGGCTGGGGCGGCAGGAGGGCTGGATGGCCGAGCACATGCTGGTCCTGGGCATCGAGGAGCCGGGCGGGCACACCGAATACGTGGCCGCCGCCTTCCCCTCGGCCTGCGGCAAGACCAACCTGGCCATGCTCGTGCCGCCCGAGGGGCTCAAGGCCAAGGGCTACCGCATCTGGACCGTGGGCGACGACATCGCCTGGCTGCGGATCGGCTGGGACGGTCGGCTCTGGGCGGTCAACCCCGAGTCCGGTTGCTTCGGCGTGGCCCCGGGCACCAGCAGCAAGACCAATCCCAACATGCTCGCCGCCGTCCAGCGCGACACCATCTTCACCAACGTCGTGCTCAAGGACGACCGGACCGTCTGGTGGGAGGGGCACGACGACCTGCCCCCGGTGGAGGCCACCGACTGGATGGGCCGGCGCTGGACGCCCTCCCAGAAGGACGAGAAGGGCAAGCCCGTGCCCGGCGCCAATCCCAACAGCCGCTTCACCGTGCCGATCGCCAACGTGCCCACCCGCTCCAACCGGCTGGACAAGCTCGACGGCGTGCCGATCAGCGCCTTCATCTTCGGCGGCCGCCGGGCCCGGCTGGCCCCGCTCATCTATCAGGCCTACAACTGGCGCCACGGCACCTTCGTGGCCGCGACCATGGCTTCCGAGCGGACCGCCGCCCAGGTCGGCAAGATCGGCGAAGTCCGGCGCGACCCGATGGCCATGTGCCCGTTCGTGGGCTACAACATGGCCGACTACTTCCGCCACTGGATCAATATGGGGCAGCGGATTCCCAACCCGCCCAAGATTTTCCACGTCAACTGGTTCCGCCAGGACGAGAACGGCAAGTTCATGTGGCCGGGCTTCGGCGAGAACCTGCGGGTCCTGGAATGGGTGCTCCAGCGCTGCCGCGAAGAGGTGGCCGCGGTCCAGACTCCCATCGGCTACATGCCCAACAACAACGCCCTGGACCTCTCCGGGCTGAACGTGGCCCCGGAAATCATGGACAAGCTCTTCTCCATCGACCAGGCCGAATGGTTGGGCGAATGCAACGACATCGAACAGTTCTTCACTTCGCTAGGCGGCCGCATGCCTGACGAGATGTACGAAGAACTGAACCGTCTGCGTTACCGCCTGCGCCGCTGCTGCGGCTTGCAGGGCAAGTTCAAAGCCGCCTGGTAAATCCGGCACCGGGCGGCCCGCATTCCGGCGGGCCGCCCGGCCGCCATTACGGAACCGAGCCCCATGCCCCAATACCTGTTGGTCTATGCGCCTGTCTTCGTGATCTTCGTCATGTCCGTGGTGATCCACGAGGTCTCCCACGGCTATGTCGCCTATCAGCTCGGCGACCTGACGGCCAAATCGCGCGGCCGGCTGAGTCTGAACCCGCTCAAGCACATCGACCCGATCATGACCATCCTGGTGCCCCTCATCCTCTTCTACACCACGGGCATCATCTTCGGCGGGGCCAAACCCGTGCCGGTCAATCCCTTTTTGTTCCGCGGAGTCAGCGCCCGCCGGGGCATGATGTACACCGCCCTGGCCGGCCCGTTGAGCAATATCGGCATCGCCCTGGTGCTGGCCTTGACCCTGGCCCTGTCACGAGTCTTCACCGGACTGCTGCACTACCCGGGCGGCCCGACCTTGGCCGAAACCGCTTTGTCGATGGGCATCATCGTCAACCTCTATCTGGCCGCCTTCAACCTGCTGCCGGTTCCGCCGCTGGACGGTTCGCGGGTGCTGGCGGGCCTGGCCGGACGGGAGGTGGCTGATTTTCTCGACCGGATCGAACCGTACGGCCTGTTCATACTGATCGTGCTCATCAACCTCCCGGCGGCCAATGTCCTCTTCGCCGGCCTCGGCCGCGCGGTAAGCCTGGTGGCAGGCCTGCTGGGCGTGAGGTGAACCGGCCCGCGGACCGGGCCGCCCCCATAACTATCGGAAACGAGCCATGCCAACGCTGGAAGCGATCGAAGGGCAAAACCGCGGCCAAATCTTCGCCGTGCCGGCCACCGGCGCGGTCCTGGGACGCGACGCCGCCTGCCAGGTGCGGCTCGACGACGCCCGTTGCAGCCGGGCCCACGCCGAGATCCGCCCTGTCGGCGACGGCTTCGTCCTGGCCGACCTCGACTCCTCCAACGGCACCGAGCTGAACGGCCGCGACATCGAACACCCCACCCGCCTGCGCGACGGCGACGAGATCCGCCTGGGCCAGACCCGGCTGCGCTTCGTCCTGCGCGGCTCCGTGCCCGATCCGGAGAGCCTGCCCGAACCGCCCGAGCCGGCCACGATCATCGAGAAGATGGAAACCCGCGACCTGCCGCTTCTGGCCGAGCCGGACGACGCCGGCCGCCGGACCGACGCCTTGCGCTTCCTGCTCGATCTGGCCCGGGCCGCCCAGGAGACCGACAACCTTCCGGACCTGGCCGGCACCCTGGCCAAGGGCCTGGCCGACACGGTTCCGGCCGACCGGTACCTGCTCCTGATCGCCCAGGGCGAGGAGCTCGAACCCGTCGCCCCGCCGGCGGCCTCCGGCCGACTGGCCAAGGTCTACGCCCAGCCCTACTCCCGCTCAGTGGTCGAACAGGCCGCGCGCGAGCGGGTGGCCGTGCTCTCCCGGCTGGCCCAGGACGACCGCTTCCGCCAGGCCCGCAGCGTCAAATTGGGCGGCATCGCCTCGGCCATCTGCGTGCCGCTCGCCGCGGGCTCGGAGCTGCTGGGCGCGCTCTATCTCGACCGCTTGGGCGAGGGCGAACATTTTTCGCCGGCCGATTTCGAGCTGGCCACGGCCGCCGGCCTGCATTGCGCCATGGCCCTGCTCAATATCCGCCGCTTGGAGGAGCTGCGCGCCAGCCGCGACCGACTCGAGGAGGAGTTGACCGGACCGGAAGGTTTCATCGGCGCCAGCCCCGCCCTGCAACCAGTGTACGATTTCATCGGCCGGGTGGCCCCGACCGACGCGGGCGTGCTGATCCTGGGCGAAAGCGGCACGGGCAAGGAGCTGGTGGCCCGGGCCCTGCACACGCTGAGCCCCCGGGCCGACCGGCCGTGCGTGGTGGTCAATTGCGCCGCCCTGCCCGAGAGCCTGGCCGAGGCCGAGCTCTTCGGCCACGAGCGCGGCGCTTTCACCGGCGCGGACAAGGGCCGGCCGGGCAAGTTCCTGGCCGCCGACGGAGGCACGATCTTCCTCGACGAGGTGGGCGAACTGAGCGAACCGGTGCAGGCCAAGCTGCTGCGGGTTTTGGAAGAGGGCGAGATCATGCCCGTGGGCGAGGCCGGCGTGCGCCGGGTCAACGTCCGGGTGGTGGCCGCCACCAACCGCGACCTGGCCCAGGAGGTCGAGGCCGGCCGCTTCCGCCGCGACCTGTACTTCCGGCTGAACATCCTGCGGGTGGAGCTGCCGCCCCTGCGCCGCCGGCCGGAGGACGTGGCCCTGCTGCTGAAGCACTTCGTCAAATTCTTCGCCCGCAAATGCGGCCGGCCCGAACCGAAGATCTCCGCCGAAGTGGCCCGCCTCTGCGCCGCCTACAGCTGGCCGGGCAACGTCCGCGAACTGCGCAACGCCGTGGAACGGATGGTCATCCTGGCCCGCGGCGCGGAGCTGGCCGCCGCCGACCTGCCGGCGGAATTCTCCGGCCGGCCGGCCCTGAACGTGCCGGGCGGCGGGGTGGGCGAGCTGCGCCCTCTGGCCGAGGTCGAGCGCGAGCACATCCTGGGGGTGCTGACCAAGGTGGACAACAATAAAAAGCGCGCCGCCGAAGTGCTGGCCATCGACCGCTCCACGCTCTACGCCAAGCTCAAACAGTACGGCGCCGACGAGTAGATTTCATTCCCGCGAGCCTCAGAAAAACGTTCCGGACTTGAGAGAACTTTTTTGGAAAAAAGTTCTCTCAAACTCTTTCCAAAAACTTTAATCCAGCTTCGCCGACTTCAGCGTTCAACTAGACAGAGAGCTGGCATAATTTGATCTAACGAACTCCATCTCAACCGAGCTATCCCCAATACGGTTCAATCAAACCCAATTTAGTGCTCCAGATGAGCGCGAGGCAACGAGTTCCATCTCGTTCCCCGGACGGCCCAATCCCGACCTGAGTTTGGCATCCGGGCCGATTCGGAGATCGGCTCGCCCAAGGTTTACGCCTTATGCCCGAAAGGCTTGCCTGAGCCGTTTTGGTTTATAGCAATTCAAGCTCATACTGATTGATTTTGGGGCACCTTTTTTGCAAAAAAAGATGCCCCAAACCCTGTCAAGAAACTCTCACCCGGCCCGAACAATCATCGGCCGGCAATAACTTGAGTTGATACAAAGCCCGGTGCGACCTAGCGGAAGAGCCCAAGGAGAACCTTTCCGACATGAAAGATTCCCCCGGAATCGGCCACTAATTTAGGGAATCGGAGAAACCTGCTTGACATAGTTATGAGCATTTGCTAATAATCAAAATCAAGGAGAACCTATGCCTCGGCCCCCGTTCCAGCGTCGCGTCGATTCGCCCCCGCCCTGCGGTTGCTTCAAGCCGGCCGGCATTCCGGCCCGCGACCTGTCGGAGGTCGTGCTGAGTCTGGACGAATACGAAGCCCTGCGCCTGGCCGATTTTCTCGGCCTGTATCAGGAGCAGGTGGCCGAACAGATGGGCGTCTCGCGCCAGACTGTCGGTCGCATTCTCGAAACCGCCCGGCGCAAAGTCGTCTCGGCTCTGGTGGAGGGCAAGGTGCTGCGCATCGAGGGCGGAGCCTGCGTCACGGCCGAGGCCCAGCGGCTCTTCGCCTGCCGCGCCTGCGGCCGCAACTGGGAGGCCCCTTTCGGAGGCGGCCGGCCCGAAGGTTGCCCGGCTTGCGGTAGCGCCGATTTCCGCCGGTGCGACACTCAGCCGCGCGGCTGCGCCGGCCGGAATCAAGGGCGCGGTCGAGGTCACGGCCGAGGCTGCGGCCGCCAAAAAGAACCGGAATGAGCAAATAGCCGATTTTCGCGGTTGCAGCCGGATTGGCGCGTGAGGGGTGAAGGCGTCGGCCGGCGGACCGCCAGCAAAAAAAGGAGATGACATGCCACGTGGAGACGGAACCGGCCCCCGGAGGATGGGCGCGAGAAGCGGGCGCGGCGCGGGCTTTTGCGCCGGCTACAATCAGCCGGGCTTTGCCCATCGCGGCGGCTTTGGCGGCGGGTGCGGCTTTGGCGGGGGATTCGGGGGGGGCCGCGGCCGGCGTAACCAATTCTACGCCACCGGCCAGTTCGGCTGGCAGCGGGGGGCCTTTGGTCAGACCGTGAATGCTGCACCCTCCGCACTTTCGGACGAAGCCCTGGCCGCGCGCGAACGCGTGCTGGAAGAGGAACTGGCCGAAGTGCGGCGTTGTCGGGCCGAATCAGCCCAGGTGGACCAGGAATGAAGATTGTCGTCACCGCCGGCGAAACCGGCCTGGCCGGCCCGGTTGACCCGCGTTTCGGTCGGGCCGCCAAGCTGATCCTCTGCGATACCGAATCCGGCCGACACGAGGTCCACGACAACACCCAGAATCTCCATGCGGCCCAGGGCGCGGGCATCCAGGCCGCCCAGAATGCGGCCAACCTGGGGGCGGAGGTGGTCTTGACCGGGCATTGCGGCCCCAAGGCGTTCCGAGTCCTGCAAGCCGCCGGCGTCAAGGTGGTGGTGGGCGTCTCGGGTTCCATAGACGAAGCGCTGGCTAAATTCCAGGCCGGCGAATTCGTCTTCACCGAGAGCGCCGACGTGGAGGGACATTGGTGATCCCCGAAAACGTGACCTATCGCCCCATCGGCGTAATTCACAGCGAGCACCAAAATCCCGAGGAAACGCCGGTACAGCCGGCGTTCGCCGCCGAATGTCGCGGCCGGGCGGAGATCAAACCCGAATACGTCGAAGGCTTGAAGGACCTGGAGGGCTTCTCCCACCTGATCCTGCTTTATCATCTGCATCGGGCCGAACCGGCGGTGCTGATCGTCAAGCCTTTCACCGGCGAGCGCGAACACGGCATCTTCGCCACCCGCCATCCGCGCCGCCCGAATCCGATCGGGCTGAGCGTGGTCCGCCTCCTGGGCGTCGTGGGCGGCACACTGGAGCTGGCCGGGGTAGACATTCTCGACGGCACGCCGCTCCTGGACGTCAAGCCCTGGGTACCGCGCTTCGACCTGGTCGAAGCCGCCCGCGGCGGCTGGAACGCCGAAATCCCCGCGGAAACCGTCCGGCATCGCGGCCGGCGCGGCTACCGAGGCGACCGGGAGGAGAGCGAATGATCCTGGCCGTGGCCTCCGGCAAAGGCGGGACGGGCAAGACCACCGTGGCCGTCAGCTTGGCGCTGGCCCTGGCCGAACGCGGGCCGGTCACGCTGCTCGACTGCGACGTGGAGGCGCCCAACGCCCGTCTGCTGCTGCCGGAATTGGCGATCACCGCCGAACCGGTGACCGCGCCCGCGCCCATGGTGGACGAGAATCTCTGCAACGCCTGTGGCGAATGCGCCCGCTTCTGCCAATACAAGGCCATCGTCTCGCTCAAGACCAAACCGCTGGTCTTTCCCGAGATGTGCCACGGCTGCGGCGGCTGCGGCCTGGTCTGCCCGCAGCAGGCCATAAAAGATCGCCGGCGCGAAATCGGCATGATCGAGCGCGGCCGGTTGGACAAGTTGGAATTCCATGCCGGGCGGTTGACCGTAGGCGAGGCCATGTCTCCGCCGGTAATCCGGGCGGTGAAGAAGGCGGCCCGGGCCGACGGCGGGCCGACGATCATCGATTCGCCTCCGGGGGCGGCCTGCCCGGCGGTCACGACGCTGCGGGGCGTAGACTTCGTCCTGCTGGTCACGGAACCGACGCCCTTCGGCCTGCATGATTTGTCCCTACTGGTCGAAGCGATCCGCGAGTTGCAGCTGCCGGTCGGCGTGGTCGTCAACCGCGCCGACGGCGACCGCCGCGTGCACGAATACTGCGCCGCCCAGGGGCTGCCCCTCTTGGGGGAGATCCCCTTCGACCGCCGCATCGCCGAGGCTTATTCGCGCGGCCGCCCGGCTTTGAGCGTGTATCCGGATTTGAGCGCGAGCTTTTTGGCTTGGCATGAGGCCGGCCGAACTTTGAGGAAAACCGCATGATTGGACACCGGGCCCGAGAATTTTTCAGCCGCTCCTGCAACTGCGCTCAAGCCGTGCTCAAGGCGTTTCACGAGACCGACTCGCCGAAAAATGCCGCGCAATTGGCGGAATTCGCCGCCTGCGGCGGCGGCCGCGCGCCGGGCGGCCTCTGCGGCGCGCTCCATGGCGCGCACCAGCTGGTGACCGACTCGGACCAACGGGAGGAACTGAGCCGGCAGTTTGCCGAATTGGCCGGCGCCCGCGAATGCCGCGAGATCCGGCGGCTCAAGCGCCTGCCCTGCCCCGGCTGCGTCGAGACCGCCGCCCGGCTGGCGGCCCGGCACCGCGCGCCCCGACCGGACGAAGGAAAAGCATGACCTCCCCCAAGCAAATGGTGGTGGTCAGCGGCAAGGGCGGCACGGGCAAGACCAGTCTGACCGCCTGCTTCGCCTGCCTGGCCGAGTCGAAGGTGCTGGCTGATTGCGACGTCGACGCCGCCGACCTGCACCTGGTGCTGGCCCCGCAGATGAAGCGCCGCGAGGAGTTCCGCTGCGGCCACCAGGCCTTCATCCGCCAGGCGGACTGCCTCCAGTGCGGAGCCTGCCTGGCGCGCTGCCGCTTCGAGGCCGAGCGCCGCGAGGGCGGCGGCGCGGGCGAGGCTACCTTCACCGTCGATCCGGCCGCCTGCGAAGGCTGCGGGGTCTGCGTCTGGGCCTGCCCGGTGAAGGCGATCGACTTTCCCGAAGCCCGCTGCGGCGAATGGTTCGTCTCCGCCACCCGCGCCGGAACCATGGTCCACGCCCGGCTGGCCCCGGGCGCGGAGAACAGCGGCAAGCTGGTCAGCGTCACCCGCCAGGAAGCGCTCAAGCTGGCGGAAGCCGAAGGCCGGGAACTGATCTTGATCGACGGGCCGCCGGGGATCGGCTGTCCGGTGATCGCGGCCCTGACCGGTTGCGATCTGACGGTGCTGGTGGCCGAGCCCACGCTGTCGGGCGCGCACGACCTGCGGCGGGTGGCCGAACTGGCCCGACATTTCCGCCTGCCCGGCCGGGTGGTGGTCAATCAGGCCGATTTGAATCCTGAAATCGCCACGCAGATCGAACAGGAAATGGCCGGCCTGGGCTTTCCCAGTGCGGGCCGCATCCGCCACGGTCCGGCCTTCACCGCCGCCCAGCGCCAGGGCCGGGCATTGATCGAATCGTCCGCCGCTGGGGCGGCCGCCGACGTTCGCGCCGTCTGGGCCAATTTGCGCTCGGCCCTGGCGGCCATCAAGACTTGAACGTCCGCACAAAATCGCTGATCGTAAATTTTCATGCGGGGCCGGAGATTGTTCGCCAGAAAATCCCCGACCGCCATAGGACAAGGAAAACGCATATGCACGAGCATCAAGGTTGTGGTGGAGGGCATCAAGGCTGCGGTGACGGTCATTCTGCCTGCGGCGGCGCTTGCTCGGCCCAGGAAAGCGATGAGGACGCCCGGCTGCGGCGTCGGATGGAGCGCGTTCGGCACAAGATTCTGGTCATGTCCGGTAAGGGTGGAGTAGGCAAGAGCACGGTGGCGGTCAACCTGGCCGTGGCCCTCTCGCTGGCCGGCAAGCGCGTCGGCCTGCTGGACGTAGACCTACACGGTCCCAGCGTGCCCAAGATGTTGCATCTGGAAGATGTCCGGGCCGAGGCCGAGGGCGAGGTTCTGACTCCCGTGGAACTGGGCGACCTGAAGGTGCTCTCGATCGGATTCCTGCTGCCGGAAAAGGACGAGGCCCTGATCTGGCGCGGCCCGGTGAAGGCCGGCGTCATCCGCCAATTCCTGCAAGACGTGGATTGGGGCGAACTCGATTATCTGGTGATCGATTCGCCGCCGGGCACGGGCGACGAGCCGCTCTCGGTCGGCCAGCTGCTGCCCGAGGCGGCCGGGGCGGTGATCGTGACCACGCCGCAGGCCGTGGCCGTGGCCGACGTGCGCAAATCCGTGACCTTCTGCCGCAGGCTGCAAATGCCGATTCTGGGCATCATCGAAAACATGAGCGGTTTTGTCTGCCCCGAGTGCGGCAAGATCACGGAGATCTTCAAGACCGGCGGCGGCGAGGAGTTGGCCCGCGACATGGGCCTGACCTTCCTGGGCCGGATTCCGCTGGACCCGACCGTGGTCCAGGCCGGGGATTCGGGCCTGGCCTACATCCACCATTTCGCCCAGACGCCCACGGCCGCGGCTTTCGCCGCCGCCATCCAGCCGCTGCTGGCGCTGGACGCCGATTCAAACCCCGGACCTCAGAATGAAGGAGAAATCATGCGTTACGCCGTTCCCCTGGCCGAAGGCAAGCTGTGCATGCATTTCGGCCATTGCGAGCAGTTCGCCCTGCTCGACGACGATCCGCAGAGCCAGAAGATCGTCCGCCGCGAAGACCTTACTCCCCCGCCGCACGAACCGGGTCTCCTGCCCAAATGGCTGGGCGAAAAGGGCGTCACGGCCGTGATTGCCGGCGGCATGGGCGCCCGAGCCCAAGGCCTCTTCGCCGCCGCCAAAATCGCCACTGTCACCGGTGCCCCGGCCGAAGCGCCGGAAAAGCTGGTTGAAGCCCATCTGGCCGGAACCTTGGTCACGGGCCAGAACGCCTGCGATCACTGAAATTGATTGGCGGTAGTGGTGGGG
>CAYMGG010000214.1:0-10191 GCA_964389915.1 uncultured Planctomycetaceae bacterium
CAAGAACCAGATCCTGGTGAGCGCGGCCACCTCCATGCTGGCTCAGGCCAACGTCCGTCAACAGAGCTCACTGCAGCTCCTGGGCTAAGCAATTGATCCGCCGGGGGCCGGGTTCCGGCCCGGCCCCCGGAATTTCTTCACCGGCAAATAAGGGGTGGCTAATCCACTCACACTGAGTCGGAATTGCGTCGCCGGATTCAACTTTAGTTTTTCGCGGAATGTACAAAATATTAGCTATAGTTCCGCCTGGCACTGTCGAAAATCTAATGGGGAATCGGACTCAGATGGGAGGAGCCGACGCCTGCATAAGCCAAAGCTTTGATGATCTAGCACTGCCGGCCCTATTGTTTCCTGCCGGGCATGGATGCAAAATAGGAAACACAGCGATAAGGAGATCGCTGGCTCAGGGAAGAGCACGCCTCAAGGAGGAGCGTGACCATGGTTGTAATTACACATAACATCAGCGCTATTAACACGCAACGCAACATCCAAATCGCCAGCCGGAGCCTGTCCAAATCGTTGGAGAAACTCTCCAGCGGGTATCAGATCAACACCGGTCAGGACGGTCCGGCCGATCTCATCATTTCCGAGCAGCTGCGCGCGCAGAACGCCGGCCTTGAACGGGCCGTGCGCAACACCCAGGAATCGAGCAACGTGCTGGGTATTGCCGAAGGCGCGCTCAACGAAATGAATGAAATCCTCAAGAAGATGCGGGCCCTGGCCATTCACGCGGCCAACAACGGTGTCACCAGCCCCAGCCAGGTTGCCGCCGACCAGGCCGAGATGGACTCCGGCATCCAGACCATCGACCGGATCGCCAACACCACCAAGTACAGCGACCAGTTCCTGCTCAACGGCAACAAGGAGATCGTCTACAGCCGGACCACCATCATCAAGGGCACCCAGCAGAACTCCCTCATCAACACCGGCCAGACCGATCTGAACCAGATCTTCAAGAAGAGCGGCTACTCGATCAACCTCGCCTTCAGCGGCACCGACAGCGCCAACGCCACCACCGGCAACGGCACGGCCAACCTCAACAAGGAGACGACCAAGGCCTACTTCGAGATCGACACCGGCGGCGCCATCAGCGGCCAGGTCGACTCGAGCGGCAACCTGACCGGCGCTCAGGACTTCATCATCTCCGGCGAACTCGGGTCGCGCTCCTTCAAGTTCGACTCCGGCGCCACCCTGGGCCAGATCGCCGCGGCCATCCACAACGTTTCCGACTCCACCGGCGTGGACGCCAGCCTGATCTTCTCCAGCAGCCAAGGATCTTCGACTTTTTCCGCAATCCGCACAGGCGCGGCCTCGAATTCCATGCTTGGCGGAGTCAGTACCGGCTGGGGAACGGATTATGTCGCCGTTTTCGGCAATGACAAAACCAACGGCATTTCCGCATTCGGAGCCAATGTGGCGGTAACCTCGCAGGTGGGCAAAAATACGGACGGCAACGGCCGCATCTGGATCAAATGGACCAGCGCCACCAATTACGAGCTCTACAAGGACGAAAGCCTGTCGAACGAATCCAAGATCGCCCACGGCGTGGCCGGCACGGCGGGGATTATCGAAGACAACAACTCTGGCTTCTCCCATGCGACTTTCAACCTTTCGGTCGCCGGGAACCCCATGTTGTCGAAACACTCCTATTTTTCGATGGGGGGCACCGTAACCCCAAATAATGGCGTGACGACCTCTGGTTGCTTCGCCAACGGCGGAGCCAATGTATTCGAAAAAGATTATGTTCGTATGTCTGGCGTGCAATTAGGCAAAAACACTGACAGCGAAGGCCGGATTTACCTCAAAGTCATCCAGAGCGCTAATACTGTCGGCCAAGTGTTCGCCTACAAGGATGCGGCCATGCGCAATGAGGACATGGTGGCCAAATCCGATGCCAACGTTAATTTTCTCGCCAATTCCAATATCCTGCTCAACGAAATCCGCACCGACGACGATACGGCCGGCACAGGGCTGGGCATCGCCGTATATTGCAATGCTAACTGGACTAACGCCGACACCAAAACCGGCACCATCAGCTTCACCAGCCTGGGCGTGCGTATGAGCAGCACCGAATACGGCGACGACGCTTTCGTGCGCGTCCAGCAGAACACGGGGTCGATCTGGCAGTATTACTCCGACAAGAGCGACGTCAACACCAAGACCATGGTCGACGCCGGCACCAGCGGCATCACCGTGGAACAACGCGGCCAGAACGCCACCCTCTCGATCAACGGCCAGCAGGTACAGACCGACGGCCTGAAGCTGAACGTCAGCACCCAGGATTTGCAGGCTGAGATGGCCTTTAACGCCGGCCATGTCGGCTCCACCACCATTGCCCAGGTCGGCTACAACGAAGGCACGGTCTTCAGCGGCGCGTCCTTGCTGACCTACACCAGCGTGGCCGGTGGCGGCGTTTCAAGTACTGCGGCAATCGCGCAAAACGCGGCCGGCTATCTGGTCAACTGCGGCCACGTCACCAATGAAGCGCTCGACAATTTCTCCAGCGGCATGCAGTTCCAGCTGGGCGAAGGCCAGGGCGACCAGGAACGCACGGTCTACGCCCTCAAGTCGATGAGCGCTTCCAACCTGGGGCAGGTCACATTCACCGACCGGTTTGAAAACAGCAAGGCCGTCATCGCCACCAAGACCCTCAGCCTGGCGGACGTACTGGGCGGTGGCGACGCCGATCTGGCCAAGGCTCCGGTCAAGGCCCTGGCCATCATCGACCAGGCCATCGCAGACGTCTCGAATCTGCGGGCCCAGATCGGCGCCACCCAGGGCAATCTGTTGCAGACCAATGCCAACAGCTTGAGCGTGGCCATCGAGAACATCCAGAAGACCGAATCCACCATTCGCGACACGGACATGGCCGCGGAAACGGCCGAATTCACCAAGGACCAGATTCTCAACAGCGCGGCCATAGCCATGTTGGCCCAGGCCAACGCCGGCACCCAAAACGTATTGCAGCTCCTTGGCTAAATGCAGGGACCACCGGGGGGCCGGGTTCCGGCCCGGCTCCTCGCAATTTCCCGACCCAAAAGAAAGGTTTTGTGAATTTTTCCGATTACCAGTCGAGAATCTAGAGCATTTAGAACTGTTTCCGGAGGAATTTACCTAAAACAACCGCAACGCAGGAAAAGTTACCCCATACAGAGTTGAATGACCGAAACGTTTGTTTCCTGCCGAGTAAGGATGCAAAAAGGAAACAACGGCGATAAGGAGATCGCCGGCTCAGGAATGAGCAAGTCTCAGGGAGGAGGATGACCATGACGGTCATCACGCACAATAATAGCGCCATCAACACGCAACGCAACATGCAAATAGCCAACCGGAGCTTATCCAAATCATTGGAAAAGCTCTCCAGCGGCTATCAAATAAATACCGGCGCCGACGGTCCGGCCGACCTTATCATTTCCGAACAGCTGCGCGCGCAGAACACCGGCCTCGAACGCGCCGTGCGCAACACTCAAGAAAGCAACAACGTTCTGGGCATCGCTGAAGGCGCGCTCAACGAAATGAACGAGATCCTCAAGAAGATGCGGGCCCTGGCGCTGCACGCGGCCAACGCCGGCGTCACCAGCCCCAGTCAAGTCGCCGCCGACCAGTCCGAAATGGATTCCGGCATCCAGACCATCGACCGGATCGCCAACACCACCAAGTACAGCGACCAGTTCCTCTTGAACGGCAACAAGTCGCTCGTCTACGATCGCACCACCAACATCAAGGGCACTCAGCAGAACTCGCTGATCGACATCGGCCAGACCGATCTGAACCAGATCTTCAAGAAGGACGGCTACTCGGTCAACGTCACCTTCAGCGGCGCGGACAGCGCCAACGCCACCACTGGCGTGGGCACGGCCAATATCGCCAAAGAAGCCACCAAGGCTTACTTCGAAATCGACACGGGCGGAACGATTTCCGGCCAAGTCGACGCCAACGGCAACTTGACGGCCGCGCAGGATTTCATCATCTCCGGCGAAAAAGGCTCGCGCTCCTTCAAGTTCGACGCGGGCGCGACCCTGGGGCAGATCGCCTCGGCCATCAACAATGTCGCCGATTCGACAGGCGTGGAAGCCAGCCTGATCTTCGCCAGCGACCAAACCGTCAACCGCTATTGGGAATCCTCGAATGACGGGGCGCAAATGCTTGGCGGAAATCTTTTCCCGGCGTTTCCGCGAACCAACCGATACCAGAGCATTTTTAATAATGACAAAACCAACGGCATAACTAACGTCAGAGCCCTTAACCTGGCTTTTATCGGCAAAAACACCGACGGCAATGGTCGCGTCTGGATTAAATGGACTAGCCCCACTGAATATCAATTATATAAGGATGAAAGCCTGGCGGACGAATCCTTGGTCGCGCATGGCGCGGTTGGAGTGAGCGCCGTAAGTGACAACAATTCCGAATTTAACGGTTTTCTCGTTGTTTCAGTCGCCGGCAATCCGATGCTGTCAAAGCATTCGTACATCGCCTGCGACGGAATCAGCGGCGCCAATGGCGTGAGCTATAGCGGAGCTTTTTCCGACACTGGCGCGAATAATGCATTCAGTCAAAACTATACCCAGCTTAGCGGCGTTCAATTGGGCAAAAACACGGACTCCGAAGGGCGAATCTACATCAAAGTCATTCAATCGAATGCCACCACCGGACAGGTGTTCGCTTATAAAGATGCGGCCATGCGCGAAGATGATTTGGTGGCCAAATCCAAGTCAAATATAGCCTTGGGCGTAAGGGAACTCATCTTGCTCAATGAAATCCGCAGTGCCGACGATACTAGCGGCACGGGGTTGGGCATTGCGCTCTATAGTAATTCGACTTGGGATAATGCCGACACTAAAACCGGCGTAATTAGTTTTACCAACCTGGGCGTAAGGATCAGCAGCACGGAATATGGCGACGACGCTTTCGTGCGCGTCCAGCAAAACACAGGCTCGATCTGGCAGTATTATTCGGATTCGGATGACGTGAACACCAAAACCATGGTTGACGCGGGCTCCGGCGGCATCACGGTCGAGCAGCGCGGTCAGGACGCCACGCTTTCGATCAATGGTCAGCAAGTCCAGACCAATGGTCTGGAGTTGAACGTCAGCACTCAGGATTTGCAAGCTCAGATCATTTTCAACGAAGGCAAGGTCGGCTCCACCACCATTGCCCAAGTCGGATATACCGAAGGCACTATCTTGAGCGGAGCCACAATGATGACGCGAACCGGCGTCGCCATCGGCGGTGGAGGCGATTCAACCGCGGATCCAACGATAACTGGCGGCTATCTGGTCAACTGCGGGCATGTAACAAGCGAGATCCTCAATAACTTCACGTCGGGCATGCAGTTCCAGCTGGGCGAAGGCCAGGGCGACCAGGAACGCACGGTCTACTCCCTCAAGTCGATGAGCGCCTCCAACCTGGGGCAGGTGACGTTCACCGACCGGTTCGACGACAGCAAGGCGGTCATCTCCACCAAGACCCTGAGCCTGGCGGACGTGCTGGGCGGCGGTAACGCCGATCTGGCCAAGGCTCCGGTCAAGGCCCTGGCCATCATCGACCAGGCCATCGCAGACGTCTCGAATCTGCGGGCCCAGATCGGCGCCACCCAGGGCAATCTGTTGCAGACCAATGCCAACAGCTTGAGCGTGGCCATCGAGAACATTCAGAAGACCGAATCCACCATTCGCGACACGGACATGGCCGCGGAAATGGCTGAATTCACCAAGGATCAAATTCTCAACAGCGCGGCCACGGCCATGGAAGCCCAGGCCAACGCCGGCACCCAAAACGTATTGCAGCTCTTAGCGTAACTTATCGCCCGGGGCGGGATCAGGCCCGCCCCGGGTAACTGACCGGTTCCGGCGGAATGACTAGCCGGGCCGTTCTGGGCCGGCAGTCAGCCGGCAGGCAAAAAAAGGCCGGCGCGTCGCCTTGGGCCGGGAACGGACGGCAAGGCCGCGGTGAGGAAGCGGGGGTCTGACGCCGTATCACCGCGACGCCGAGTCGGACGAAGCGACAGCCTTTTGTGCGGAATGTTAGTCATCGGCCTTGGGAAGGCCGAAACGATTAGTGGGTAAGGGGGAGAATGCCTTACGTCGGCAGGCTAGAAATGCGGACGGGAAGGCAACAGGGAGTGCTACCATGAACGCGGAAATGGTTTCCAATTCGGTCGCGCGGCTCGTCAATACCGCTTCGACCAGCACCGACTCGGGCGGCGCGACCAACGCGCGCACAACCAATCAGGAAATCGTCTCGATCGAACGCGCCCAGACGAATCAGAACGTCGTCACGGAAACTAGCGCCGCCGAAGCGACGGCCACTGATTCGTCCGAGATCGCCGACAAGGTCAAGCAGGCGGCGGATACGCTCAATCAGTTCATGAGCCAGTTCGACAAGCGGATCTCCTTCGATGTCTATGACGACACCGACCAGATGTACGTCAAGGTCATCGACAAGGAGACCAACAAGGTGCTGCGCACCTATCCGCCCGAAGAACTGCTCGATGCCGCGGCCCGGATGCACCAAGTTCTGGGCATCATCTTCGACCAACAGGCCTAAGTCGCTTCAAACTCGGCGCCGGTGAAACCGCCCGCGCCGAGCCGAAACGACCTGCGGACCGTATTTTCCCCCGACGCCTCGCGCCGGCCGGGAATTCGTTTTTTTTACAGCAGGTCCGGCCGCAGCCGGCGGGTGCGCGCGCGGGCCTGTTCGGCCCGCCAAGCGGCGATCTTGGCGTGATCCCCCCCGCGCAGGATCTCGGGTACGGCCAGCCCTTCATATTCGGCCGGCTGGGTGTATTGCGGATAGTCCAGCAGGCCACCGGAAAAGGATTCCGACTCGCTGCTCTGGGCGCAGCCCAACACCCCCGGCAGGAGCCTAACCACCGCGTCGACCACCACCAGCGCCGCCAGCTCCCCCCCCGAAAGCACGTAATCCCCGATCGAGATCAGCTCCGGCTCCAGCAGCGCAAAAATCCGCTCGTCGAACCCCTCGTACCGGCCGCAGACCAGGATCAGCCGCGTTTCGGCGGCCAGAGCGCGCACCCGCGTCTGATCCAGCCGCGGCCCCTCGGGGGTGAGGAAGATCAACCTTCCTGCCGGCTCGGCCAGCGCCCGCACCGCCCGCACCGCGTCGACCACCGGCTGGCAGCGCAACAGCATGCCCGGCCCCCCGCCGAAGGGGCGGTCGTCCACCTTGCCGTGCTTGTCGGTGGAGTAGGCGCGGATATCGTGCAGATGCACGTCCAGTGCGCCCTTTTCCCGGGCGATCTTGAGAATGCTTTCGCCCAACACCCCTTCGCACATGCCGGGGAAAAGGGTGAGGATGTCGATCCGCATAAGCCAACCCCGCTAATAATAATTCCTGTTATATCAATCCAAGTTTATTGAGATCGATTCAGGGGAACCTTTTTTGCAAAAAAGGGTCCCCTGACCCTTCCAAAAAACTCTCGACCGGCTTCGCCGTTTCGAACGTTCAGATGGACAAATTCGGCGCGGATGGATTTCGTACCTATTCGACGATCATTAACATGAACTGATATTAGTAGTGGCTGATTTTGGGAAACTTTTTTGGCAAAAAAGCTTCTCCAAGCCCCGCCAAAAAACTCTCACCCGGCGCCCCCGGCCTAAACGCGCGTCGGCCATCAACAACTTGAGTTGATACCCTTGATGATCGCCAGCCCGGCCGGGGGGCGCAAAAAAACCGCCCCGGAGTCCGGGGCGGTTCGTGGAAAACGCCTCGCCCGTCCGGCAAACCACCCTTTCGCCCCTGGGTCGGGGCGAAATCCTCCGGGCTGTGTAAATTCCGTCCGGCCGCCGACAACGGGCCGATCCGGTCTTTTCCGGTCAGCCCGCCTAAGCGGCGTTCAAAGCGGCGCGACGCTGCCTATTTCTTGGCCTTCTTGGCGGCGCGGTCCTTGGAGTTGGACTTGCGCGGCTTGCGCCCGCGCTTGACCTTGCGCTCCTTTTCGGCCGCGGCGTTCTTCTGGCCCTTGCTGACCTTGGGCTTGCCGGGCTTCTCGCGCCCCTTCTGCCAGAGCTCGCGCGACAGCCCCTGGCCCACCAGCAGGCTCTCCAGGGTCTCGCTCGGCTGCGCGCCCACGCCCAGCCAATGCTTGGCCCGCTCGACGTCGAGCCGGATCGGCTCCTTCTGGCTCTCGGGATTGTAGAAGCCGATGTACTCGATCGGCCGGCCGTCGCGCCGGGTCCGACTGTGGAAGACGCCGATCCGGTAGAACGGCAGGTGCTTCCGGCCTTGCCTGGTCAGGCGAATGGATACCGCCAAGGCTATCTCCTCCTTCTCTTCTGCTTGTTCTTCTTCCGTTCCTTCTTTTTTTGCTGCTGGGCTTTCGTGCCCTTCTTCTTCGAACCGTACATATTGCCGCCGGACATGAGCCCGGGGCCGCTCATGATGTTCTGCAGCGCTTCCATGCCGCCGCCGCCGAGCATCCCGGCCTTGCCCATCTTGCCGACGATCTTCTTCATCTCGAAGAACTGCTTGAGCAGGCCGCCGACCTCCTTGAGGGAGGTGCCGCTGCCTTCGGCGATCCGCTTGCGCCGGCTGTTGTCGATCAACTCCGGATACTGCCGCTCGCGGCGGGTCATGCTCTGGATCATCGCCTCGATCCGCTTGAACTCGCCCTCGTCGATCTGCAATCCAGCCAGCTGGCTGCCCAGGCCGGGGATCAGGCTGAGCAGATCCTTCAAGCCCCCCATCCGCCGCACCTGGGCCATCTGCTTCTGGAAATCCTCCAGGGTGAAGGTATTCTCCAGCAGCTTCTGCTGCATGGCCTGCGCCTCTTCGGCGTCGACCACGGTCTGGGCCTTCTCCACCAGGCTGACGATGTCGCCCATGCCCAGGATGCGGCCGGCCATGCGCTCGGGATGGAACTCGTCCAAATCCTCGAGCTTCTCGCCTACGGTCACGTACTTGAGCGGAATCTGGGCCACTTCCTTGAGGGAGAGGGCCCCACCGCCGCGCGCGTCGGAGTCGAGCTTGGTCATCACTGCCCCGGTCAGGGGCAGGCGCTTCTTGAACTCCGCGGCCGTGTCCACCGCGCTCTGGCCGATCATCGCGTCGCAGACGAAGAGAATCTCGCTGGGCGAGGTCGCCCGGACGATGTTCTCCAGTTCAAACATCAGGGCCTCGTCCACGTGCAGTCGGCCGGCCGTGTCGAGGATGACGGTGTCGGCCTTCTGGAAGCGGGCGATCTCGAGGGCCTGGCGGCAGATGTCCACCGGCTGGCCCCGTTCGTCGGCGTGGACGTGGAGGCCGATCTGCCGGCCCAGCACGCGCAGCTGCTCGATGGCGGCCGGACGCTGGACGTCGGCGGCGACCAAGATCGGCCGGCGGCCCTCGCTCTGCCAGCGGCGGGCCAGCTTGGCGGCGGTGGTGGTCTTGCCCGCGCCTTGCAGGCCGCAGAGCATCACCACCGTGATTCCGGCCGGCTGCCAGCGGATGCCTTCGCGCTCGCCGCCCAGCAGCCGGACCAGTTCGTCGTGGATGATCTTGACGAACTGTTCGCCGGGGTCGACCGCGGCCAGCACCTTCTCGCCCAACGCCTCGCCGCGCACCCGCTCGACGAAATCGCGGGCCACGCTCATGTTGACGTCGGCTTCCAGCAGGGCCAGGCGCACCTCGCGCACGGCCTCCTGGACGTTGGCCTCCGAGATCTTGGCCTTGCCCGCCAGGGTCCGGAAGACACCGTTCAGCTTGTTGGTGATGGATTCAAACATGCCTCAGCCTTAGGCTGCATCTGAAATAAGCGGTTACGGGGGGCGTCTGAAACCGAGGGCGCCAAGGATGCCAACCGGCGAGTTCCCTTTTTCAGACCACCTCCCAAAAGCCTCGTCTTCAGGCCGAACTCAATTCTCTCGCGCCGTCCGGCCCAGAAAGACGATCGCTTCGGCATCGAACCGGGTGACGCGCTCGCGCCGGACGATCCGTTCGCGGTCGCGCCCGTGCACCCGGGGCAGCGCCGGCCGGTCGGTCAGATCATGCCAGCGGCCGGTCGCGGCGTCGCGCTCGGCCAGAACCCAGTACGCGCCGCCGGCCGTGCCGTCCTCGACCGTGTGAAAACAGAGGATCAGCCGCTCCCCCGCCTCCCGGTTCAACGTCAAGAGCTCGTAGACGCCTTGAATCGTGAAATCGTAACTCATAAGCCGCGAAATCTATAATCTAAAATCGCCCGGGCCGAATTATTTT
>CAYMGG010000215.1:0-10190 GCA_964389915.1 uncultured Planctomycetaceae bacterium
CCTTCCTGGATCAGATCTACCTGCCGGCGCAGGCCGCCGATGGCGACAAGCCCGACGTGCCACCCCTGCCCGACTATGTGGCCGCGGGCGAAGACCCGGCCCGGGTGGTCAAGGTCGATCTGCGCGCGGCCTGCAACCTGGGCTTTGCCGACGAGAAGGCCGGAGACGGCCAAGGCGGCTGGTCGGACGAAGGGCCGATGAACGACATGCGCGACATGCCGGTGGGCGAGCAGACCTATTATGGCGTGCCCTTCACCATCATCGATCCGGCCAAAAACAACGGAAAATCCTGCATCGTACTGCGCGGGACGACCACCCGGGAGATGCCGGAAAAGGTCAGCCTGGATCTGCCCCAGCGGCGCTACCGGGTGCTATACTTCCTCCACGCCGCGGCCTGGGGCGTGCCCGGCGAGATCGGCACGTACGTGGTCCGCTACGCCGACGGCCAGACCGTGGAACTGAAGAACGTCATTCCCGGCAACAATCAGAACTGGTGGAACGGCTACGCCGAAGGCGAGGAGAGCAAGCCCGTGCCGATCCGGGTGGAGAACACCTCCACCGGCAAGCCGGCCTGGCGTTACCTGCGCGTCTGGGAGTGGCAGAATCCGCGTCTGGACCAGGAGATCGTCGGCATCGAGTTCATCGCCGGCTCGGGCGAAAAGCACCGCCAGACGCCGATTTTGGTGGCCCTGACCGGAGCGTGACTGTCTCAATGGCGATCCGGGGGGAAATCGCCCCCGGATCGTTTTCACCTAATCGCCAAAGCACCTTCTTGAGAGAACCTTTTTGAAAAAAGGTTCTCTCAAACTCTTTCCAAAAACTTTAGTCCAGCTTCGCTTTGCTCAGCGGCCAGGCAAATGACAATCGTTCATTGTGGTTATTGCCGAATCGACTGGTTGCGAATTCCTGGAGCCTTGGATCTATTCTTCTACACACTCGAAACGGCAAAGCTGGATGGAAATTTTTTGGCGGGGTCTGGGGAACCTTTTTTATAAAAAAGGTTCCCCAGAATTCAACCGCCCCGGGGCCGTTCGCGGTAGGCGGCCGGGGAGAGGCCGAGGACGCGGCTGAAAGTCCGGCTGAAGATCGAGGCTTCGGCGAAGCCGCAGCGTTCGGCCACCTCCTTGACCGAGGCGGAGGTGGTGTCCAGAAGTACGCAAGCGCGATGCAGACGCAGCCGGCGGATGTACGAACCCAGGCCCACGCCAGTCTGCTGGCGGAAGGTGTTGCGCAGATGGCTCTGCGACACGGCCACCGCCTCGGCCACCGCCTCCAGCGGCAAGGGCTGCTCCAGATTGGCCAGCACGTACCGGCCGACCCGCTGGACGATCTCCCGGCCGGCGTCCTGCCCGACCGTAGCCGGCGGCTCCAAGGCGGCGCGCGCCGCGCGTCGCGTCGCCTCCGCCTGCAACTCCACCAGCAGTTGGGCCAGTTGCAGGGTCAGCGACCGATTGGCCGTCTCGTCGCCGCCGGCGGCGGGCGGAAAATCCTCCAACACCTGGCCGGCCGCCTGCCAGGCCCCGGGGCTTAGCGTCAGCGGCTGATGCTTGAGCGGCAGGAGCGCGGCCGGATCGGGCTGCTCGAAAGTCATGAAGACCCAGAGCAGGCGGTCGCCCTTGAAGCCCGCGTAATGATGAAACTGATGCGGCAGGATGAGCAGCGCCTCGCCCGCCGCCAACTCGACGAACAGCTCGTCGACGATTACCGTGCCGGCGGTCTGGAAATTTAAAATCAAAACGTGCCGATGATGCCAGGCCGCCTTGCCGTCCAGCCCAAAGGGTTGGTCGCGAAAAAAGCAGAGCGCGTTTTCCGGCAGGATCGGCCGAGCCGTGGGCAGACCGTTCAGGTAATTGCGAGGCCCGGGTACGGCGGCGCGCGCTTTTTCCGCAGCCGCAATGGCGGAGGCGCGGACGGCATCTTGACCATTGCCCGGGCCTCCCACGCCGGCCTGGTTCGCCCTGGCCGGTACCGGATCAAGCCCCCCCTCGCAGCCGCAAAATGCGTCTGCATTTGCGGTTGCGGGTGCCAGAGCCTGTGGAGCCCGGCCCTCGGACCTTAAATCAGCGTTTTTGCCATGCATTTCAGCGCCCCGGCTATCGCCCCCAGAATAGGCCTAGTGTAATCTGCGGGAAACGGGGATGCAAGGGCTCCCCGGGAAGCGGGAAACCAGGAGAGCGAAGATGAGCGGCAAGATCGGCGTCGGCTTGATCGGTTGCGGCGGCAGGTTGCGGGGCGTGGTGGACCAATTGCTCAAGGCGACCGATCAGGTCGAGATTCTGGCCGTCTGCGACCCCAGCGCGGAGGCGGTCGAGGCCGCCCGGCGGCAGTTCAATCCCGCGGCCAAGGCCTACGCGGATTACCGCGAGCTGGTCCAGGACCCCCGGTTGCAGTGGGTGATGATCGGCTCCTGGAACAAGTTCCACGCCGAACAGACCGTGGCCGCCTTCGCGGCCGGCAAGCATGTCTTCTGCGAAAAGCCGCTGGCCACCTCGGCCGCCGACTGCCTGGCCATGCGCGAGGCCTGGCACAAGTCCGGCAAGCTCTTCTCCATCGGCTTCACCCTGCGCTACTCGCCCCATTACCGGAAGATCAAAGAGCTGCTCAGGGCCGGCGCGGTCGGCCGGATCGTCAGCTTCGAATTCAACGAAACCCTGCATTTCGACCACGGCGGTTATATTCACGCCGACTGGCGGCGGCATACCGACCTGGCCGGCACGCACCTGCTGGAGAAATGCTGCCACGACGTGGACCTGGCCAACTGGATGATCGAAAGCCAGGCGATGCGCGTGGCCAGCTTCGGCGGCTGCGACTTCTTCCGGCCGGAAAACGTCCACTATATCGACCAGGTCGGCCGCAATGAAAAGGGCCAGACCGCCTTCAGCACCTGGCGCAAGGGCCCCAACTCCCTGCCGCACCCCTTCAACGACGACAAGGACATCGTCGACAACCAGGTCGCCATCCTCCAGTACGCCAGTGGCGTACGGGCCACCTTCCACACCAATTGCAGCACGGCCATCAGCGAACGACGGATGTACATCTGCGGCACGGACGGCACGCTGCGGGCCGACCTTACCGCCGGTTTGATCGAAACCCGGCAACTGGGCTACGGCCGCGAGATCGAGCGCCACGTTCCCGGCCATGCCGGCGGCCACGGCGGCGGCGACGAGGTACTGGGCGTAAGCCTGGCCGACAGCATGCTGCGCGGCGCGGCCCCGCTGGCAACCCTGGAAGACGGCCTGCGCTCGGCCTTCACCTGCTTCGCCCTCGACCAGGCCATGGCCGAAGGCCGGGTGGTGGATCTCATGCCCCTCTGGCAGAAGGCCGGCATCGAACCGGCGGGTGAACTGGTCGGGCGCTGAAATCCTGTCGCGGACAATCCGGGACTTTACCGCTCAGACCCAGGCTCATTTCTGCCTGGAATCTTGGGAAATTGGCTGATAGGGATCGTCCCTTCCCTGTTTTGTTCATCCGAACGCGGAAGAATGCGAAACTCGGACACGTTTTTTAGAAGCGGCTTCCCCATTTAAAACGCATTTCTGGCGGTTCTCTCCAGATGAAAGGCGAGCGATGAACAACGAAGTCGGAGTGCTTGAGCCGTTGCGCGACACCGGGCCGGACTTCCGCCGCGTGGCTGGTTTCGGCGTGAAGGTCTGCCAGCTGACCAGCTGGAAACCCGAACTCTGGACCGAGGAAATGGCCGGCGTGGTCAAGGCTCGCGCCCGGGAGACCGGCGTACGCATGACCTCCCTCTGGGCCGGTTGGGCCGGTGGCGGCAATCAATGGAACTTTACCGCCGGTCCCACTACCTTGGGCCTGGTGCCGGCGAAGACCCGGGCCGAGCGGGTTGCGGGCTTCAAGCTGGCCGCCGAATTCGCCGATCGGATCGGCGTGGCGGCCATCATCACCCACCTGGGCTTTATCCCCGAGAATCCCAACGATCCCGAATTCGCCGGCGTGGTGGCCGCGGTCCGGGAGATCGCCGAGTACTGCCGCAAATTCGGCCTGGAGTTCTGGTTCGAAACCGGGCAGGAGACGCCCGTCACCCTGCTGCGCCTGATCGAGGCGGTCGGCACGGGCAATCTCGGCGTCAACCTCGACCCGGCCAACCTGATCCTCTACGGCAAGGGCAGCCCGGTGGATTCGCTGGACGTGTTCGGAAAACACGTGAAAAACATCCATGCCAAGGACGGCCTTTACCCAACCAATCCGTTGGAATTAGGCAAAGAAGTCAAGGTCGGCGAAGGCCGGGTCCGGTTTCCGGAATTCGTGCGCCGGCTGGGCGAGGTCGGCTTCACCGGCGAATTCATCATCGAACGGGAAATCCATGAAGGCGAGCAGCAGAACCGCGAAATCGCCGAAACGGTCGAGTATCTGCGCCGCCTGATTCGGGAGGCGAAATGAATAGCAAACTGCGGGCGGGCTTCATCGGCACCGGCGGAATCGTCGGCGTCCACCTGGAGGCGCTCAAAGCCCGAGCCGACGTCGAGATCGCAGCGCTCTGCGACGCCAAGCCGGAGAACGCCCAGCGGCGGCAGGCCCAGTACGGTGGCCGGATCTATACCGATTTCGACACCATGCTCAAGACCGAGGAGCTTGACGCGGTCTGGCTCTGCACGCCCTCGGGGGTGCGGGAGGAGCCGCTTCTGGCCTGCGCCGAGCGTAAGCTGCCGGTCTTTTGCGAGAAGCCGGCCGAACGCTCGGAAAAGAAGGCCCAGGCCATCGCCCGAAAGCTGGAGAAGCTTCAGGCCAAGGGGCAGGTCGGCTACGTCTTTCGCGCCACTGAATTGACCCGCAAGCTGAAGGAACTGATCGCCGAGGACCGGATCCACCTGGTCCAGTCGCTCTACGCCTGCAACGTCAGCCTGACCATGAAATTGCCGACCTGGTTCTACGACAAAGATCTGTCGGGCGGGGCGCTGATCGACCAGGCCACCCACAACCTCGACCTGCTGCGCTACCTGTTCGGCGAAGTCAAGGACGTGAACGGCTTCGCCAGCAACCCGGTCAAGAAAAAGGCCCCGGGCTATACGGTCGATGAAGTGCTGAGCTTCAGCTTCAAGTTCAAAAACGGCGTGCTGGGCTCGCACGTTCACACCTGGGTCGGCGATGCTTGGCGCAACGAGATCGTGCTCAGCGGCGAAAAAGCCCTCTACCGGCTGAATCCGGGCGGAAAGCTGGTGGTCGAACGCCAAGACCGCGACCCGCTCACACCTCCGACCAAGGACGGAAGCGAAAATATCTTCACCCTGAAGAAGCCGATGTACTCCTACGAAAACGACGCCTTCATCGACATGGTCCGCAGCGGCGACTGGAGCGGCAATCTCTCCAGCTACGCCGACGCGCTCAAGACCTTGCAGTTCACCTTGGCCTGCGACCAGGCGCTGCAATAAGCGAACCGCAGTCTGGGGGAACTTTTTTGCAAAAAAGTTCCCCCAGACCCCTTCCAAAAATTCTCATCCACTTCATCTCGCAGCGCTTTCAACCAGATGGCTAATCGCGGCCTGAGTTCAAACTGATCTGGCCAGGATCGATTCGACCGGCCAAACTAAACTGATGAGAGTTTTTTGCGGGGGGCCGGGGGAGCTTTTTTGCAAAAAAGCTCCCCCGGAATAAACCGAGGCGCCTTCTGTCTCCAGAAGGCGCCTCAGAGTTTTGCGACGTCGCCGGACTCAGGCGTTGACGAAGGTGTCCAGCAGGCTGCTGGCGCGCAGGGCCTTGGTGAAGGCCTTCAGGTCCAGCTTCTTCTCCGGCTTGACCACGACGACCCGTTCCTCGCCGGCGCTCAGGTGGAAGAAGCCGTCACTGTACGCCGCCGGCCGGCCGGCCAGCTCCAGCCAGACCCACAGGGCCGGCTTGCGGGCCTTGATCTTGACCGCGAAGCTGCCGTCGGCCTTGGCCGTGACGGTCGTGGCCAATTGGGGATTTTCAAGTTGCAGGTGCTTGGGCCGAGCGAAAGTGACCAGGTTGCGCGAGACGGTCTGCCCGCCGGCGGAAAGCTCCAGCCAGACCAGCAGATCGCGCGGACCCTGCTTATCCAGCAACTTCTTCAGCTTGAGCGTTTCGACCTTGGTGTTCTTGCGGGCCGCGGCGCGCACCACCTTGCCGCCCTTCGCCAGGACCGCGCCCGCCGCGTCGGTCACCTGCCAGGCCAGCCGGGCCGAAGAATTCTCCAACAGGTCGCTGGTGACGTGGACCTCGACCGTGCCGGCGGCCTGATCCTCCAGGCCCGAAACCAGGAGCGGAGCGAAGAAGTCGCGGGCCATGTAGTGCAGCGCCTTCCAGCGGCCGTGGTAGTCGATCGAGGCCCAACTGGCCACCGGCCAGTTGTCGTTGACCTGCCAGTAGATCGTGCCCATGCCGCGGGGCATGGAGCGGCGCCAGTGCTCGACGGCGTACTTGATGGCCATGCCCTGCTGGATCTGGCTCAGCCACAGGGTGGAAGCGAAGTCCTTGGGCATCTGGAACCAGCTGGTCATATAGCTCATGATCGTGCCGTTGCCGATGCCGGAGCGCTGGTGGTGCTCCATCACCGCGTGGGTGACGTTGCGGTCGCCGGGGGCGGTGTAGCCCTCGACGGTGAGCGGCTCGGGGAAGGACTGGAAGCCGAACTCGCTGTTGAAGCGGTGTTCGCACTTGCGATACCACTCGAACGGCTCGCGGCCGTGCCAGACGCCCCAGAGGTGGGCGTCGCCCTCGTTGGGATTGTTGGCGTCCTCGCGGTTGCCGATGGAGCAGGCGCTCGACGGCCAGTAGTCGCGGTCCGGATCGCACTCGCGCACCACCTCCGGCAGCAGCTGATCGAAGATCTTCTTGTACTCCGGCCAGCTCATGATGCCGCGGCGCTGGCTCTTCTTCTTGTCCTCGACGAAGCGGCACTGCTCCAGCTCGTTGTTGCCGCAGTAGAAGGCGATCGAGGCGTGGTGGCGGATGCGGCGCAGGTTGTCGACCGCCTCGGCCCGGACGCTGGCCAGGAATTTTTCATCGGTGGGATAGGAGGCGCAGGCGAACATGAAGTCCTGCCAGACGCACAGGCCCAGTTCGTCGCAGATTTCGTAAAAGACGTCGGCCTCGTACAGCCCGCCGCCCCAGACGCGGATGAAGTTCATGTTGGCCTGGGCGCTGCTCTCCAGCAGGTAGCGATACCACGAATCGGCGATGCGGGTGGGGAAGGCGTCGGCCGGAATCCAGTTGGCGCCCTTGGCGAAGAAGGGCAGGCCGTTGACCACGAACTGGAAGGACTCGCCCCATTTGTCCTTGTGCCGGTCCAGCCGCAGGGTGCGCAGGCCGATCTTCTTCGTATCCTGATCGAGGGTGTCGCCGGCGGCGTCCCGCAATTCCACGCTCACCTGGTACAGCGGCCGTTCGCCCATGCCGTTGGGCCACCAGAGACGGGGATTCTTCACCGCCAGTTTGGCCAGACCCGCGCCGGCCTTGAGCTTGACGGTGGTTTCGGCCACCGGCTTGCCGTCCAGCGCGACCTTGACCACGGCGGTCAGCTCGGCCTTCCCCAGCACCTGGGCCTTAACGCCCACGCTCAGTCCGACCACCCCCTTCTTGGAATGGTCCTGGCGGATCTGCGTCTCGGTCAGCCGGGCGGTCGAAAAGGCCACCAGCTTGATCGGCCGGCAGACGCCCACGGTGGGCGTGGCGATGCCCCAGTCCCAGCCGTACTGGCAGGGCGACTTGCGCACATGCCCGCGCCCTTCGGCCTCCCAGGGCACATGCTTGGTGGCGGCGAGGAATTCCTTCTGGTTGGCTTTTTTCAGAAAGGGCAGCGTGGAGGTGAAGCGGATCTCCAGCCGATTGCCGGCGGGCTTGAGCAGTTTCTTCACCTCGAATTCGTAAGTGCGGAACTGGTTGTCCGTATCGCCCAGTTTCTTGCCGTTCAGGATCAGGCTGGCAAAAGTATCCAGGCCTTCGCAACGCAGCAGCACCCGGTCGGCGGCCAAAAGCTGGCGGTCGCAGGCGAATTCGCGCGCGTACTGCCAATCGGCCCAACTCACCCACTGCTGCTCGATCTCATTCTCGCGGACAAAAGGGTCGGTCAGCAGCTTGGCGGCCATAAGGTCGGTGTGCACGCAACCCGGCACGCTCGCGGCAATGCTCCCTTTAACCTTCATCTCTCCGCCCACCTGGCGGACCGTCCACTTGCCACCCAGATCCAATTCGCGCATTGAGGTTCTCCATAAAAAACCTAGGGAAGACGAGGTACAGAATACCCCGTCTTCCCTGGTGGGCCAATGGCGCAAATCAGCGGTTTGATATCCGTTTCAATAGCCGCCTGAAAACCGGCCTGGCCTTGAGGGAACTTTTTTGAAAAAAAGTTCCCTCAAACTCCTTCAAAAAACCTTATCAAGCTTCGCATGCTTCAGCGTTCAGATGGGCATAATGACGAGCGATAAGCTTTTGGGGGCTATTTTTCTATACGCCCTTAAGCCAGAATCGCGCCATTCCTTTCTAGTTCGGCACGCACCGCCGGATAGCCGAGTTTGGCCGGATCGAGCCCGGCCCGCCCGGCGAGGGCGGCGGTGGTGCCCGCCGCCTGTCCGGTGGCCAGGCACTGGCCGATGTAGCGGACGCAGGTCACCATCTTGGGTTCGACCGAGATCGCCCGGCCGGCCAGCAGCACGTTGCCAAAATCGGCTGACAAGAGTGTTTGCCAGGGAATCGGCCGCAGGCCGGACACCGGCTTGCCCCAGGCGGCGGAGAACTGTTTGGTCCCATGATCGCCGTAGCGCCGCAGGCCCAGCGCCACCGGCTCGGCCACGGGCGTATTTTCGTCGATGTCGCGCTGGGTGATGGTCTGCCGGCCCAGCCCCGAACGTCCGGCCCGGACGCCGATCCGTTCGGCCACGCGGGCCAAATAGCAATTCTCGAAGCCGGGAAAATTCTCCCGGTACCAGGCCACGCCGGCGTGGATCTGTTCGCGCAATTCCTCGTCCATGCGGGTCAGATCCCCGGACTGAAGCGCATCGCCGACCACGGCCGTATAATTGAGCTGCACCCAGCCAGGCTCGAACGAGGCATAGCCCATAAAACGATCCTGAATGGCCACGGGCACGCGGCCTTGATCGGCCAATTCCTTGAACCGGATCCGGGTGGCTTCAATATCGAAATGATCGACTCCGCCCACGTCGATAATTAGGGTCTTGGTCATGGCCTCGTCGGGTTCGGCCTCCAGCACCCGCCCCCCGGCCCGCCAGACCAGGGTCGCATCGCCGGTGGCGTCCACGAAAAACCGGCCGCGGATCAGCCCCGGTCCTTCGGCCCGGTCCACCGCCGCCGCCGTAACCCGCGCGCCTTCGGTCACGGCCCCGATCAGCGGGGTATAGAAGAGGCGCTCCACCCTGGCCTCGCGCAGCAGCCGATTGACGACCAGCCGCAGATTATGAATGTTGGTGCTGATATTGCCGATCAGCGGCCGGTCGCCGATGGTTTGATCCTCGACTCCAGGCGAAGACGAGCGAAACCGGCCCAGCTTAAGCTCCCCCAGCCGGCGGGCCAGGTCGTCGGCAATGCCGCCGACAATCTGCCGCGTGCCGTCGCCCAGCCCCATCAGGTGCGGGCAATTGCTCTGCGTGGCCACGCCACCCGGCGCGGCGTTGCGCTCGACCAGCAGGGTCCGCGCGCCCAACCGGGCGGAAGCCAGCGCCGCCCCGATGCCGCCCGGTCCGGCCCCCAGCACCACCACGTCATACTCACCGATCACCGGCCATTCCGCAGCCGGCCGAAACAGCGTCGCAGCCGAACCTGTCATGGGATCATCTCCTGGCAAGCCGATAGCGTTCCACCGCCGGCGGGGCTTGGGCCGCAAGCGGCGATACTCAAAGTATGCTCCTTTGATTGTTTCACCGCCAGAGCGAGATGTGTCATTATTTATGGACAAATCTGCTATTTTTACCCTATATTTACCGTTAGCAGACATAAATTTGTTTACCAGCAGTTGTCGAGAGGCACTGCCTTTTTCTCCGGAACGCTCGAAACGGCAAAGCCGGATGAGAGTTTTTTGAGGGAATCTGGGGGAACTTTTTTGCAAGTGCGTGCCGCACATCCATAAAACGCTTCGCGTATCCGACAGGTTCAGATGGGCAAGTCGCAAGAACGGGGCAGACGTTGAGTCTGTCCATCCGAACGCTCGAAACGGCGAAGCCAGGTGAGAGTTTTTTGAGGGGGCCCGGGGGAACTTTTTT
>CAYMGG010000216.1:0-9239 GCA_964389915.1 uncultured Planctomycetaceae bacterium
CAATACGCCACGGGCGCGGACGTGGGGGCCATCTTCGCCCAGCTGCCGGCTTCGCGCCGGGCGCTAGAGCTGCGGTTCCGGCGCGAGTTGGGGCGCAGCCCGCACCAAGAACTGGTCCGCCTGCGGCTGGCCCACGCCCGACGGCTGCTGGATCAGACCGAACTGCCGGCGGCCAAGATCGCCTACGCGGTCGGCTATGCCTCGGTGCAACGCTTCCACCACGCCTTCCGGGCCGAACTGGGCCTGACTCCGGTCGAATATCGCCGCCGACTGCGCGACGGATAGCGCCGCGGGCGTTCGCGCTCTTGCCCCGCACTATCTGGGGGAGTTTTTTGCAAAAAAGCTCCCCCAGTCCTCCGTAAAAAACTCTCACCTGGCTTTGCGTTTTCGCCAGCCTCGGTGTTTGCGCAAAACGTTAGTCTAATTGCGCATTATGACTCTGGTCGGCCGCGTCGGGCAGGGCTAGGCTGGAAGGAATGCCGGGCCGCGCGGTCCGGAGCCAAGGCTATGAAGAACACGGAGAGGCGAGTTATGAGCATGTCGGTGAAGCAGATCCTGCAAGAGGTGGAACGGGTCAATGCCCAGGGGCCGTTCGCTTCGAACCTCAAATCGCTCAATCACTATCAGTGTCCCGACTGGTATCTGGACAGCAAGTTTGGCATCTTCATCCACTGGGGACTCTATTGCGTGCCGGCCTTCGGGAATGAATGGTATCCGCGCGAGATGTACCGCAAGGGCTCGCCGATCTACCATCACCACCAGCGGACTTACGGAACGCAGGATAAATTCGGCTACAAGGATTTCATCCCACAGTTCAAGGCCGAACGCTTTTCGGCCACCGAGTGGGCCGGGCTGTTCCGCGAGTCCGGGGCCAAGTTCGTGGTGCCCGTGGCCGAGCATCACGACGGATTCGCCATGTACGCCACCGACCTGAACCGCTGGAACGCGGCCAAGATGGGGCCCAAGCGGGACGTGATCGGCGAACTGGCCGAAGCGATCCGCGCCGCGGGGATGATCTTCGGCCTCTCCAGCCACCGGGCCGAGCACTACTGGTTCTTCGACGGGGGGCTGGACATTCCTTCGGACGTTCAGGACCCGGCTTACGTCGATCTGTACGGTCCGGTCCTGCGCGGGGCCAAGGATCACAACGGCCGCCATGAAGCGCCGGCCACGCCCGAATTCCTGGCCGACTGGCTGGCCCGGACCTGCGAGCTGGTGGACAAGTATCAGCCGCAACTGGTCTGGTTCGACTGGTGGATCAACCAGTGGGCCTTCCAACCTTACCTCAAGAAATTCGCCGCCTATCTCTACAACCGCGGGGCGGAGTGGGGCCAGGGGGTGGCCCTCAACTACAAGAACCACGCCCTGCCGCCCACGGCCGCCGTGTACGACATCGAGCGCGGCCAGCTGGCCGACATCTATCCGCTCTTCTGGCAGAACGACACCTCGGTCTCTAAGAATTCCTGGGGTTATATCGAGGGGCATCAATACAAGACCGCCGCGGCCATCATCGCCGACCTGATCGACATTGTCAGCAAGAACGGGGCCCTGCTCCTGAACATCGGCCCCAAGCCCGACGGCACGATTCCCGCCCCCGAGCAGGCGATCCTGCGCGAGATCGGCGCTTGGCTCAAGGTGAACGGCGAGGCGATCTACGGCACCCGCCCCTGGACCACCTTCGGCGAAGGCCCGACCACGGTGGCCACCGGCGCCTTCACCGACACCAAGCGCGCGGCCTTCACCTCGGCCGACATCCGCTTCACCCGCGACGAGGAGACGCTCTACGCCCTACCGCTGGCCCAGCCGGCCGACGGGGTGATCAAGATCCGCCACCTGCGGACCGGGGCCACCCACTGCCCGGAGCGGATCGGCCGGGTGGAGCTTTTGGGCCACGGGCCGGTGACCTGGCGGCACGACGCCGACGGGCTGGCCGTGGAACTGCCGCAGAAGTGCGCCTCTGAATTCCCCTGTGCGTTGAAGATCACGGCGTAACGACTTGGGATACCGTGAATCATGCGTTGCTACTGCGCGATTTTACGTTTTCGGTCATTTGATTCAAAAATCTTCCCCACTTCCGCGAAAGGACGAGGGGGGAAGACTTTTGTGTGACCTATTTCTGGCAGAAAAGACGGGTCGCGTCATGAGATGGACGCGTCGATTCCAGGGATAACGAGGAAAAAGGCATGAAACGGGTCTTTTGGGTGGTCATGGACATGCTCGCCGGGCATTGGGCCGAAGGAGTAGTCGTTCCGCAGACCGGCCTGTGTCCGCCCAATGTGGACGGCTATATCAATGCAAATATGTTGCCTACTTTCCGTGAAATAAGGGAGGAGGGGATTTTCGCGAATTGCTGGAACATGAGCGAATGCAACACTCCCAATGGCAATACATATCTAGCCTATGGTTCGTACCAGCCCCAGAAAAGCCAGGACGATTCCATTTTGAGTGCCTGCAAGAAACGCTATCCCCAAGATCGAGTATTGGCATTGGCTTCCGATGTCTGGACTCAGACCGGCTGGTGGAAAGCCCCGGACTGTACGCTAGGGTTTGGTAGTTATTTTTCCGATTTTGTTACGATGCAGTATGCGTTCAAGTGGTTATTGGAAAATTCGAATTGGCGGATGGCGTTGCTGTACTTGCCGCAGTACGACTTGACCGGAAATTGCCCGGTTTATAAGGAAAACGCCAAGTACGGAGAAGACAAACACCATTCTATCCAAATTTTAGACAAGCTGTTGTGGAATGTCGTGACATTTCTTAAAGAGATGACGTGGTGGGAGGAAACTTATCTTTTTATCACCTCCGATCATGGCTGCCACGTGGGCTGTGACATTGCCGTAAAAGAGGGGCTCGAGCGTGGAGTCGCTCCGCATGATTTATCGAATTATTGCTCTAATCACCAAGCTCCGCATGACTGCTATCTGTGGGATTTTGCCGAAGGCAGAGCAACGGCGCGACGCGTGGATTGCTCGCGGAGAACGCTTTTCATGGTTGGCGGCGGAGCGTTGGCCGAGGATTTACGCGGCACGCGAATCGACCGCGCGGAGATAATCGATTGCGCTCCGACCGCCGCCAAGGTTTTGGATATCCCGTTTTCACGGTCGGGAAGATCAATCATCACATGATGATTGGTACCTGATCCGGTGACGCGGGGTCAGCTTTTTATGAACAGATGATGCGAAACATTCGAATTGTTGAATGCCGTCGGCGTGGGGACGCGGGCGGCATTTTTTGTTTCGAAGCATACCTTTTTCGGGGATATTTGTCAGGCGAATCGGCTTTTGGATAAGGCACCATAAGGGGCAGTCGTGCGGAATACAACCAAATGCAGTTTACGCCAGGCGATCACCGCGCAACTGGCCGCCGTCGGAGCCGACGAACGGGCCGAGTGGGACCGGCATCTGCTGGCGCGCTGGCGGGCGGAGCAGGCCCGGCGGTGGCCGGCGGGGATCGCGGCGGCCATGGCCTATGACCCGCTGCCCGACGAGCCGGATTTGCGGCCGCTGCTGGGCGAATGGCTGGCGGCCGGAGTCCGGCTGGTCCTGCCGGTCTGGCGGGCTGACGGGGGGCTGGAGGCCCGGGAGGTGGGGAATCTGGAGCGGGATCTTGTCGCGGACGGGGTACGGGCGGACTTGTTTCAGCCGGCGGCCGGCTGTCCGCTGCTCGCGCCGGATGAATTGGATTTGATTCTGGTTCCGGGGCGGGCCTTTGCGCCGACCGGGACGCGCTTGGGGCGCGGGCGGGGTTGTTATGACCGGTTTCTGGCAAGCCTGGCTTGTCAAAAGGCGGCTTTGGCCTATGATTGCCAGATGCGCGAGGAGGTGCCGCGCGAAGCGCACGATTGCGGCCTGGACCTGATCGTCACCCCGACCCGAACCTGGGAGTGTTCCGCTTGAGCGCTTTATTGGCTTTGTTCGCCAATCCGCTGTTCCTGCCGGGCTTGCTGGCCGGCAGCCTGCCGGTGTTGATTCACCTGCTTTCGCGCCAGCGGGCGCGGCGGATCATTCTGCCGACCGCCCGATTTTTAAAACTGACTACCGAGCGCACGGCCAGCCGGCGTCGGCTGGAGGATCTGCTGCTTCTGTTGTTGCGTTCGGGGGCTTTGCTGGCGTTGGCGCTGGCTTTGGCCGGGCCGGTGTTGGAGGTGGGGGGGCTGCTGGCCGGGCGCGGACGGATGGCGGTCGGCATTCTCTTGGACAACAGCCTGAGCGCCGGCCAGGAGACCGGGCGCGGTACGGCCCTGGAGGCCGGCCGGCGCACGGCCCTGCGGCTGGCGGCCGATCTGCCGGCCGGGACCCGCTGGGCGGTGCGCTCGGCGGTCGGCCCGGCGGCCTCAGGTCAGGATTGGACCGTCCGCCCGGCGGCCGAGGCCGAAGCGGCCGTGCGGGCCGTCGCGCCGACCGGCGCGGCCGCCGACCTGGCCCGGGAGGTCGCCGCATTGGCGGCCGAGCTCGCCCAGGTTCCGGCCGCTCGACGGGAATTGCATATCTTCACCGATCGGCAGCAGGCCTCGTGGCGCGGGCTGGAGGCTCAGACCCCGCCGCCGGCCGCCGAACGGCCGCCGCGGATTTTCGTCAATTCGCCTGCCGGCGCAGGCGGGGCCAATCTGGCCGTGACGGATCTGCTCCTCGATGCGCCGGCCGTGCTGGCCGGCAGCGAGGCGACGCTGACGGTCACGCTACAGAATCACGGTCCGCAGCCGGCGGCCACGCCGCTCATTCTCCAGGCGGGCGGTCTGCTGGTGGAACGCCGCGACGCGATCCTGCCGGCGGGCGGAAACCTACAGGCCCAGTTCAAGCTGCCGCTGAGCCGGGCCGGCTGGCTGGACGGTTTCGTCAGCCTGGGCGAGGACGGCTGCGCCTTCGACAACCGCCGCTATTTCGCCCTGCCGGTCAGGCCCGAGGCGCGGGTGCTGCTGATCGAAGGCGAGCCGGAACGGACCAGCCCCACCCGGCGGCGGGCGGGCTATTATCTGGAGGCGGCCCTCTCCTCGGATGCGGGCGGGCGGACGCATTTCGAGCGACGGTCGGCGGCGGCCGAGGCGGGCGGCCTCTCCGGCTGGGACGCGATCTTCTACAACGCCGCGGTCCCGCCCGCGCCGGCGGTGCGCGAAGCGTTGGAAAATTACGTCCGGACCGGCGGGACGCTGGTCCTGCTGCCGGCGGTCGAGACGGTGCCGGTGGCCTGGAATGCGGCCTGGGGGGGAGGGCTGGAGCCCGCCCCGCTGGGCGAGCTGGCGCATTTCGCCGATCCCGGGCCGACTCTGACTCCCGGCGACCGGCGGCACCCGCTGCTGGCCCCCTACGCCGCGGGGGCGACCGATCTTTTGGGGCGGGCCCGAGTGGCCGCCGCGTTCACCATTGCCGTGCCCGAGGAGCTGGCGCCGGCCGCGCCGGTGCGGCTGGGGAAGAACGCTTTCATCATGACCAAAAAGTTCGGCTCCGGTCGGGTAGCGCTTTGGGCCGCCCCGCCCGCGCCGGAATGGACCAGCCTGCCGCTCAAGCCGGTCTTCGTGCCGCTGGTGCGGCTCCTGGTCTTCCACGGGCTGACCCTGAGCGGACGGAACGAGACGATCTGCGGTTATCCCCTGGATCTGGCGCCGGACGCCGAGGGTGAATCGGCCGCGGCGGGCAAGGCTTTTGCCGCCAAGGTGGCCCTGCCCGACGGGCGGAGCGTTCCGGTCGAATTCGCCGGCGGAAGCGAAGGCAACGGGCGTTTTGCGGAGACCTTTGAGCCGGGCGTTTACCGGGTCGACTATCTGCGGCCGACGGCGGGCGAGCGGCGGCTGGCCGTCAATCCGGCCGGAGTTGAGGCGGACCTGACGGCCCTGCCGCCTGAACGGCTGCGCGAATTGTTGCGGCCGCTGGGGGAGACGGAGGTTTTTGCCGATCCGGACGAGTACCTGGCGGCGGTGGGCGCTTCGCGGCGCGGGTTGGATCTGACCTGGGCCTTACTGGGGTTGACGCTGGCGTTCTTGGTAGCCGAGGCGGGACTGACGGCTTGGCGGGCGCGCCGCGCGGGCGATTGAGCTCGATTCGAACCAAAGATAGTCGAACCGGTTCGAATGCCGTCCACCTCGAATCTGTCCAACTGAACGCGCGAAGAAGCGAAGCTGGATGAGAGTTTTTTGGCGGGGGCCGGGGAACCTTTTTTGCAAAAAAGGTTCCCCGGAATAGTTCGTTATTAATTGGACTCGGGATCACAACCGACTTGCACTGAGATAACGCCGCAGCTCGGGTGAGGCGGCGACAACTTTTTAGGCCAAAGGGTAAGGTACGGTGAAGGGCGGAGAAGCTTCCTTTTGGCGTAATGTGCTGGTCACGGGCGGCGGAGTTCTGGCCGGGCGGGTGCTGTTGCTCATGGCCTTGCCGGCGGTGGCCCGGCTCTATTCCCCGGCGGCGGTCGGCGCCTGGCAGATTTTCGTCGGCCTGTATCTGGTCCTGGCTCCGGTGGTGACTCTGCGCTACGAGACAGCGCTGATCCTGCCGGAGCGCGACGAAGACGCCGCGGCCCTGCTGGCGGGCGGAGCGGCGGTGGCGGCCGGGATCGGAGCGCTGCTCATTGTGCCGGTGTTGCTGGCGGCGGACGGGCTGGCCGCGCTTTTGGGCGACGCCAGCCTGCGGCCGTATCTGGGGCTGCTGCCGCCGGCGGCGTTCCTGCTGGGCCTGGAGCAATTGGGCAACTCCTGGCTGACCCGGCGGCAGGCCTTTGCTTCGGCCGCGGTGGTCCAGGTGGTTCGCGGCGGCATGATCGCGGGCTTGCCGATCGGCCTGGCCCTGCTTGACGGCGGCCGGGCGGTCAATTTGCTGGCCGGCTCGCTGGGCGGCCAGGCCCTGGGGACGGCGCTGGCCCTGGGGCTGGCCTGGCGCGACCGGGGAACCGTCGGTCTGCGGCCAGACTGGGGCCAGGTGGCCGGACTGCTCAAGCAGTACCGCGTCTATCCGTTGTGCATGGCGCCGTACAGTTTTCTGGGCCAGTTGCCGCCGCGGCTGATCGCCATTCTGTTGGGCGGCCTATCCGGACCGGCGGCGGCCGGCACCTTCGCCCTGGCCCAGCAGGTGACCAACGCCCCGGCCAGCCTGGTCTCCGGCGCGCTCCGGCGGGTCTTTTATCCGCTGGCCAGCCGCGAGCGGGCGCCGGCGGAGCTGGGCGGATTCGTCGGCCGCACGCTGCTGAGCCTAGGACGGCTGGCCGTGCCCGGCTTGGTGTATTTTCTCTTTTTCTATGCCGGGTTGACCCGACTGGTTCTGGGGCCGGGGTGGGATGAGGCCGGGCGGTTCGCGGCCGTGTTGGCGGTTCCGGCGGCCCTGATCTTTCTGGTCTCCTGGCTGGACCGGCTCTTCGACGTCCACGGCCGGCAACGGCTGGTGGTCGGCCTGCAAATTGCGGGCAACCTCTGTAGTCTGGGCGGATTCTGGGGGACGCTGGCGGCGGGCTGGTCGCCGGTGGCTTCGGCCGCGGTGTTCGCCGGAGCGGTGCTGGTGTACGAGCTGGTCTGGTTGATAATTGTCTACCGCTTGGCCGGTTTTTCGCTGGTTGAACTGGGCGGCATTGCTGCGCGCCTGGCGGGGTGGACGGCGGTCTGCGCCGGCTTGAGCTGGCCGTGCCGGTTCGTGCTGCCGGAGATCGGCGGGGCGGTCGCCGGCGGAATCGTCGCGCTGCTGGCGGTGGGCTGGGCCGGCTGGCGGGCCTGGCAGGATCGGCCCGGCGCCGAGCTGCCCGGTTGACGAGCCGGCGTCCGGCGCGTTGGCGAAGCGGAGTCGGGGTGGAGAGATTGCCGTGCTGATTTTGCTGTATTTTCTGACCTGGGGGCTGCTGGCCGCGACGGCGGTGGTGCGGCCGGCGTGCTTCTTGCGCCCCAGTCTCTGGTGCAGCCTGATCATGACCGTGATGATCGGGGGGGCGGCGGCTTTCGGCGACGATCTGGCCGAAGGCCATCCCCTGGGGCCGGCGATCCGATTGGGGGCGTTGCTGATGCCTCTGGCGGTTCTGGGCTGGGTGGGGTTCACCCCGTTTATCAGCCGGCTGGCCGACCGGCTGCATGCCGAATGCCGGTTGACCGTGTCGGCGTTCTGCCGTTTCGGAAAAGCGGAACGGAAGACCGCGCTTCTGATTTTGAGTCTGGTCGGCTTGACGTTGGCGATCTATCTGGTCCGGGTGCCGCTGGCGCAGACGGGGCTGGCGACCATCTTCACCAATCCCGAGCAGGCGCGCGCCGCACGGGAGGCGAGTTTCAAACTGTTGGATTCGACGGGCCTGAAATATCTGTTCAGCCTGCATCTGAGCGCGTTTGCGCCCATCTTGGCGGGCTTGCTGTGGCTGTGGCGGGTGCGCTGGTTCTCCGGGCTGGGGGCGTTGCGGGCGGGCCTGTTGATCGGCGTGATCCTGAGCGTTTCCCTGACCGGCGCCCGCGGACCGGCCGGCATTCTGTTTCTGACCCTTGGCCTGGTCTATCTATTGGGGCGGGGCGGGGCGCGCGGCGGTCTGGTTTTAGGATTGGCGGCGGCCGGGGCGTTGAGCCTGGCGATGCTGTTGACGGTGGCCCGGGAGGGGCAATTGGCCAACTTTTCGACCGATCAGGTCGAGGAGTTTGCCCTGGCCATCGGCGGCCGGGCGTTTGTCACACCCTTCGTCAGCGGACTCTGGACCAATTTTTATGCCGACGATTACGGTTATCTGGGCGTGGCCAATATTCGACCGTTGGCCTGGCTGCTAGGCGTGCAGTATATCTCCCTGCCGAGCGAGGTGGCCCACGTCTATGCCCCCTTCTCGCCGCCCTCGACCCTGATCAACACCTGCTTCCTGTTTGATTGCCAGGCCTCATGGGGGCTGGCCGGCGGCTGGGTGGTGGCCTTCTGTCTGCTATGCGTCCTGGACGGGCTGCTTTATTGTTTCAACCGCTTGAACGGGCGCTTGCTGGTGTCGCTGCTGGCGGCGTTTCTGATCGCGGTCTTTTCGCTGGCCTGCTCGGCCTTCACCACCTGCCTGCTCTCCCACGGCATTCTCCCGGTGGCGGGCCTGGCCTGGCTGTGCGGCCGGCTCTGGGCCGGGGACGCGCAGCGGGTGAGTCCGCTAATCTTTTCGGCCAAGGTTGTCGATCCGGCGGCCGATAATGCCGATAATGCTTCAAGATCGCATGGGGCGTTCGATGGGCAACCTTTGACCTGAGGCACGAGGAAGGCAGATCATGAGCTTACTGGTGGTTGGTTCGGTGGCACTGGATACGATCCGCACGCCCG
>CAYMGG010000216.1:9249-10151 GCA_964389915.1 uncultured Planctomycetaceae bacterium
CCTATTTCAGCTATTGCGCCAGCTTCCTCTGCCCCGTGCAGGTGGTGGGCGTGGTGGGCGAGGATTTTCCGGCCGCCCACGTCGAGCTTTTGAGTCGCCGGGGGATCGACCTGACGGGGCTGGAGACCAAGCCCGGAGGCAAGACCTTCCGCTGGGCCGGCACCTACGCCGCCGACATGAACAACCGCACCACCGACGACCTGCAATTCGGCGTGCTGGGCGAGTTCAATCCGGTCCTGCCCGCGGCCTACCGCCGCACGGGCACGGTTTTTCTCGCCTGCGCCCAGCCGCAGCTTCAGCTCAAAGTCATGGACCAGATGCAGGGCGCGCCGCTGGTCGTCAGCGACACGATCGAATTCTACATTCAAAACGAACTCGACGCATTGAAAGAGGTGCTGCGGCGTTCGGCCGGCGTCATCATCAACGACTCCGAGGTCAAACTGCTCACCGGCGAGAGCAACCTGATCCGCGCGGCCGACCGGCTGCTGGCCCTGGGGCCGCGCTTCGCGGTCATCAAGAAGGGCGAGCATGGCGGGCTGCTGGCCGCCGAGGGCGGAATCTATCCCTTCCCGGCCTATCCGCTGGCCGAGGTGGCTGACCCGACCGGGGCGGGCGACAGTTTCGCCGGCGGCTTTATGGGGCATCTGGCCCGCAGTGGGCGCGCCGATTTGGCGACCCTGCGCCAGGGGGTGGTCTACGGCACGACCCTGGCCAGCTTCACCTGCCAGGGCGTTTCCTTAAGCCGCCTGGCCAGCCTGAAATAGGCGGAAGTTATGGCACGGGCCAAGGATTTTGCCGCCCGACTGGCGTTTACGATCTAGCGGTTCGGCGCGACTAGATGCGGCGCGCCATGATAAAAGGGCGGTAGGCGCGCGGGTCTCCCTCCCCCTCCGGGGGAGGGT
>CAYMGG010000217.1:0-10135 GCA_964389915.1 uncultured Planctomycetaceae bacterium
GCCCTGCGAGACGCCGCACAAACGAGCGAGTTCCAGCGAACTGATCATCGGGGTTGCACGCGGCTCCAGCGGGAACGCGAAATGCCGAAGGCGAAAATCATAAATCAAGAATCATAATTCATAAATCATAAATTACGGAGGGCGGTTTCGGAAAGTGAATTGCGCCGCGCGGCCGAATTGGCCGGCGGCGGATCGATTCGGGCTTCCGCTCTCCGGTTAACGTCGGTAGCGGGGCAGGGATTGATAGGCGGTGTGCAGGAGTTCGTGCGCCTTGTGGCCGAGCGGTTCGCCCAGAAACTCGGCGTAGAGCTGCTTCACCTGCGGATTGGCGTCGCTGCGGCGGGCCGGCTTGGCCCGGTCGTCGGCTTGAAGGCCGGCCGCGCGGGCGCGCCGGATCTCGTCGCTGATCCGCCAGGCCTGGCCGCCGCCGCCCACGCAGCCGCCGGGGCAGGCCATGACCTCGATGAAATGGTAGGCCGGATCGCCGCCGGCCTCGCGGGCCCGGCGGACCTCGGCCAGCAGCTCCTCGACGTGACCCAGGCCGTGGGCCGCGGCCACGCGCAGCTTCTTGCCGGCCACCTCGACCTCCAGCCGCTTGACTCCGTCCAGCCCGCGCAGGGCCGGAAATTCCGGGGCGCTGGCCTCGTCGCCGGTCAGGCGGCAGTGGGCGGTCCGCAGGGCGGCCTCCATGACCCCGCCGCTGAAGCCGAAGATCGTGCCCGCGCCGCTGTATTCGCCCAGGAGCGAATCGGCCGCGCTGTCGGCCGGCAGGCTGCGCAGGTCGATGCCGGTCTGGCGGATCATCCGGGAGAATTCGCGGGTGGTCAGGGAGACGTCCACGTCCTGCCGGCCGCTGGCGTACATCGATTCGGAGCGGACGATCTCATGCTTCTTGGCCGTGCAGGGCATGATGCTGACCATGAAGATGCGGTCCGGATCGAGGCCCATTTTTTCGGCGTAATAGGTCTTGGTCAGGGAGCCGACGATGGCGTGGGGCGACTTGCAGCTGGAGAAGTGGGCGATCATGTCGCCGTGGAACTTCTCCATGAAATCCACCCAGGCCGGGCAGCAGGAGGTAATGAGCGGCAGTGCGCCCGCGCCCGAGGTCAGGCGGGCGATGAATTCCGAGGACTCTTCGATGATAGTCACGTCGGCGCCGAAATTGGTGTCGAAGACGGTCTTAAAGCCCAGCCGGCGCAGGACGGCGTAGATCTGACCGGTCAGGTTGGTGCCGGGCGGATAGCCGAAGGCCTCGCCCAGGGAGACGCGCACGGCCGGGGCGATCTGGACCACGCAGTGGAGGTTGGGGTCGTTGAGCGCCGCCCAGACCTTGGCGGTTTCGTCGTATTCGTAGATGGCCCCCACCGGGCAGTGGGCCGAGCACTGGCCGCAGCGCACGCAGGGGCTGTCGGCCAGTTCGATGTCGCCGGCCGGCGAGATGCGGGTGTCCAGGCCGCGCTCCAGCATGGAGAGGGCCCAGACGTTCTGCTTCTCCTGGCAGACCGTCAGGCAGCGGCCGCACTTGATGCACTTGCGCGGTTCGAGCACGATCGTCCGGGTCGATTGATCGCGGGGCAGATCCTGCACCAGGGGCGTAAGCTCCGCCGAGCGCATGCCGAAATGGTCGGCCAAGCGCTGCAACTCGCAGGTGCCGTTGCGGCCGCAGGTCAGGCATTCGTTGGGGTGGGCGCTAAGGATGAGCTCCAACACCGTGCGGCGCACTTGTACGATTTCGGGATCGAGGGTGACGATTTTCATCCCGTTGCGCAGGGGCGTGCTACAGGCGCGGACCAGGTTGGGCGCGCCTTCGATCCGGACCACGCAGATGCCGCAGGCGGCGGTGGGCGGCAGGTCCGGATGGGCGCAGAGCGTCGGCACGTGCACCCCGGCGGCGCGGGCCGCGTCCAGGATGCTCGAGCCGGCGGGAACCTCAACGGGCAGGCCGTCAATATGGGCTTGCAGCATGTCGGTCATGGCGGTCTTTCTGTGAAAAATCATAAATCAGCCATCAGAAATCATAATTCATAAATCCGGATCGCTGATTTTTGAACGCTGATAGCTGATTTGTGATTGCCAACCCCCTCAGGTCCGGCGATTCCAGACTTACGCGGTCGCCTCCGGTTTCAGTTTGGACAGGTACTCGGACTCGAAATAGCGCAGGGTGGAGATGACCGGGTTGGGCGCGGTCTGGCCCAGGCCGCAGAGCGAGGCCGAGCGCATCGCCCCGCAGAGCCGGCGCACCCGTTCGAGGTCCGCGGCCGTGCCCTCGCCGTCGCGGATCTTGGTCAGCAGTTCCAGGAGCTGTTTGCCGCCGATCCGGCAGGGAGCGCACTTGCCGCACGACTCGTCCACCGTGAAGTCCAGGTAGAAGGCGGCGATGTCCACCAGGCAGTCGTCCTCGTCCATCACGATCATGCCGCCCGAGCCCATGATCGAGCCCAGGTGGCGGAAGTGGTCGTAGCAGACGGGCGTGTCGATCTTCTCCTCGGGGATGACTCCGCCGGAGGGGCCGCCGGTCTGGACGGCCTTGATCTTCTTGCCCGAGGCCGAGCCGCCGCCGATCACCTCGACCACTTCCCGCAGGGAGATGCCCATCGGCACCTCGATCAGGCCGGAATGTTTCACCTTGCCGGTCAGGGCAAAGACCTTGGTCCCCTTGCTGCGGAAGGTTCCGTAGCCGGCGAACCAGGCCCCGCCCCGGCGGATGATGGCCGGAACGTTGGCCAGGGTTTCGACGTTGTTGACGCAGGAAGGCGCGTTCCAGAGCCCCTTCTCCGCCGGGTAGGGCGGGCGGGGGCGGGGCGTGCCGCGCCGGCCTTCCAGCGAGGCGATCAGCGCCGTCTCTTCGCCGCAGACGAATGCTCCCGCGCCCAGTCGGACCTCGCAGTCGAAGCTGAAGTTGCTGCCCAGAATGTTTTTGCCCAGCAGGCCGGCGGCCCGGGCCTGGCGGATGGCTTTTTCAATTCTGGCCACGGCCAGAGGGTATTCGGCGCGGACATAGAACCAGCCGCCGGTGGCGCCGATGGCGTAGGCGGCGATCAGCAGCCCTTCCAGCACCGCGTGGGGGTCGCCCTCCAGGACGCTACGGTCCATGTACGCGCCCGGGTCGCCCTCGTCGCCGTTGCAGATGACGAACTTTTCGCCCGGGCTCGCGGCGGCGCGGGTGAAGCGCCACTTGTCGGCGGTGGGATAGCCGCCGCCCCCGCGGCCGCGCAGGCCGCTGGCGGCGATCTCTGTGATCACCTGTTCGGGGCTCAGGCCGCCGAGTATTTTTTCCAGGGCCACGTAACCGTCGCGGGCCAGGTAATCTTCCAGGCTCTCCGGATCGATCACGCCGGCGTTGGCCAGCACCACCTTGACCTGGCGGCTGAAGAAGGGCAGCTCCAGGGAGAGGACGTGGCTTTGCAGGAAGGCCGGCAGGACGAACGGTTCGTTCTCAGCCCGGGCCAGGACGGGCGTGACGTGCTCGGCCACGATCAGCCGGGCCAGCAGCGGCTCGACGTGTTCGTATAGAATCGGCTCGCGGCCGCGGGCTTCGACCCGCACCAGCGGCCCCCGGCTGCACAGGCCCATGCAGCCGGTCGGGACGATTTCGGTCTTATCCTTGAGCCCGTGGGCCAGGAGCGCTTCCTGCAGGGCCTGGCGGACTTCGCCGCAACCGGAGGAGACGCAGCCGGTGCTGGCGCAGCAGAAGAGGCGGCAGGCATAGCCCGCGTGCTTTTCGGTTTCCTTGGCCCGCAGTTCGGCGAGCGTGGGTTTATTCGGCGCCATCTTCCGCCTCCACCGGCGCGGGGCCGGTCTCGCCCCGGGCCAGCCGCGACCGCCATTCGGCGATCACCTTGCGGACTTCGCTGGGCTGGAGCTTGCCGTAGGTTTTGCCGTTGACCACCGCCACTGGGGCCAGGCCGCAGCAGCCCACGCAGCGCACGCACTGAAGGTGGAAGTCGCCGGCCGCGTCGGTCTCGCCGACTTTCAGGCCCAACTCGTGCTGGAACTCCTGGACCAGGGCCGGCGCGCCCTTCAAATGGCAGGCCGTGCCGGTGCAGACCGAGACCACGGCTTTGCCCGGGGCTTCAAGCTTGAAATAATTATAGAAGGTCAGAACTTCGTAGATGCGGGCCAGGGGCACGGTCAGGGCGGCGGAGATCTCCAGCGCCGCCTCGCGGGGCACGAAGCCCTGCTGGTTCTGGATCTCGTGCAGGGCCATGATGAGTGCGCCGCGCTTGCCCTTCCATTTCTTGATGGCCAGCGCGGTCACGGATGGCGGCTGAGCGTTCGGCATATTTGGCTGTCCTGGCGCCGGTCGGCGCGGTCCCTCTCACCGCGCGCATCTTCCGGAAAGCCGCACTTTTTGGCAAGCGAAAAGCGGCGGTGGTGAGGTCGGCTTAAAAATTGGCATACGTTAACCGATTTTAAGCCGGAAATTGCGGCGCCCATCCATCATTTCCAAAAGGAATGAACGCTTGCGGAACTTATTCCAAAAAGCCGTCCCCGAATAGTATAGCGAAATTGTCCATGGTTCGGGCGCGCAGTTCAGCCGCCGGTTCGCCGCGCAGTTCGGCCGCCGCGGCGAGGAGCCGGGGCAGATCGGCCGGTTCGCTATCGGCCGTCGGCGTGTCGCTTTCGAACAGCAGGCGTTTGGCCGGAACCGCCGCCAAGGCCGCACGTAGCTTATGCCGGCGGGGGTCAGAGAGGGCGCGGCCGAAGGAGAAGAATGCGCCCAGTTCGGCCAGCGGGGCGACCAGCTCCGCCGGCCCGGCATAGGCATGCAGCAGCAGGCCGCGCTCCAGCCGGAACTGGCATAAAACCTCCCGCAGCTGCGGCCAGGCTTTGACGCAATGAATCACGGCCGGCCGATTCAGCCGGGCCGCCGTCTCCAACTGTAATCGGAAAAATTCCCGCTGGCGTTCGGGCGCATCGCGCCCGCCGTCGAGTCCGATCTCGCCTACCGCGGCCGTCGGGTGACGGCGAAGGACGGTTTCCAACTGCGCAAGCCAATCCCGGGGGAGGGCCGCCGGGACGGGCGAGTCGGCGGTCCGCGCAATCGTCCAGGGATGGAGTCCGAAAGCCGGGACGATCTGCGGATGGCGCCGGTCCAGCCGTTCCAGCCGTGGCCAATCGTCCACCCCTACCGCGCAGGCGCAGATTCGGCTCAGGCCGTTCCGACGCGCCCGCCGCCAGAGCCGCGCCAGCCGGCCGGTCAGCTCCGGAACGGTCAGATGGGCATGGGCGTCGCAAAAAAAATCATTCTGGTCCCGGAATTGCATTACGCCTCCTCTGGATTCGTCTTAATCAACTTACAAGGAGGTGCGCAATGTTTCAATCCGTGATGTCGGCTTTGACCGCGCCCTGCCGGGTGGGGTGCCGGATGGTGAAGGGGGCGGTGGCCACCGCGAAGGGCGGTTCTCAACCTGTTACCGCCGTCGGCTATGCCAGTAACGGCGTGGACAGCGCCGAGATTTCTCCGCATGCCGTCGGGCGGTCGCTGATGCGCAATCTGTTCAGTGCGCTGGGCTATAAACCGCAGAACGGGGTGATCGATCTGGATGGACTTGAAGCCGCGGCGCAGGCAAAAAGTTCCGATTTGCAGGCAACTTTTGCCGATTTGCTTCAGCAGGCCGGAATCAATCTGCCGCAAACCGGGCTTAAGGTGACAACGGACGCCGAAGGCAACTTGCGGCTGGCCGAGGACCATCCGCAGCGCGAGCAGATCGAGGCCATTCTCAATCAGGATCCGGAGTTGGGCAATCAGTTTCGGGCCGTCTCCAGCGCGCTTTCGCTGGTCAAGGCCGGCCGGGAAGGGGGCGAGTTTCAAGCCGCCTTCGCCGAGGACCCATACGCCGCCGTGGCCGAGTATGCCTATCTGCTAGGGCGCCAAGAAGGCGAGGAGCCGTTCACCCTGACGGTAACCGCTCCGACCGAAAGCCGGTAAAATAATTGGCGGCTTTCCTGTTTGCTGCGCGGGCGCCGCGAGTAGAATCAGGAAAAAGGCTTTTGGGGCCAGACATGTATATTTCGGCAAGCCGCGAATACAAGCTCGGCGAAATAGGTTTTGGCCAGTTCTACACCCGCAGTCCGCGCATGCTGGAGTGTCTCCGCTTGGCCCAGAAGGCCGCGCAGACCGATCTGACTGTTCTGATTACCGGCGAGACCGGCACGGGCAAGAATCTCATCGCCCAGGCGATCCATAACGGCAGCCCCCGGCAGACCGAACCCTGCGTGGTGGTCAACAGCACCGCCATCAGCGAAACCCTGATCGAATCCGAGCTGTTCGGCCACGAGAAGGGCGCGTTTACCGGCGCGCAGTCCCAGCGCAAAGGCCGGTTCGAACTGGCCCACGGCGGGACGCTGGTCCTCGACGAGATCGGCGACATGAGCGCTTCGGCCCAGGCCCGGATCCTGCGCGCGGTCGAATACCGCCAGTTCGAGCGCTTGGGCGGGCAGGAAACCATCCAGGTCGACACCCGCATCGTGGCCGCCACCAACCGAGATCTGACCGCCCTGGTGGCGAGCGGCGCTTTTCGGCAGGACCTGCTGTATCGGCTGGCCGAAATCCACCTGGTAATTCCGCCCCTGCGAGAGCGGCGGGAAGACCTGCCCTTCCTGGCCGATTTGTTTGCCCGCGAAGCGTCCGTGAAACTCGGCGGAGCGGCGGCCAAGCTTGCGCCTGCCGCCCTGGAGCTGCTGGCGCGCCACTCCTGGCCCGGCAACCTGCGGGAACTGAAGGTCGTGATCCGCCGCGCGGCCATGCTGGCGGAGAACGGCGAAATCCGGGCCGAGGATCTGGGCCTGACGCCGGCGCCGCTGCCGGCCGCACCGGCCGAACCCGCCGATGCGCCGGCCGAGTTGACTTTGGCCGCGGCGGAGAAGCGGCAGATCCGCCGGGTGCTGGCCCTGACCCACGGCAACAAACGCAAGGCCAGCCAACTGCTCGACATCGCCCGCAACACGTTGGACAAGAAGATCGCGGAATACGGCCTCGAACTGCCCTCCGCCGATCACGGCGACTGATTCCCCCTCATCCTAATTGCCATCCTCGATCGTTACCGTGGCCAGGCTGGCCGCCCCGAGATTGTAGGGGGGTTGGGCCGCAAGGTCAGGATCACGGTCTCGCGGTCTTCCTTGAGCCGGTCGGACCGAGGCGTGAGCTTAACGGTCACCGCGGCCTGGCCGGCCGGAATGACCACCGTGGTGGCCAGCGTCGTGTAATCCACGCCGTTGGCCGCCGTCCCCCCGACGCTCAAGCTTACCGTCAACGCGGCCACGGTCGTGCCCGTGCGGGTGAAGGTGAACCAGCCGGGGGTCGGTCCGGACTCCGCCGCCGCGGCGGTGGTGGCCTCGACGGTCACCGTGGGCAGATCGTCGTCGGCGAGATTGACCGTGGCGCTAACGGGCGAACCGAGCAGATAGGCCGGGTCGCTCGCTAGGGAGAGACTCACGATTTCTCCGCCTTCATACTCCTGGTCGTCCAGCGGTGTGACCGCCACCACGGCGGAGGCTTGGCCGACGGGGATCACCAGGCTGGAGGGGATGGTCTCGTAGTCCACGCCGTTGGCGGCCGTGCCGGCCACGGCCAGCTTGACGGTCAGCGGCACGGCCGTGGTTCCGGTCCGGTAGACGGTAAAGGCTCCCGGATTGGCGCCCGCCTCGGCCGCACTGGGGTCGGTGGCCCGCAGCTGAACGGTCGGCTTATCGTTGTCGGCGATGCTGATCGAGGCGCTGGCCTGGTCACCGATCACGTAAGCCGTCGTCGGCCGCAGGGTGAGACAGACGGTTTCGGCGAGCTCGTAGAGCGAGTCGTCCTTGGGCGTGACGGTCAGGACGGCCGTGCTCTGGTTGGCGGGGATGACCACTACGCCGCCCAGGCTGCTGTAATCCGCACCGTTCTGAGCCGTGCCGCCGATGGTGAAGTATGCCGCCAACGGGCTGGCGGTCGTTCCGGTGCGGGTGAAGGTGAACTGACCCGGGGTCGGCCCGGTTTCCGCGGCGGCCGCAGCGGTGACCGCGATGCTCACCGTGGGCTTGTCGTCGTCGGTGATGTAGACCGTGCCCGTGACGGGCGTGCCCAGCAGATAAGCCGGATCGTTCGCCAGGGAGAGGAGGACGGTTTCGCGGCCTTCGTACTCCGCATCGTTGCCCGGCACGATGCGGACCTCGGCCCAGGTCTGGCCGACGGGGATGACCAGGCTGGCTGGGATCTCGGTGTAGTCCACGCCGTTGGTCGCCGTGCCGGCGACGATCAGCTTGACGGTCAGCGGCACAGCCGTGGTCCCGTTCCGATAGACCCTGACGGCGCCGGGATTGGCGTCGGCTTCGGCCGCGGACGAATCGGCGACCAGGAGCCGGACGGTCGGCAGATCGTTGTCGGCCAGGTTGACCGTGGCGGTGCCGTTGCCTTCGATGGTATAGCGCGACGAGGTACGCAGGGTTAGGCAGACGGTCTCGTTGATCTCGAAGAGCGTGTCGTCCCGGGGGGTGATAGTCAGGCTGGCCGTGCTCTGGCCCGCGGGGAAGATGATCGAACCGCCGATCGCGTTGTAATCGGCCCCGTTCAGGGTCGTGCCGCCGATGGCGAAGTTGGCTGTCAGCGCGCTGGCGGTGGTGCCGGTGCGGGTGAAGGTGAACTGGCCGGTGTTGAGTCCTTCTTCGGCGGCCGCCGCGTCGCTGGCCGTGATCGCCACGCTCGGCAGGTCGTTGTCGAGGATGGTCACGCTGGCGGTGTTGGGCGTGCCGAGGACGTAAGTCTGGCGCGGCTGCAGGCTCAGCGTTACCTTTTCGCTGCCTTCGAACTGGCTGTCATCCAGGGGGGTGACCGCGAGCGTGGTCGAGGCCTGCCCGGCCGGAATCACCACGGTCTCGGCCAGTTGGTCGTAATCCGCGCCGTTACTCGCCGTGCCGTCGATCAGCAGGTAGACCGTCAGGTCGACGGTCGTGGCCCCGGTCCGATAGAGCGTGAATTTCCCCGGGTTGCCGGCGGTCTCGCTGGCGCTCGCGTCGGTGGCCGCGATCCGCACCGCGGGCAGGTCATTGTCGGCGATGGTGACGGTGGCCGCGGCCGGTTCGCCCACGGCGTAGGTCGAACGCTCCAGGACGGTCAGGCAGACGGTCTCGTCGCCTTCGTAGACCGTGTCGTCCCGGGGCGTGATGGTTAGGCTGACCGAATCCGCGCCGGCCGGGATGACCGCCGAGCCGGTCAGAGTGAGGTAATCGGCTCCGTTGCTGGCCGTTCCACTGATGCGGTAGCCGACGCTCAGCGCCCGGGCCAGATCGCCCGTACGGGTGAGCGTGAACCCGCCGCCGGTGGTCCCGCCTTCGGTGGTCAGGGGCCGGTCGGCCCGGAGCGTCACCTGGGGCCGGTCGTCGACCGTGATGGTCACGGTGGCGAGATCAGGCGTCCCCAGGGCGTAGGCGGAATCGGATTGCAGACTCAGGATCACCGACAGGCTACGGATGGAGTCGGCTCCGGGTTCGGGATCGACCCGGACGGTGGCGGTCGACTGGCCGGCGGGGAAGGTGACGTAACCGCCGATCTCGGCGTAATCGCTGCCGTTGACGGCCGTGCCGCCGACATTCACCCGGACCGTCAGCGTCACGTTCGTAGCGCCGGAGCGGGTCAGGGTGAAGACGCCCGGATTGTTGCCGCCCCAGGTGGCGAGGGGGTCGGTGGCCTTGAGGGTGACCACCGGCCGGCCGAGGCCGCCGCTTTCGTAGCAGCCCAGGTCCACCACGCCGGCCTGGATGCGGGGGTTGCCGTCCAGGTCGATAACGGTGTCGCTCGGCAGACCGGCGTTCACCCCGGCGTTGATCAGCGGGCTGTCGGCGGCCAAGTGCAGGTCAAAGGCGGCCGGAGCCGAGAACTTGGGTGTTACCGCGAGCAAGCCTCCCAGATCGAGCGTCAAGCCGCCGCTGCTGACGATTCCCGCCAGGCCGCCGGCCAGATCGGTGTGCGACAGGTAAGCGGTGCAGCCGGCGGCCAGCGCGATTTCGTTGGTCCCGCCGGCGGCGGAGTCGTCCCACAGGATGCAGTTGTTGAGGAAAGCCCCGGAGGCGTCGGTGTTGAACAGCGCCCCGCCGCTCCGCCCGGCCTGGTTCAGGCTGAACCGGCAGCCGCGAATCTCGCTCTTCACGGCCGGCA
>CAYMGG010000218.1:0-10084 GCA_964389915.1 uncultured Planctomycetaceae bacterium
GCCCAGCCGGGTGCATTGACCATCTGCCGGCAATGCCGAAAACTCACCTCGCTCTCGGGCGAGGTCAGGGCCGAAAGGAATTCACTGGCCCCGATTTTCCTCCCGCGCTCCCGGGAGTTCGATTGTTTTTTCATCATATCACCGTTTCAAGCCAATAGACTATTGCTTCAGTCTCCGGCAATTCTCGTATTTATCGGCTATATTTCAAGCAACGGTTTACAAATCTGTTCGTTTCAAGCCAAGTCAAAAGGAGTCGCCATGCCCGCCCGTCGTCCCAACCTGCTCATCCTCATGCCCGACCAGATGCGCGCCGACTGCCTCTCGGTGGCCGGCCACCCCACCGTGCGCACGCCGCACCTGGACCGGCTGGCCGCCGAGGGCGTCCGTTTCGAGCGTTGCTATACCGCCAGCCCGATCTGCATGCCCGCCCGCAGCACTTTCGCCTCGGGCCTCTTCTGCCATCACCACGGCCAGTGGCGCAACTACGGCCAGCTGCCGGCCGACACCCCCACCTACATGAAAACCTTGCGCGCGGCCGGCTACCGCACCGCCCACATCGGCAAAAGCCATCTATACGAACACACGCCCGGCCGGCACCTGAACGAGCACCGCCCCTATCTTCAGCAACTTGGCTTCGACGATATCCTCGAAGCCACCGGCCCGCACGCCACGCTGCACACCAATAGCATCATGACCGACGACTGGCAGCAGAAAGGCCTGCTGGAAACCTTTCGGGAGGATTACCGTCGGCGCGGCCGGATCAACTCATTGGAGGCGACCTGGCCCAGTCCCCTGCCCGAGGGAGAAACGCTCGACGATTTCGTCGGCCGCACGGCCGAGGCTTACCTGGCCGATTACGACCGGCCTGAACCGTTCTGCACTTTCGTCGGCTTCGGCGGTCCGCATGAGCCCTGGGACCCGCCGGTCTCCTGGGCCGAGCGCTATGCCACGGCCGAAACGCCCGCCCCCCTGCCCCGCCCGACGGGCACCGCCGACCTGCCGCCGGCGGCTCGGGCCTACGAGGCTGAGATCTGCAACCGCGAGCTCACCCCCGCCCAGGCGCAGGCCATTCAGCGGCTGTATTACGCCAAAATCGCCCACATCGACGACTGGATCGGCCGCATTCTGGCGACCCTGAAGCGGACCGGCCGGCTGGCCGATACCTTCATCCTCTTCTGGTCCGACCACGGCGAACGCCTGGCCGATCGGGGTGGGTTGTTCAAGCAGGTTTTTTATGACGAGTCGGCCCGCGTGCCGCTGATCCTGCGCCGCCCGGACGGGGTCGGAGCCGGACAGGTCGCCCAAACTCTCTGCGGCACCGCCGATCTGCCGGCCACGCTCTGCGCGGCGGGCGGCGTTGCGCCGGTCGGCTGGGGCCGCTCGCTCCTGCCGGCCACCGAGAACGCGGCCGCGTCGGTTCACGACGCCGTGTTCAGCCAGGTCGACCACGCCCACTGCCGCGCGACCATGATCCGAACCGAAACCCATAAACTGGTGATCGAATCATCCGGCCAACCGTTACAGATGTTCGACCTGGCCAACGATCCACAGGAACTGGTCAATCTGGCGGGTCGCGCCGATCAGGCCGCACCGGAGGCGGCGCTGCGCGCGCGCCTGCTGCAATGGCGGTTGCAGACGGAATTCGATCAGCAAGGCTCCCCCCAGGCCCAGAAGAAATAGCCGCATCTTTCAATAGCGAACGAATCGGGGGGACTTTTTTGCAAAAAAGTCCCCCCGAACCCCTTCAAAAAACTCCAAAAAACGGTTTCTGTTAACCAGCGTCATTTGCCGAAAAGCTATCGTAAATTGCGGCCGCAAACTGGCCGGGGGCTAAACACAACTCAAGTTATTGATGGCCGACTAGCGTTCGGGCCAGATGAACAGGGTGAGAGTTTTTTGGCGGGGTTTGGGGAACCTTTTTTGCAAAAAAGGTCCCCCAAGATCAGTCACTATTAACTTGAATTAATATAACTCCGTTTCATCCCCCCGATCTATCCAGCCCGGCAACACCTGGCCCAACATGGTCGAGCCGGAGTTCGCCCCTCCCGAATTTGGCCAGCCGCGTGGCGGATCTACGCTAAATAATTTAACGGGAAAACATGGCGTCGACCGCCTTGACGGCGGCCCGGAGGGCTTTTCGGGTGGGGGGAGAAAGCGTTTCGCGGTGGAGGAAGCGCTCCAAGGCGGCTTTGGTCAGGCCGTAGACCTCCAGCCCGGTAGCGCCGGCGGCCTACTCCTCTTCCAATTCCTCTACCAGCTCGGGCCGTCCCGCGTCCCGCAGAGCTTGTATCGCGCGCTCGACGGTCTGAGCCTGCTTTTCGTACATGGGTACCCGCCCCAGTTTTTCAGCCGGCGGTCATGAGCGGCAGTTCGATAATGAACCGGGCGCCGCCCCCGGAGCGGTTTTCGGCCCAGATATGGCCGCCGTGGTCCTCGATCAGGCCCTTGCTGATGGAGAGGCCCAGGCCCGTGCCCTCGCCGGACGGCTTGGTGGTGTAGAAGGGGTCCCAGATCGAATCCAGCTTGTCCGGCGGAATGCCCGGACCGTCGTCCTCCACCACCAGCCGCGCCCAGCCGCCGCTCTGACTCAGTCGCACCAGCAGCCGCCCCTTCTGCTCGCCCTGATGGGCGTCGGCGGCGTTGGCGAAGAGGTTGATGAGCACCTGCTCGATCTGCTGCGGGTCGGCCTTGAGCGGCGGCGGCCCTTCGGGCAGTTCGGTCAGGACGTCGAGCTTGTGTTTGAGGCGCGAATGGGTCAACTCCAGCGCGGCCCGGACACACTCGCGCAGGTCGATCGGCCGTTTCTCCTCGCCGCCCTTGCGGCTGTACTCGCGCATCCGGGCGACAATCCCGGCGATCCGGCGCGAGCCCTCGCGCAGGCAGTCGAAGTCGCGCGGCAGGGAGCGCAGGATCGCGTCGAGCTTTTTCTGATCCCCCTCCCCGCGTTCGCGGGCGGCCCGCAGGATCGGCTCGATCGTCTTCCAACTCAGGCGCATGGTCTCGGCCGTGCCGGAGATGTAGGTCAGCGGGTTGTTGATCTCGTGGGCCACGCCCGCGGCCAGCGTGCCCAGCGTGGCCAGCCGCTCGGTGTGCACCAGCTGCTGGGCCCGGTCTCGGGCCAGGCGCTCCATCTCGTGGGCGTAAGTGTTAAGCCGGTCGTCGGCTTCGACCAGCCGCAAACCCACCACGATGCTGCTGCGCAGCACTTCGGGATGCACGGGCTTGCCCAGAAAGGCGTGAGCCCCGTTCTGCAGGGCGAAGGCCAGATCTTCCTTGTCGCTCATCGAAGTGAGCAGGATCGAGTAGATGAACGGACCGTCCCGGCGTTCGGCCAGCCGCTGGCAGACGTAAACGCCGTCCACCTCGGGCATGTTCCAATCCAGGATGGCGATGCGGGGCGGGTTTTCACCCTGGAGAATATCCCAGGCCGGGCGGCCGTCGTCCGCCTCGACCATTTCGTAACCCCAAGAAGTCAAAAGCTTTTTGAGGACAAGGCGAGTGCTCGAGCTGTCGTCGGCCACCAGAATACGCGTCATGCCGTAAATCCTCGCGGAATTATTCGCCGACTCCTGCAATATTGTAACTCAAACAACACTGCGCCGCACACATTTTTCATCCTTTTCGACCGGAATTATTCACCCCGATAACTATATGCACCCACGGGATTTTTGATTGACTCCGGCCTGAAGGCGGATATATTTCAACAATTCGTTTTCCATCATCAGCAAGAAGGATGTACTGTCATGACCAGAACCACCAAGAAGGCCGAGCGCGAAGCCCTGCACAAGGCCCGGCGGAAGATCCGTCTCAAGCTCAAGGCCAAGCGCAAGGCCAAGCGTCCCGGCGTGCGCAAGATCGGCACCCATCCGCATCGTCGCACCTCGGCTCTGCGGGCTCGCCGGTAGGTACAATGCCTCGCCGGCAAGCCTCCCACGAGCGGGCTACGGCCGAAACCGCCATCCGCCTGCGCCTCGACCTGGACGGTACGGGTCGGGGCCAGACGGCCACCGGCGTGGGCTTCTTCGACCACATGCTGACCCTGCTGGCCAAGCATGCCCTCTTCGACCTGGAGGTCGAAGCCAAGGGCGATTTGGCCGTCGACGCCCACCACACCGTCGAGGATGTCGGCATCTGCCTGGGCCAGGCGCTGACCCAGGCCCTGGGCGACAAACGGGGCATCCGCCGCTACGGATTCTTCCTCCTGCCCATGGAGGAGGCCCTGGCCCGGGTGGTCCTGGACCTCTCCGGCCGTCCGCACCTGGAGTACCGCGCGACCATGCCGGCCGAAACGGTGGGCGGCTTCGACACCTGCCTGGGCCGCGAGTTCCTGCGCGCCTTCTGCGTCAACGGCGGCATCAACCTCCATGTCGACCTGCTGGCCGGCAGCGACCCGCACCACTGCCTGGAGGCCATCTTCAAGGCCGTCGGCCGCGCCCTGCGCCAGGCGGTCGAGCCCGACTCGCGCGAGACCGGCATCCCCTCCAGCAAGGGCGTGCTCTAGCCTCGGCCGTCACCAGCCAATCGATCACCGCTCATGGTAGCTCAAACCGAATCGGGTGCCGCCCGATCGCTAGTCGCTTTGCGTCCCTCTCCTAATCATTCAAGATAATTCGCGCCTAATCGCCTGGCATTCGAATTCCAAACCTCGCGAATTCGACATTTGAGCGCTCGAATCGACGCAGCCGGATGAGAGTTTTTGGGCGAGAGTCGGGGAACCATCGATTCGACTTGATCTACCATGACGCGGGCCGCCGCCAGTTCAGCTGGCGGCGGCCCGCTATTTTATTCGTTCGGTTAGCAGTCGCTAGAAAACCTTGGTCATGGTCAGCATGGTGATGTGGCCCTGCGGCCGGTCCACGGCGTAGAACTCCTGCTCGTGGCGCAGCGAGACGTTCAGCTTCGGCTTGATGAAGAAGCGGCTGACTTCCAGACCGACGGCGTGGACCTGATCGTGCACGCTGCGGTCCCAAGTCACGTCCGAGCCCTTGTCGTCGGACACCTGCCACTGGCTGTACCCGACCACGCCGACCTCCCAGAGCTGGCCCAGGGTCTTGGAGATGCCCCATTCGAAATGGAAGTCGTCACCGGCGGTGATCTCCTGATGCCCCTTCTCGCCGTGGATCTCGTAGCGGGCCAGGATCGAGGCCGCCCAGGTCTTGTTGCAGTCGAAATAATAGGTGCCGCCGAAGGTGAACATGTGGGTCCAGAAGTCTTTGCCCGGCTGGGCCGGCTGGCGCTGATCCCACTGGCCGGTGGGGGCGTAGAACTCGTAGGCGGCCACCAGGTCGAACTTCTGCTTGTGCCAGGAGAGGATGATCGGGGCGACGTCGATGTCGCCGATGCCGGCCTGATTGTCGTCAACGCCGGCGGCGTCCATCTCCATGTCCGTGCTCTGGGTCGGCAGGATGACGTGCATGCCGTAATCCGCGCCGAGGAACTTGTAGGGCGTGACCCAGATCAGACGCCAGGCAGCGGCGAAGATGTCGGCGTCCAGCCCGGCGTGGGCGTTGTCGCCGTCGGCATCGGTCAGCTTGTCGGAGTGGTAATAGGCGTTGTAGTTGCGCAGATAGAGCCCGGGGCCCGGCACCGTAGCGGCCTTGATGCCTTCCAGACCGTGGACATAATGCCCGGTCTCGCCCGCCTGAATCCCCCCTGCCAGCACCAACGCCAGCAACACCCCCCACCCCAATCTGCCGAGCATGCCTGATCTCCCTAGCGGAAAACGCGGAGCCACCGGCTCCGGTCAATCGTTCGCGAAGCCGGCATTCAAATTGGTTAGGGAAATATTTGCAAGTTTTTTTACAGCCGGATTCAGCGGGCGGCCAAGCCCCCCCCAATCCAACCCAAAGCGAGCCAAGTATTTACGCAATCGATCGGCATCATTGGCCTGCTTCTTGGCCTGCCGGGAAACGCCAAAGAGCCGCCGGCCGGCCTCGGAGAGGCTGCGGCTCTCGCGGCAGACCTGCACCACGTCGGCCAACTGCACGCGATCGAATCGGTCGAGTTGTTCCGCCTGCGGCCCCAGCAGTTCGGTCAAAATCTGATCCGTGCCCGTTGCGCCAACCGCCCAAGCCGTGCGCAGACGGTCGATCTCGCAGTCCACGTCCTCGGTCCGGATGCGTCCGCCCTCGGCGAGCGTGGCCAGCCGGGTGACGGCCGCGTTCAGATCGCGGAAATTCGCGGTCCAGTCGGCCTCGGGCGAGACGGCGAAACGCAGAAGCGCCTCGCGCGCCTCCCGGCCGAGCGTAACGTGCAGGCCCGTGCGGCCGGCGAAACGGTCGAGCTCGTAATCCAGGTTCGGCTCGATGTCTTCCGGCCGCTCCCGCAGGCCGGGCAGGCGGAAGGTCCAGAGGTTGACCCGGGCCAGCAGGTCTTCGCGGAATCTTCCGCCGCGCACCTCGGCGGGCAGGTCGCGATTGGTGCCGCAGATAAGTTGAAAATCGCTCTGTTCCTCGCGGTCCGAACCGAAGGGCAGAAACGTCTTCTCCTCGATGGCGTGCAGCAGCATGGCCTGCTCGTCCAACCCCAGTTCGCCGACCTCGTCCAGGAACAGCAAGCCGCCGTCGGCCGCGCGCAGCAAGCCTTCCCGGTCCTGGAGCGCGCCGGTGAACGCGCCTTTCTTGTGCCCGAAAAGCGCGGACATGGCGCCGTCGCCGCGGACCGTGGCGCAGTTGATCTCGACGAACCGGCCGGCCAGTTGCCGTCGGTGGCGCTTAAGTTCGTAGATCCGCCGGGCGAGCTGACTCTTGCCCGCGCCGGTCGGCCCCATGAGCAGGATCGGCTCGCGCGAATGGCCGGCCACTCGCTCGATCCGCTCGATCAGCGCGTTGAAGCCGGCGTTGCGGGTCTCGATGCCGGACTTGAGAAACGAAACGTCGTCGGCCGTCTCCCGCCGAAACCGCATGGCGATCTTGTCGTATTTGGAAAGGTCCAGATCGATGATCGTATGTGACCCCGGCCCCCCGTCCTCCCCTTTGGGCGGACTGGTCTGCACCAACCGGGCCGGCAGGCAGCGCGACTCGGTCAAAAGAAACAGGCAGATCTGGGCCACGTGGGTGCCGGTGGTGATATGGACCAGATAGTCTTCCGCCTCGGGGTTGAAGGCGTAGGCGTGGCCGAAGTCGTGCAGCGCGCCATAGACTTCTTCGAAATCCCAGGGATCGGCGAAATTGATGGGTTGCGGCCGGACCTGGGTTTCGGGCGAGACGAGCTGGATGTCCTCGGTCACCTGATAAGCCAGGTGGGTGAACTGAGGTTGAAAGAGCAACTCGAACCGGTCGATGAGCAAGTCCTCATGCTGACAGAGAGCCACTGACGGCCGCCAGCGGTCCCAGCGCCGGCGACCGTGGCCGCCGTCCAGAGTCGGGCCCAAGAGGCCGATAGCCACGGTGCTCCGTGGGGGAGCGGACTTGCGCATACTACTTATCCTTTTTTCTATGTTTTTATAATTTATTATAATACACCTTCATTGCCGACGGCAAACTTTTTACCGCCGACAATTTTTATCACCCCACAACTCATTACTCATCAAGGTGTTATTTTTTACCGCACCTTATCCCGCCTCTGGCACGCCACCTGTTATTACCCATCTTGTCCAAGTCGCCGGGCCAGCGGCGGCTGAGGCCCCGGCGGAGGAGTGACTAGTCACGCAATCTGCCGGTTGGTGCTCAACGTTCCGTGATCGGAATGCAACGAAAGCGACTTGGGCACTTCGGTTAGCTCAGCAGGAAGAGCACCAGGGCGAAAACTCTGGGTGTCGCGGGTTCGAATCCCGCACCAACAAGGGCTGAAAACCCTTGGGCGCAAGCCCTCGCCGCGCGAGCGGCACCTCCCCGGCCCGGGGGGAAACGAAGGCCGCTACGGTCGGCCCGACGGTTCGGCGAAACTCCAGCGGCGCAGTCCGGCCGCTGGGGAGCCGGGCCGCCGGGCAACGTCAGACGGCGCCCTGTAGTCGGCGGATGCCGCCGGCCCGAGGGGCGGAAAATCCGGAACGCGCCGGCCGCACGCGGCGAAACGTTACCGGATTCCCGCCGCCGGACCGGCTCAAGCCGACTCCGCGCCCCCGACGTGACCGGAAACGGAATTCCGCTCTCTCCGGGTCACTTTTAAAAGCCGGCCGAGCCTTGGCCCTGTTCAAGCGGTGAGGAGAAAACCATGTTCATTATCAGTACGCGCCAGATCCGGTCCTTCGAATTCGGCCTGCTCTTCCGGAACGGCGAGTTCCAGCGGCTGCTCCCTCCGGGGCGCCACTGGTTCCTCGATCCGCTCGGCCAGCTGCGTGTAGATGTGGCCAGCCGCCGTGATCCGTGGCTGGTCCATCCCGATCTGGACCTGATCGTCAAGTCCGGCGTCCTGACCGGCCGGGCCGAGGTGCTCGACCTGAAGGACCACGAGCGGGCCCTGGTCTGGATAGACGGCCGGTTTGCGCGGGTGGTCAAGCCGGGCCAGCATGCGCTCTGGACCGGCTGCCGCGAGTTCCGGATCGAACGGGTCACGATCGAGCGAGGCCGGTTCGTCCACCCCGAGCTGCACGCGATCCGCAAGTCGCCCGGCGTGGCCGAAGTCCTGGACTTCATGGAGGTCGCCGAGGGACACGAGGCCCTCTATTTTCTGGACGGCGAATACGTCGAAACCCTGCCGCCCGGCCTCTACGCCTTCTGGAAGGGCGAAGGGCGGTGGAACCTGATGGTTCAAGACCGGCGCGAGACGGTGATCGACATCAGCGGCCAGGAACTGATGACCGCCGACAAGGTCAGCCTGCGCCTGAACGCGGTCCTGACCTGCCGGGTGAGCGATTCGCTCAAGGCCGTGACCGTGACCGACAACGTCCAACTGGCGCTGTACCGCGACGCGCAGCTGGCGCTGCGGGCGGTGGTCGGCGCGCGGGAGCTCGACTCGTTCCTGACCGACCGGGAGGCGGTGGCCGCCGATCTGGAGCGCGAGGTGCGCCGTCGGGCCGAGGAGTTCGGGGTCACCCTGGTCAGCCTGGGCATCCGCGACGTGATCCTGCCGGGCGAGATGAAGGAGCTGCTGGGCCAGGTCACCCAGGCCAAGAAGGCGGCCGAGGCCAACCTGATCACCCGGCGCGAGGAGACCGCGGCCATGCGCAGCCAGGCCAACACGGCCAAGCTGCTGGAGAACAACCCCGCCTTGCTGCGTCTGCGGGAAATCGAAGCGCTGCAAGCCATCGCCGGCCACGCCAAGCTGAGCGTGTTCCTGGGCGAGAAGGGGTTGACCGACCGGGTGATGAACCTAATCTGAAACGCCGGGGCGGGGAAATCATCCCCGCCCCATTTTTAAAAAGGCAACGCTCATGTGCCAATATCTGCTGTTGCTCGTTCCGACCGGCCTAGCGGAGTCAGCCGGCCGCCGGACGGCCTAACGCCATCACATTGATTTCGTCCCGATCGAGAACCGCCGCCTGACCGCCCGGACCGGCGGCCGGGTCTATCTGCCGGGCCGCTATCGTTGCGATTGTGTCTCCACGCTCGGCGCCCTGGCCGGCTATGAAAACGAAAATGCGCTGGCCGAGGCCCAGAAGGCCGAAGCCCGCCGGCGCCGGGCCGGCTGGTCCGAAGCCAAACTCCAACGCTGGCGCGATAACCGCGAACGAGCCCGCCTGAACCAGATCCGCTCGGACGCACGTCAGGCTCAGGATTGGGAGGCCCAACCGGGCGGCGAAATCGCCAAGTGGCTGGCCTTTTTGGCCGACCTGCTGGCGCTGGACGCTTGCCCCTATGCCGGGCTCTTGCGCCACTGGTTCAGCGGCAATTTTAACGAAAGATTCGATTTGAAGCGGATTGAAAACCGGGCCATCGCCCACTTGACCCCGCGTGATTTGCTTTATTTACCGATGGATGTGCTTTATAAATTCAGCCGCTAGAGGGAGTCGGCCATGATCGAAATCGACGGCAGCCGGGGCGAAGGCGGCGGGCAGGTGCTGCGCACCAGCCTGGGGCTTTCGCTCGTCACCGGCCGGGCCTTTCACATCACCCAGATCCGCGCCGGCCGCAGCCGGCCGGGCCTGCTGCGCCAGCACCTGACGGCCGTGCAGGCCGCCGTCCAGATCGGCGCGGCCGAAGTC
>CAYMGG010000219.1:0-10004 GCA_964389915.1 uncultured Planctomycetaceae bacterium
CCTTTATTATGGAGCGCTGTACCAAGGTCGACTCCCACCCATAGGCAATAAAGGCTGAATTTGCCCATCTGAACGTTCGAAACGGCGAAGCCGGAGTAAGGTTTTTTGAGGGGGACCGGGGGAACTTTTTTCCAAAAAAGTTCCCCCGGTGCGGTTCCCCCTAAAACCCCAGATCCCCGCCTTCATGGACGGCCAGGCCGATCTGTTCGCACGTCTTTTTCCGGCCGTTGTACCAGAGCCGCCAGCGCGCGCCGTCGAAGAGGGCGAAAGGTTTGTAGCAGGCTTCCGCGTCCCAGGTCTCCGGGGTGCCGGGCGAGAGGATCGGGTTGGCCGGGTGGCGTTGCCAGCCGCCGAGTCCGTCGCGCGAGCGGGCCAGGCCGATGCGGGCCGTGTGCTCGTCGGCAAAGCCGATGTAGAACATCACATACCAGTCGCTGCATTTCTCCACCTGGCCGGCCGTGACCTTCCATTTCTCCCATTCCTGATCCGGAGCGGCAGCAAAGACGGGTTGTGACGACGTCCGGGTCCAGGTCACGCCGTCGGGGCTGACCGCATGGCCGATGGCGTTGGGTTCGTAATGCTCGCCGCCCGAATACCACATCCGATATTGGCCCCCGTCCCAGAGCACGTGCGGGCACATCACCGCCACCTTCTCCCAAGGCTCCTGTGGCGACAGGACCGGCCGGGACTCGCGCCGCCAATCGCTCAGATCGGAACTGACGGCATGACCGATCCAGGAATGGGTTTTGGTCTGCCCGGTGTACCAGAGGTGATATAACCCGTTGCGCTTGAGAATTCCCGGCCGATTGATTTGATCCTCCCAACCGGTGGCGGCCGGGCCCAGGAGTATTCGCGGTTCGCTCCACTGGACGCCGTCGCGGCTTTCGACCAGAGCGACCGCTTTCTGCGGCCGCCAGGAGAAGAACATGCGCCACAGGCCGGCCTCGGCCAAAACCGCGATGTCGAAGCAAGTACCCAAGTCGCCGCCGAGCACGGGATTGGCGGGATGTTTAGCCCAGCCGGCCCGGGCCGGCGGATATGGCGTGGTGGACATGTTAATTTCCTTATGCGTAGGGGAGCGCGGCCCGATTTAAGCCGTCTGCCTGGAACTATAGTCCCTGGGGAATCGCTAACGAGGCTAACCGAAGGCAGATTAGCGGCACTTTTCCGACTTTGTTGGCCCGGGCGGGGTAGGCGCGGTCAGGCCGCGGGGCGGCCGGGCGCACGGTTCGGCGGGCGCAACTCCTCCAGCCATAGGCCGAGAAGCAGGAGCGCGGGTTGATAAGCCGGCAGAGAGAGGCGATCGCCCTGCCAGAAGGAGATGCCCGAGATCAGGAGGTAATAGGCCGCCAGCCCCGCCACGAGCAGTTTCAGCCAATGCCGGGCGGGCCAGATATCCCCCCGCAGCCAGGTTATGACACACAGCCCCAGCCAAGTTGCCAACCCGCCGAGTAGTCCGGCATAGCTGAAAAACTGGTTCTGCCAGCGGCTGACGTTGATCAAGACCGGTCGTAGATGAGGCAGATAAAAGAGCGAGGATTCGCTGCGGAAATTCTCCTGCAAGCTCTCGCCGTAGGCCCGCAGCACCCAGCCGAAAGAATTGTGCATATAATCCTTCAGCTGTTCGTCCACATATTTGGCGTATTGCGCCACGCCCTCGGGTCGGCCGGCCTGACGTAGCGGCGCCAGCGAAAGGGCTTCGCGCTTCTCGCGGCAGAGGCCCGGGTTTTCCTGCTGGATCAGGGCGTCGGTCCGCGCCAGCAGATAGCGGTCCAGAGTGATCTCGCCGATGATCGACAGCTGGGTCACGCCGAATTCCGTGCGCATCAAGACCAATTGGGCGAAGACTGGCGCTCCCGCCGCCACGAGCGCCAGCACCCAGCGGCTGCCCTTGCGATTGATGAAGTACGCGGCGCCCGCCAGGCTGACCGCCGCCCAAGGCACCCAGCCGGCCGGCCGGACTGTCGCGCCCAAGGCCAACAGCAGCGCGGTCAGAATCAGGGTTTCCGCCCGGCCGTGGCGCTCGAAACGATGGGCGGCGAAAAGGGCGGCCATTTGCAAAAAAAGCGCCAGCGTCTCGCTCAGGCCGGTAAAGGCCAGGGCCAGCGGCGAAACGCAGATGACGGAGAGCAGAAGCAGCCCGGCGGTGACGGGCGTGTCGCCGATTCGCTCACGCAACAGGCGCAGCAGCAGCACCTGTCCGGCCAGCCAGAGGGCCAGCTGCGACCCGACGAGGCCCAGGTCGCCGCCCGCCCGGCAGACCGCCAGGAACAGCGGATACCCCAGGGGCCGGGCGGCCGCGCTCCAGGCGCAGGCGGCAAAATCGCTCTGCCCGCTCAGCCAGTCGGCCACCTCGCGATAGGAGTGGGAGTCCGGCGTCAGCCAGAGGATGGCGGGCAGGTCGGCCCAGTAGCCCAGATAAGCCCCCAGCCAGATCGCCAGGCCGGAGCCGAAAAAGACCAACAAGGCCTCGGGCCAGAACCGGCCGACGCTTGAAGAGGGGGGGGAGGGCTCGGTCATGCGTCGTTCAACCTTGCGCCTTTTCCGCCTTTTCCAGCTCGTAGAGCCGGTTCTCCAGCGGTTCGAGGAAGCGTTCGATCAGGTTCAGGTTGCGCTCGCGCTCCTTGGCCTTGGCCGGATCCTTGTCGCCGCGGATCTGCATCAGCACCTGCTTGCCTTCGCCCACCACCTGCTTGCGGTAGCGGCGCAGCGCTTCGCGCTCCTCGTCGGTATCCGCCAGACCGAACAGCTCGTCGGCCAGATGGAAGCGCCGGGCGAAGCAGTACAGCCGTTCGGTCAAAACCCGGAATTCGATATCGCTGATCGATTGGAGCAGGCGCAGGGCCTCGCGCAGCGCCCGGTGCCGTTTCTCCCGGCAGACGCTCTCGCCCTTGCCGCCGCGCTGGATCTGGGCCATGACCTCGTAGCAATGGGCCAGTTTGAGCAGGAATCCGGCCAGCTTTTGGCGCACGCGGGCCTCGGTCTCCTCGCGGTAGAAGCCCAGCATGGTCTCGGCCGAGACCGCCGCCAGGTTGAGCGCGATCAGGGCGTCGGTGAAGCTGCGCGGCAGCCGCGGGTCGGCCTCGGAAAGGCGGAAGAGGCCCTGGCCGTCGTCGCTGGCGTGGCGGGCGACCTCCTGGCGGGCGGGGGTCTGGCGGAGCATGAGATCCTGCATGCGCCGGTTGAGCTCGAAGAAGACCGGCTCCCAGTCCGCGTCGGGCAGCTGGCGCATGGCTTCCAGGTCGCCCAGATTGGCCCGCTTGGGCCGGTGAAAACCGGTCCGGTCGGAGGTGTAGAGGCAGGTCGGGCAGGAGATCATCTCGACCAGCGAGTATTCGAGGAATTCCTTCTCCTGCCCCTCGGTGTAAAGGCCTAGCGAATAGCGGTCCTCGGCGGCGGGCTTGAGGGCCCGGTCCACCAGGCGCGGAGCGGTGAAGGTGGTTTCGTCGAACGGGCAGCGGAAACACGCCGGCCGCAGAGCATAGCTCTTTTCGCGGGGAAAACCGCCGTAGACGAAGGGGTAACCCAGCGGCGAGACGGTCGGAAACTCGTCTTCGGCCGGGTCGTCTTCGGCCGCCGGAGCCGGAGCGGACTCGGGCGCGGCGGCGAAGACCGGCCGCAGCGCGTCGCGGATCAGGCCCAGACTGGAGGGTTTGGTCAGATAGCCGGAGATGCCCAGCCGGCGGCATTCTTCGATCACGCGCGCGTCGCCGACCGCGCTCATCACCACCACGGGCAGATTCGCGGTCGCCGGCTGCTCGCGCACCTTTTGCAGAAAGGTCAGGCCGTTCATCCGGGGCATCATCAGGTCGAGCATGACCAGTTCGAAAGGCGAGCCGGCGCGGAGGACCTCGGCCGTCAACTCCAGCGCCTGGGCTCCGTCCTCGGCCACCTGAACCTGCGCCCCCAGCTTGGTCAGGGTCGAGCCGAAGAACTGCCGGGTCTGGGCGTTGTCCTCGGCCACGAGAATGCGCCGGCCGTTGAGCAGGCCGCGCAATTCGCCCAGAATTTGCGCCGAGGATTCTTGATCGGTCATGCCCGCCCGCCTTCCCCGCCCGGCCGGTTACCGCGCAACCGCTCCGGGACACCGACACCTGGCTTGCCGCCGCTTCATGGCGATAGTCAGCGCCGCCGCCGCCGCCGCCGCCGGCCGCCGCTGCGACGGCCGCCGTCGTCCTTGGCCGCCCCGGATTCGTTCCCCGGCTGTGCCGCTTTGGCGGGGGCATTATCCGGCCGGCTCGGCCGCTCGCCGCCGCGTTCCCCACGTTCTCCCCGCCCACCGGAGCCGCGCTCGCCCCCTTTGGTCGGCGCTTCCTCGCGCCGGGCGGCCGGCGGCTCGACGTGTCCGGCGCGCTCGGGGAAACGCTCGTCGAAATCCGGCTCCAGATAGGGCGCGACGCTGATCCGCAGCTTCTCCTGGGTTTCGGCCCGGTCGAGCAGTTTGGCGTCCCACAGCCCCAGCTCCACGCCGCGGGCGTGGACCGAAATGGCCGGCGCGATCGCTCCGCCCAGCCAGAGATTTTCCCAGGGGCCGAGGCGCAGACATTCGCCCGCATCCTCGGCGATCTCGGCGGCCAGCTCGCGCTCGCCGGCCAGGAGGACGGTCAGCGCCGCCTCGAGCGCGGCCTGATAGGTTTCGCGTTCGCGCTCCAGCCGGCTCCAGGCCGGCGGCAGGACGAAGGCGGCCCCCGGCTCGGGCAGGCGCAGAGCCTCGCGCTGGGCGCGCCAGTCGAGGTCGGGGGCTTCGGCCAGAGTTTCGGCCGGCAGATTGCGGAACGCGCCGCAATGGGGCCGGGCCAGGCGGGCCAGGGTCCGCTGCCGGCTGCGGGCCAGTTCGACGGTTTCCGCGCCGACGAATTCTTCCTGCTGGGCCAGCAGCGTCCAGGCCAGTTGAGTCGCCAGCATTTCGGCCGGCGGCATCCCCGGCGCCGGTTCGGCCAGCCGGGCGCGGTCGTTCTCGGCCAGTTTCTGCTTGAGCACCTCGCGCCAGTGCGGATCGTTGGTCAGGTCCGCGCCGACCGCCAGGACGGCCAGCAGCTTGGGCCCCTGCCGGGCGTCAGGCGCGGACATCTCCCCGGCGTAGCCGGGCTTGCCCTCCACGCCGGGCACGTCGAACCCGTCGCGTTCCAGCCGGCCCAGCCACTTGCCGGCGATGTTCTCCAGCTTGGTCTGGCTCTCCAGGGCGATGGCGGCGGTGCGGTAGGCGCGCCAGAGGGCGAAGGCCCAGAAGACGTGGGTGTCGGCGTCGGTGGCCCGGTAGAAGCCCCGACCGTCGGCGGTGAGGCCGCGGACCAGGTAGCCCTTGGGGGCGGTGGTGCCGGTGCGGATGAGCCCGCCGATCAGACGGTCGAAGACGCGCTCCTCGTCGGGGCTGCCCAGCCCGTTCTCCAGCCGCAGCAGATAGCCGTCGAAGAGCAGAGCCCCAAGTTTGGAGCAGTCGGCCAAGCCCGTGCCCAGGCCGGCGGCGTTGGGCAGGCTGTCGCGCGCCTCCTGGGCGTTGGGCAGGGTCCGGCGGGGAAACTCCCCGGGGGTGGTCACGTAATCGTAGCAAACGCCCAGCTTGCGGAAGATGAAACCGTTCTCCAGCGCGGCGATAGCGCGCAGGATCGAGGTGTTTAGGTCGGCCGCGGCGGCCGGCCCGAGTGGTGCGGATGCGGTCATGAGCGAAGATCCCGGGGGAGAAAAATCCAACATCTAAAATCTAGAATTTAAAATCTAAAATTGCGCGCTCTGCGAGCGGTAGTTTCGGGCCGGTTCTGCTTCCTAAAGCCGACCAACCGGACAAATCATAATTCGTTGATCATAAATCATAAATCACCAATTCGGATTTATGATTTTTAAACGCTGCAGGTTGAATTGTAAATCAATCCCAAACCTCGCCGCATTCCGATTCATACGGCCCGGCCGCTGAAGGCCAGGTGCCCGGCGCCCAGCAGGCGGCCCACGTCTTCGGCCAGCCGGCGCGAGGGGGCCACGGCATGCTCCCGCCCGGCGCGGATCAGCGCGGCTTTCCGTTCGGCGGTCCGAACCTTGAAGCAGATCGGCACCGGGCCCTTGTGGGCCCGCAGCAGGTCGGAGAGCTGGTCGAGCGTCTCCGGCGCCAGGCCCGGGCCGTTCAGGGTCAGCAGCACGGTCTTGGTCAGCTGGGTCTCGGCCTTGTCGATCTCCACCAGATCGTCGGCCATGACCGACGGCTCGTCGCGGCGGCGGTCGACGTAGCCCTGGACGAAGACGAACTGCCCGTCCACGGCCAGCCGCTTGATGCGCTCGAACTTCTCGCGTTCACGCTCCTGCTCCTCCTTGCTGCGCGGCCGGCGGGTGAAGACCCAGACCGTGACCGTGCCCTCGGTGTCCTCCAGGGTGAAGCGCAGGTAGGGCTTCTCGTTCTTGTCCTGGCCGAGTTTGGGGCCGACCACCACGCCGCCGATGACCAACTGGCTCTTGTCCTCCAGCTCCAGCAGCCGGCCGGTGTCGGCCGTGCCGAAGGCGGTCAGCTGCGGGGCGTACTGGGCCAGCGGATGGCTGGAGACGTAGAAGCCCAGGACCTTCTTTTCGCGCGTCAACAGTTCCTTGTCCGCCCAGGGCGGCACGTTCGGCAGAGTCGGCTCCGGCGGGGTCTGGCCCGCGGCCGCGAAGAGGCCCATCTGGCCGGTGGCCCGGTCGCGCTGGGCCTCGCCGCCGGCGGCCAGGGCCGATTCCAGCGCGGCCAGATACTGGGCCCGGTGGCCGCCCAGGGAGTCGAAGGCGCCGGCCTCGATCAGGGCCTCGATCGTGCCCTTGTTCAGGAGACGCAGGTCGACCCGGGAGCAGAAATCGTGCAGGCTCTTGAAGCGGCCGTTCTCGCGCCGCTCTTCGACCACGCCCTCGACCGCCTTGTCGCCCACCCCCTTGACCGCGGCCAGGCCGAAGCGCAGGTTGGGGCCGGTCACGGTGAAGTAGGCGTCGGACTCGTTCAAGTCCGGGGGCAGGACGGCGATGTCCATGTGCTTGGCGTCGTCGATGTAGCTGACGATCTTGGCCGTGTCGCCCCGGTTGGTGGTGAGGAGCGCCGCCATGTACTCGCGCGGATAGTGGCACTTCAGGTACGCCGTCTGGTAGGCGATGACCGCGTAGCAGGCCGAGTGCGACTTGTTGAAGCCGTAGCCGGCGAAGTAGTCGATCTGGTCGAAGATCTTCTCGGCGATCTCGGAGCCGACCGTGTCGGCGGCCTGCTTGATGAACTTGCCGCGGTACTCGTCCATGATCGCCTGGATCTTCTTGCCCATCGCCCGGCGCATCAGGTCGCCTTCGGAGAGGGTGAAGTGCGCCAGCTCCCGGGCCAGGGCCTGGACCTGCTCCTGGTAGACGATCAGGCCGTAGGTCTCGCGCAGGATCGGCTCCATCTTGGGGTGCAGGTAGTTGGGCTTCTCCCGCCCGTGCCGGCAGGCGATGTACTGGTCGATGAACTGCATGGGGCCGGGACGGTACATGGCGCAGGCGGCGTTCAAGTGGTCGATGCAGTCGGGCTTGAGCTTGATCAAGAGGTCGCGCATGCCCGAGGATTCGAACTGGAAGACGCCCTTGGTGTCGCCCCGGCCGAACATGTCGTAGGTCTGCGGGTCCTCCAGGGGCAACTGGTCGAGGTCGAGCTCTGCGCCGGTCGAATCCTTGATGATGGCCACGGCTTTGCGCAGCAGGGTGAGGGTTTCCAGCCCCAGGCAGTCGACCTTGCACAGGCCCATCTTCTCGATTTTTTTCATGTCGTACTGGGTCGTGACTTCGCCGCCGCGGGTGGCCAGGGGGCCGTACTCGACGATCGGCCGGTCGCAGACCAGTACGCCGGCGGCGTGGATGCCGGTCTGGCGGATCACCCCGTCGAGGGTGGCGGCCAGGTCCAAAAGCTCGCGGACCCGGGCGTCCTTGTCGTGCAGCTCCTTGAGGTCGGGGTTGAGCTCCATGGCCGCCTGGATCGAGGTCTGGCCGCCCTTGGGCTTGATGACGTCGGGGATCATCTTGGCGATGGCGTCGACCTCGGGCAGGGGCACGCCCATCACCCGGCCGACGTCGCGGACCGCGCTCTTGGCCGAGATCTTGCCGAAGGTGACGATCTGGGCGCAGTGGTCGCGGCCGAAGCGCTCGATCACGAAGTCGACCACCTCCTGCCGGCGCTCCTTGTCGATGTCCAGATCGATATCGGGCATCTCGTTGCGCCCCTCGTTGAGGAAGCGCTCGAAGAGCAGCCCGTAGCTGAGCGGATCGAGATTGGAGATTTTGAGCGCGTAAGCCACGATCGAGCCGGCCGCCGAGCCGCGGGTGCCCACCGGAATCCCGTGCTTACGGGCGAAATTCACGATCTCCCAGACCATCAGAAAATACGAGGGGAAGCCCATCTTGACGATGACTTCCTTCTCCGCTTCGTAGCGCTTCTCGACCGCCTCCGGCAGGGGGTCGCCGTAGCGCGCGCGCAGGCCCTGCCGGCAGAGGGTTTCGAAATACTCCACCACTCCGCCGCCGTCGGGCCCCTTGATCTGGGGCAGGTGGAAGCCCTTGAACATGCCCTGTTCGTTCAGATCGAGATTGCAGGTGGCGGCGATCTCGAGGGTGCGGTCGCAGGCGGCCTCGTGCCCGGGAAAGGCCAGGCGCATCTGCTCGGCGCTCTTGAGGTAGAACTCCTCGGTGCCCATCCGCATCCGGTTCTCGTCACTGAGCAGCTTGCCGGTGTTGATGCAGAGAAGCGCGTCCTGCACCCGGGCGTGCTCGGGGAGGATGTAGTGCACGTCGGAGGTGGCCACCAGGGGGATGCCCAGTTTGCGGGAGAGCTCGTCCATCTTGGGGATGATCGCCGCCTGCTCGGCCAGGCCGTTGTTCTGGATCTCGAGGAAGAAGTTGCCCTCGCCGAAAATCTCGCGGTATTGGCGGGCGGCGGTCTCGGCCTCCTCGGAGCGGCCGTTAAGAAGGTTGCGGCTGACCTCGCCGGAGAGGCAACCGCTCAGGGCGGTGATCCCTTCGGCGTGGGCGCGCAGGATCTCCTTGTCCACCCGGGGCCGGTAATAGAAGCCCTCCAGGAAGCCGGCGGTGCAGAGCTTGGAGAGGTTGCGGTAGCCGGTGAAGTTGCGGGCCAGCAGGGTCAGGTGATAGGCGGCGTCCTTGATGCCGTGGCTGTCGCGCTCGAAGCGCGAGCCGGGGGCGACGTAGGCCTCGAAGCCGACGATCGGCTTGACCCCGGCCTTGCTGGCGTAGGTGTAGAAGTCGATCGCCCCGTACATCGCCCCGTGGTCGGTGACGGCCAGGGACTTCATCCCCAGTTCCTTGGCCCGGGCCACCAGCGGCTCGATCTGGCAGACGCCGTCGAGGATGGAGTAGTGGGTGTGCAGGTGCAGGTGCACGTATTCCGGTGCGGTCAAAAGCGGACTCCCCGGCAGATTGACGTCGCTCCCCATCGCTAAGGGGCCGACTTTTGCGGTCGCGCTGGCGGCCTCCCCCGCCCTCCGGGAGGAGGTTGGGGGGAAGGGGGCGACCGAGCGCCTCCAGGCTGCCTCATCCACCCCAACCCTCCCCCGGAGGGGGAGGGAGAGCCAGCGCTGTCTGCGCCCCCTTTTCCCGGGGCGCTACACTTCAGCGGCGGCGCAAGCGCTCCAGCAGCAACTGGACGTCCAGCGCCAGGCTGCGCTGGCGGGCATAGTATACGATCCCGGCGGCGCACGGGTCCAGCATTTCCCGCCCCGTCGGGATCAGACGCGGCAGATATATCAGGCCGACCGCCCCCCGGTAAAAACGCTGGGCGGTCTGGTCCAGCGCCGCCCAGCGGCGGGGCGAGAAGCTGCGTTGCGCCTCCTGCCACGCCCAGATCGTGCAGGGCACGCACATGACGGTCACTCCGACCACCTGCTACCTCTGCCATTTCAAGCCGGCCGTGGAGCCGGGCGCCGAAGCGCCGCCGAAGGACTGCGCCTTATGCCACCGCCAGGACGACCTGGTCGGCAAGGGCCAGGCCCGCTTCGACCACGCCCCCGTCTATGCCGCGG
>CAYMGG010000220.1:0-9983 GCA_964389915.1 uncultured Planctomycetaceae bacterium
CCTGCACCCATTTCGGCCAGGGCAAGGCCATTCCCGCCAATCTAGACTACATGACACAAGCCGGCAGTCTGGCCGCGCGCGACGAGGTTTCCTGGGGCAGTTGCGAACGCGAAAAAGGCAAGCTGGCCATGCCCGAGAGCTATGATCAGTTCGTCAATCTGCTCGGCGAGCGCAGTCTGCGGCTGATCAACATTCTCGATTACGCCAACAAGTTTTACGACGAGGGCGGCTATCCGACCTCGCCCGAGGCGGTCGAAGGTTTCGCCCGTTACTGCGAATTCGTGGTCGGCCACTTCAAGGGCCGGATCAAGTATTATCAGGTCTGGAACGAATGGGACGGCGGTTGCGGCATGGGCGACAAATACAAGGGCAAGGGCACGCCCGAAGATTATGGCAAGCTGCTCAAGGTCGTCTATCCGCGCATCAAGGCGGTCGATCCCGACTGCGTGGTCCTGACCAACTCGGTCTGCCGGGGTGACAAGTGGCTCGACCAGATGCTGGCCCAGGACATTCTCGGCTCCTGCGACGGCGTGGCCCTGCACACTTATAATTACAGCCAGTCCGGCGACCAGCGCACGCCCGAGGCCTGGCACACCCGCCTCCTGGGCGTGGGTGAGATGCTGCTCAAGCACAGCGGCGGCAAGCCCGTGGATCTGTACATCACCGAGATGGGCTGGCCCACCCACCTGGCCGGCAGCGGCACCCCGCCCGAGGAGTCGGCCACGTTCCTGGCCCGTCTCTACCTGCTGGCCCGGACCCTGCCCTTCCTGAAGGGGATCTGGTGGTACGATTTCCAAGACGACGGCTGGAAACCGGATGATAACGAGAACAATTTCGGAATGGTCCGGGCGGACCTGACCCCCAAGCCCGCCTATTTCGTCATGTCCGATATCTCCGGTTTGGTGGCCAACGCCGAATTTGTGAAGCGGGAGGACGTGGGCGATCCGGAGATCTGGATTCTGCGTTATAAATTGCCCGATGGCCGCGAGGCCCTGGCCGCCTGGAGCGCGCATGCCGACCACGGCTGGCAGTTGACCCTCAAGAACGCGGCCGCCAATCCCGCTCCGGTCTCGATCCGGCGGGCCGGCAACAAGGCCGTCGAGCGGGTCTGGGGCGACCGGCAGTGGGTGGAGAAGAAGCCCTTGGCCGCCGACGAGATCCGGCTGACGATCCACGACCGGCCCTGGCTGATCGAGGGCGATTTGAGCCAGGTCACGGTAACGGGCGTGGTCAAGCGGGAGTTCGCCGAGGCCAAGCGTCCCCAGCACGGCGTGATGGTGGTGCCCAATGCGGTGGCTGCTGCCGCACCCGCCGGAGCGACCGCGCAGACCGTCGATTTCAGCCGCGAGAAGGATTACCGCAACATCATCACCGGCCGCTACACCGGTCCGGCTGACATCGCGGGCAATTTCACGGCCAACTGGGACAAGGACAATCTGTATCTGACGATCTCGATCACCGACGACACCTTCAGCCAGACTTATGGCGTCGATGAAACCTGGCGGGGGGACGGAGTGCAGGTGGCCTTCCAGGCCTTGGGCGAAGACAACGAGGAAATCATGGCCCACACCGAACTGGACTTGGCGCTGACCGCCGCCGGACCGAAGGTCTACCGCGAGGCCGCGCCGGACAAGACCACCATGGCGGGTGAGACCGCTGATTTTCCGCTGGAGATCCAGCAGAACGGACAGACCACGGTCTACAAGCTGACCGTGCCGGTGGCCAAGGCCGGCCTGCCGCGGCTCAAGCCGGGCAAGTTGCTGGGCCTGTCGATCCTGGTCAACGACAACGACGGCCAGGACCGCGAGGGTTACCTGCATTGGGGCGAGGGCATCGGCCACGGTAAAAATCCGCTGGAATACAACTGGCTGATGATGGCCGCGAATTGAATTACTGTGGCCAGCTTTTTCCGGGGGGACTTTTTTGCACAAAAGTTCCCCCCGGACCCCTTCAAAAAATTCTATTCGATTCCGAACGCCGTCGGGCTGGAGGCATCCGGGACAAGCCATGGAGTTCGTTACCCCCTAATTACGCGACAGCGCCGCTGTCGCAACAATCGATCCCGATGAAATGAAAGGCCCGCCAATTTGTTGGCCGAAACGTTCCATGCCGTTCGCGGTAGTTGCGGCTGAATCAATGGGCGGGCGAATTTTGTCAGCCTCGAATTCGTCCATCTGAACGCTCGATAGGGCGGAGCCGGACGAGAGTTTTTTTGAAGGGGTTTGGGGGAACTTTTTTTGCAAAAAAAGTTCCCCCAAAAAGAGCGGGGCGGCTTTTCGTGGAAAAGCCGCCCCGCAATTATTTGCCGTGGTTTACGTGACGATCAGGGCTTCGTCGGCTCGGCCGTCGGCGCGGGCGGAGTGTCCGGCTTTTTGATCCCGGCCTCTTCAAGCTTGATGAGTGGGGCCGGTTCGGCGGCTGGCTTGAGCGTCGGGGCCGCCGGCGCGGGTTGGGCCTCGATTGGAGCTGCCGGAACCGCCGGAGCGGCGGCGGCACCCTCAGCCGGGGCGGCGGGCTTTGCGTCCTTGTTTTCGAACGGATTGGCCACGGTCTTGCTGGCGGCCGGTTGGGGCTTGACGAGTTTCAGTTCGTCGACCGTGGGCAGCAGGCCCTTGGCGGCGGCCTTGTCGAGCACGACCGTCGCGGCGCGGGTGGAGATGCGCGCCGGCCGGCCGGCGGCTTCCTCGGCCCCCAGTTCCAGGGCGGTCAGGCCGGAAGCGGTGGTAAGGTTTACGCTCTCGACCTTGTCGCCGGTGAATACAGCGGCGTCGCCCGCATAAAGGCCGGTGGCGGCCAGGCTCTCCAGCCGGCGCAGATAGGCCAGGGCCTTGCCGGAATCGACCTCCACTTCCTGGCCGCCGGAAGCGAGCGACCACTTCTCGACTTCCTTCTCCTGGTCGCCTTCCTTGATCTTGGTCTTTTCGCGCTTGAGGACCAGTTCCGGCTGGCCGGCGGCCTTGACGGTCACGGCCGAGACATCGTCGGCCTTGACGGCCAGCGCGCCGGAGAGATCCAGCAGGTCGGCCAGGGCCGGGAAGGCCTTCTTCACCTCGTCGTCGGCCATGGTCAGGACCGGCGCGTCTTTGCCCGGGGCGACGTAGGACTGCTTGAGGGCCGGGTGCTCGGCGCCCAGGAGCAGCGAGAACGCCTGGTCGCCCAGCTGGGCGGTCAGAGTGGCCCGGGGCAGGGAGAGGCCGTATTTGACCAGGCCCTCGGGGTCGGTGTAGTCCTTGGCCGTCCAGCCGCCCAGGGCCGAGAGCAGATCCTCGACCTTGGCTTTCTGCAGGCCGAAGCCCGTCACCGGCGACTTGAGCAGCCATTCGGCCTTGTCGCCCTCGCCGGTCTTGGCCAGCTGGATCGTCTCCTTTTCGCGGGCCACGGACACGGCCGTGACCTTGGCCTTGTCGGCGCGCGGCGCGGTCAGGTCGAACAGATCGCTGCCGGCCGGGAAGAGGTTGTCGAAGCGGAAGCTGGCGTAGGTGTAGAGCCGCTCGGGGGCGTCGCCCAGGTAGAGATAGGCCAGGGAGTCGTCGCGCGGATGGGAGAGAAAGACTTCGTGTTTCTTGCCGTCCTCCAGCGTAACCGTGCAGCGGTAGGGGGGCGTATCCAGCCCTTTCGCCGTCTTCTCCTTCGGCCCCAGGGCGTCGTCGATGGTCAGATTTTCCAGGGTTTCGAGGAGGGAGTCGAGCTTGGGCTGCTTGAACTTGGCGTCCTTGGCCGGGCCGCCCAGCGCCAGTACCCACTCGTATTCCTTCTTCTCGTCCTTCTTCGGCTCGGTTTTGGCGTCGGCCGGCTTCTCTTCCTTTTTCGCCTCGGGCTTGGGCTTTTCGCGCTTCTCGAAGGTCAGGGCATGGTCGGGGTACTTGAGTTCGATCTTGGCGACCTTGTCCTTGGCCAGCTCCAGAGCCTTGATCTTGAGCCAGGGCTTGTACTCCGGGGCCTTGACGTCCTCGCCGTACAGGCCCAGGTCGCCGCGCAGGCCCTGATTGACCAGGTAGACGGTCTTGTCGCCCGCGGTGCGGACGAAGACGCTGTCCCAGCCCTGGCCCTTGCCGATCAGCAGTTCGTAGGCCGGTTTCTCGCCGCCGGTGTAAAGGCGGACGTAGAGCGCCTTGTCGTCATTGACGCCGTAATCGGCGAAGGCGTCGGCGTTGGAGCTTTTGTACTCGCCTTCCATGTCCTTGAGCTTCTTGAGGAACTCGTCGAGCTTGTCCTTCTTGGCCCAGGCGCCGAAGGCCGAGGCGATGGTCCATTCCGCGCCGTCCTTGGCCAGCTGGACCGAAGGTTCGTTCTTGCCCTGGCCGAGTTCGATCTTGGTCACCGCGTCCGTGGCCAGGCTGGCGGGCAGGAGGGTCGAGAGCTTGACCTGCTCCTCCAGCGATTCGACCGGCCGCTGGCGTTTGATCGTCACGCCCACCGCCAGCAGCACCAGCAGGACCACCGCCAGGGGGATGAGTTGCTTCTGGTTCATTATCGGGTCTCCCTAGAATGCATAGGCTGATTCGAATGCCGCCGGCCGGCCGGGGACACCGGCCGGCCGGCGCGCGGGGTCGGGTTACTTGAACCGCGCCGCATAGGCCTCGCGACGGCGGCGGCGGAGCACGAAGATGACGATGCCGACGGCGGCGATGACGGCATAGATGCCGATCATGTGCACCACCTTCCAGACCGTGGCTTCGCTGTCATCCAGATGGCCGATGGTGCGGTTGCGGGCGGCCTTGTAGCGCAGGGCCATGATCTGCCGGCCGATATCGTCCAGGGCCAGGTAGTCGATCGAATTGCGGAAGAACTCCCACTCCGGCAGCCGGGTGAAGTTGCGCTGGAAGGCCGCGGAACTGCCCACCAGCACCAGCTGCCCCGGGGCGGGCTTGAGCTCGCCGGCCGGCTCGTCGGGCTGCTCGGGCGGGGGCATCATGCCCGGGTTCTGGGCCGGGGCCGGCCACTCGGGCCGCTCCTTGCCGGCGGTCAGGTCGGGGAACTGGCCTTCCAACAGCACCGCCAGGGGATAGCGGCCGCGCTTCTTGGCGTCCTTGGGCGCTTCGATGTCCTCGCGGGTCAGGTTCTGGCCCGTGGTCCGCAGCCAGCAGCCGTCGTTGCTGTCCAGCAGCCGGGTGAGCTTGAGGTTGTTGCGCTTGATCGCCTCCTCATCCAGCCGCAGGGGCGAGCCCCAGAGGTAGGTGAAGCCCTCCAGCTTGCGGGTGATGGGATGGTTGGCGTTGGCGCAGGAGGCCTCCAGCTGGCTGTGCAGGGGCAGGGGCCAGGGCTGGGGGATCGAGAAGCCCATGGCCGTGGGCGTGGGGATCTCGATGGCCGGCTGCTGCGGGTCCATCAGGCTCTCGTCCATCACACCCACGCCGTAGCCGCTCAGGGCTTCGTTGACGCCGGGCTTCTCCTCCTGGCGGCTGGCGCTGAAAGCGCCGCCCTGGTGGATGCGGTATTCCCAGGTGCAGTTCTGCACGGCCAGGAAGACCTTGCGGCCGGCGGCCAGGGCGCGCTCGAGCTCCCAGCGCTGGCGGTCGTTCAGGTCCTTGGGATTGACCACGGCCAGGACGTCGTACTCCTTGGGCAGGGGGCTGGACTTGTCGAAGCCCACCCGCTCGACGTCGTAGTTGCTCTCCCGCTCGAGCAGGTATTGCAGGTGCTCGTAGGGATCGTTGGCCGGAGGCACGGGCCGGCCCATCTGCTGGTAGAGGGCCATCATCTGGGGGTTGAGCTCGCTCTTGGGCGCAACCAGGGCGATGACCGGCTTCTTCTCGCGGGTCAGGCGATAGACCTTGTTGACCAGCTTGTATTCGAGCAGCGAGAGGTCGTTGGGCATGATGGTCGGGATGACCTCGCTCTCCTTCTCCTGGTAGTTGATCTCCAGGCTCGAATAGATGAGCTGGCTGGTGATCTTGTCGCCCTGGGGCACCTGCACCTGGAAGGGCTGGACCTTTTTGAGCAGGCGCTTTTCCAGGCTGTTCTTCTTGTTGTTGTCGTCCTTCTTCTCCTCGTCGAACGGATTGGAGAGGGCGTTGGAGGGTTCCAGTTCGACGATCTTGTAGCGCAGCCGGTTGCCCGAGGCCAGACGCAGGGTTTCGAGCTTGTCGCGCACGTCGCGCTGGAGATTCTGGAGCTCCGGGGGCATCTTGTCGCGGTGGCTGACGTAGTAGCGCATTTGCAGCACGTCGGCCTTGAGCCCCTGGAGGACTTTGACCGAGACCGGATCGATGGTATAGACCTTGTCCTGGGTCAGGTCGGCGCGGCCGAAGCTCTCGTCCATGAAGAGCCAGCTGGTGGCCAGGCCGATGGCGGCCAGCAGGGCGATGGCCGTGGCGAAGAGGGCGTTGGCCCCCTTGCGCGAGCGGCGCTCGATGCCCAGGCCGTTCAGGACCAGGAAGATCGCGGTCCAGACCACGAAGAAGCTGATGTCCGCCCCGTCGACCACGCCGCGGGTGAGGTCGTCGTAGTGGGAGAAGATGCCCACGAAATCGCCCAGCCACACGCCCCACTCGTCGCCGGCGAAGGCCAGGGCCGAGTTGAGCACGGTCTTCACCGGCGTCAGGCCCAGGATGTAGGCGAAGAAGAGGGTCGGGGCCGTGACCACGAAGGCCATGATCTGGTCGCGGCAGAAGCTGGAGATGAAGAGGCCGAAGCTGATGAAGAGCGCGCCCAGCAGCACCGCCCCCAGGTAGCCGGAGAGGACCGGCCCGGGGTCGAGCATGCCGAAGAGGCTGGTGGCGGCGCCCAGGGCGCTCTTGTCGGTCCGGCTGACCAGGGCCATCATCACCGGCACGGTCAGGGTGCCGATCAGGGCCAGGACGTAAAAGGCGAGGCTGGCCAGGAACTTGCCCAGCACCAGCTCGGACGGGCGCATGGGAAAGGTAAGGAGCATCTCAAAGGTGTTTTCCTTGCGCTCCTCGGCCCAGAGGCGCATGGTGATGGCGGTGACGAAGATGGTCGAGACGCCGGCCAGGATGTGGAAATAGGTACGCAGGTCGGCCACGGGGAAGAAGAAGAACGGGTTGATGGGCGAGAAGAGGCCCAGGACGTTGGTCAGGAGCAGGAACGCCACCAGGTAGATGTAGCCCACCGGGCCGCAGAAATAGGCCCGCAGTTCGCGCTTGAGGATGGTCAGCACGTTGCTCACGCGGCGCCTCCTTTCTTGACGTATTCCGCGTCGGTCAGGCGCAAGAACGTCTCCTCCAGGTTATAGGGTTGGGAATGCAGCTCCATGATCTGCCAGCCCTGCTTGAGGGCGAGCATGCCGACCTTGGCCACGATGGCCCGGTCGTCGTTGCCCAGCAGCATGTAGCGGACCACGCCGTCCTTCTCGTCCAGCAGGGTCCGGGCCCGGACGTCCTCCAGGCCGGAGAGGGCCCGGTCGGCCTCGTCGCGGCCGGCCCGGATGGCGAAGTGGACCCGGCCGGCCTCCTGGGCCTGGGCGCGCAGCTGGTTCAGCGTGCCGGAGGCGACGATTTGGCCGCGGTTGATGATGATGATCCGGTCGGCCATGGCCTCGGCTTCTTGCAGGATGTGGGTGGAGAGGATGACGGTGTGGCTTTCGGCGAGCTCGCGGACCAGGGCGCGGATTTCGAGGATCTGGTGGGGGTCCAGGCCGCTGGTGGGCTCGTCGAGGATCACCACCGCCGGCTCGTGGATCAGGGCCTGGGCGATGGCGGTGCGCTGCTTGTAGCCCTTGGAGAGCTCGTTGATCGGCTTGCGAAACATGCGCTCCAGACCGCATTTGCCGACCACCCAGTCGGTGCGCGTGCGCAGCCGGTCGCCGGACAGACCGCGCGCCCGGCCCACGAAGTTGAGGTATTCGCACACCTCCATGTCCATGTAGAGCGGCAGGACTTCCGGCAGGTAGCCGATCATCTGGCGCACGGCGATCGGTTCGTCCAGGATCGACTTGCCGCCGATCTTGGCCGTGCCCGCCGTGGGCACCAGGTAGGTGGTCAGGATCTTCATGGTCGTGCTCTTGCCCGCACCGTTGGGGCCCAGAAGCCCCACCACCTCCCCCTTACCAACTTGGAAGGAGGCGTCTTTCAGGGCCACGACCGATCCGTAGTGCATGGTTAACCCAGTCGCTTCGATCATCGAGGTATTCTCCTCATCTCCACGTCCTCCGGCAAAGCCACCCGGTATCAAGAGTTTTGGAAACATACAAAAGGCTGTCAGGAAACAGCCGTCATCCTTCGCGCCCGACCGATTTTTGTGCCGATTAAAGTTCCCGCCGCCGGAGGTCAATAAATGTATAACACTCGGGCATCCTCACTCAGTCACAATTCGTGGTTCAAGCGGGGAAAGGCAAGAATATAGCCAAAGAGCTCCGGGCAGGCAAGGAGCATATAACCCCCTCCCGATTATAGTTGATGGCCGCAAGGCTTGGCGGCAAGCGAGCGCATTTCGAGGTGGAGTTTGAGCGGCGTTTTTTGAAGGTTCGGAAGAACTTTTTGCCAAAGTGCGTGCCGCACCCCCATAAAACGCTTCGCGTGTCCGGCCGGTTCAGATGGGCGGGTCGAACGGAGGGGGCAGACCTGGAGCCTATCCATTCAACCGTTCGAAACGGCGAAGCCAGAGGAGAATTTTTTGAAGGGGTCCGGGGGAACTTTTTTGTAAAAAAGTTCCCCCGGAATGCGGTTGCGCGGTTTTCAATTCACGACGTTGAGGGTTTTCCCCTGCGCGAAAGCCCGCAGGTTTTCCGCCGCCGTGGCCAACAGCCGCCGCCGGGCCGCCTGGGTGGCCCAGGCCAGGTGCGGGGTGATGATGCAGTTGGGCGCGCTGAGAAGCGGGTTGTCCGCGGCCGGCGGCTCGCTGGAGAGCACGTCCAGGCCCGCGCCGGCCAGTTGCCCCGCGCGCAGGGCGGCGGCCAGGGCCGCCTCGTCGATCAGGCCGCCGCGGCCGGTGTTGAGCAGAAATGCCGTGGGTTTCATCTTGGCCAGGCGTTCGGCATTGACCAGGCCAGCGTTTTCCGGGGTCAGCGGGCAGTGCAGGCTGATCACGTCGGCGGTGGCGAAAAGCTCGTCCAGTGGCACCCGTTCGATGCCGGCGGAGTCGGTCGGGCGGCTTGGAGCCGACGAACGGCCCGAGGATGCGGCCACCACCCGCATGCCGAAGGCCTGAGCCACGCGGGCCACGGCCTGGCCGATGGCGCCCAGGCCGACGATGCCCAGGGTCAGGCCGTCGAGCTCGGTGAGCCGGGCGCGGGTGAAGCAGAAATCCTCGCTCGCGACCCACTCGCCGGCGTGGACCGCATGATCGTGGCGGCCGACCCGGTTGGCCAGCTCCATCAGCAGGGCGATGGTCGCCTGGGCCACGCTGGCGGTGCCGTAGGCGGGGACGTTGGTGACCGCGACGCCCTGGGCCCGGGCGGCTTGCAGATCCACCACGTTGACGCCCGTGGCCAGCACGCCGACGTAGCGCAACTGGGGCAGGGCTTTTAGCGCGGTGGCGTCCAATTTGGTCTTGTTGGTCAGGATCGCTTCGGCCCCGGCGGCCCGAGCGACCACCTGGCCGGGCGGCGTCCGGTCATGGACCGTCAACTCCCCCAGGGCCGAAAACGCCTGCCAGTCCAGATCCCCCGGATTGGCCGTATACCCGTCCAGTACCACGATGCGCATCACCACTCTCCCTTTCGGCCGAATTTTTCGGCGGCGCGGGCGCCGAAGGCCGCGCCGGCCTGGTTGATCCGTTCCAGCAGTTCGCCGCTCGTGAGTCCGCTGGCCCCGCGGGCGGCGGGGATCACGGTCCGGCATTCGTTCGAATCCATGAAGCGGGCCGCCTCGAGCAGCCGGGCCTCGTCGCCGGCCGGGATGGCCAGAAAACCGTGCTTGTCGGCGTGGATCAGCTGGCCCGGCTTGATCCGCCGGCCGAAGACCTCCACCTCGCAATTCCAGCGCACCGGCGTGGAGAAGGCGTGCCCCACGCAGAGGCGGCGGGCGATGGCCTTGAACCCGGCGTTGGTCATCTCGTCCACGTCGCGGATCGCTCCATCGGTG
>CAYMGG010000221.1:0-7809 GCA_964389915.1 uncultured Planctomycetaceae bacterium
CTTCGGCCGGGGGGTGCGCGAATTGGCCAAGAAATATCGGCTGACTCTGGTGCGGTGTGGCGATACGGCCGAGGTGGCCTGTCCGGAATGTTTCGCCGATGTGAGGTGCCTGAACGTCAGCGAATGGGGTTTCGATGCCTCGACCTTGGCCGAGACCGACTTTCAGGCCGCCCTCTTCACCGACGTGGGCATGACCGTCGAATCGTTGTATGCGGCCAACCTGCGCCTGGCTCCGATCCAGCTCACGACCTACGGGCACCCGGCTAGCAGTTTTTCGCCGGCGATGGACTATTTTCTCGGCGGCATCGAGCTGGAGGATCCGGCCGAAGCCGAGGCGGCCTATTCCGAACGGTTGGTGCTGATCCCGGGGCTGGGGCAGCCGACCGACCCGATCCAGGTGCTCGGCAGCTTGGAGCCGGGCGGGCCGGCCCGCGTCGGAGAGGAGCGGATCGTCAACTGTCCCTGGAGCCAGTACAAGATCAACTTCGAACTCTTAAGCGCCCTGCGGGAGATCTCCGCCCGCGCCGCCCGGGCGGTCCGGTTTCGGTTTTTCCCCAATTTTGCGCTGCAAAAGGAGAATCGTTTCATCCCCTTCAAGCGCGATCTGGCCGAAGCGCTGGGCGAATGCTCCTGGGAGGTCACCACCGTGCTGGGCCAGGAGTACTTCGCTTTGGCCGCGCAGGGCGATCTGGGCCTGGATTCCTGGCCCTTCAATGGCTACAACACCGTGGTCGACGAGTTGGTGCTGGGCAAGCCGATTCTGACCCTGGAGGGGCGGCGGTCGCACGGGCGGGTGGGCGCGGCCCTGCTGCGCCGGGCGGGGCTGCCGGAGCTCATCGCCGCCGACCGGGAGGAGTACATCGCCAAGGCGGTGCGGCTGATCGACGACGACGAATATCGCCTGGGGCTGTCCGCGCGTCTGCGAAACCAGGATTTTCGCCGCCTGATCTTCCGGGAAGAGGACGCGGCGGACTTCCGCAAGGCCGTCGATTTTCTGCTGGCCAACCACGAGCGGTTGCAGGCCGACGGCTCCCGCCGGCCGGTGGTGGTGCCGGTGGACGAAATGGACTGAGATCAATTCAAGTTATTAGCGACTGATTTTGGGGAACCTTTTTTGCACAAAAAGGTTCCCCAAGCCCCGCCAAAAAACTCTCATCCTGTTTGCCAGGCCCGAACGTTAATCGGTCATCAATAACTTGAGTTGATATGAGGCAAAACTCGGCCGCGGCGGTCGCGCCTGCCAAACCTTTGCCGTCCAACGCTCGGTTGCAAACTGCAAGCTTCGAGGCGGCGACTCGGACGTCTGTTTCGACGGCTCAGCGCCCGAGGACTATCCGCAGGGAACGCGATTTCGCCCGGCGGGAGCATTTGCTCACGGTTGCGCGGCATGAGGCTTGAGTTGAGGCTCCGCCGCCCCTCGCTTGCCGGCTTCTTCCGCAAACCCCGGAAAATCCGGCCTCAGCCAGGGGGGACGGACGAAGCCCGGGTGGCTCGCCAGTTCCATGATCGGCGAATGGCGGGCCAGGGCCAGCCGGCGGATCTCCATCAGCATGGCCCGTCCCTCCCGCGCCTGGAGCGAATCGGAACCGAAGATCTTCGCCAGGAGCGGAAGAATGGCCGCCAGTTCGTTGCCGCAACCGAGCAGCCGGATCTCGTCTTGCCGGGCCGGATTTTCCACCATAATCTTCCAAGCGAAATCCTTCTCCCCCAGGATCAGGAAATTCACGCCCAAGGCGCTGTAGCCGTAGCTCGAATCGACATTGCTGTCGGCATAGACCCGGAAGTTGAGCAGCGATTCGGTCAGCAGGTCTTGGGCTTCATTCTCCAGCCGCCGGGCTTGGGCGATCTTCTCACTGCTGGCCGCGGCTTCGGGGGCCTTCTCCACTTGATTGAAAAGCCGGCGGGCGGAGGTCAGCCGGTCCAAGCCGCGCCGGCGCAGGACCGCCCCCAGGCCATAGTAGGCCGACCCGCAGCCCGGCTCGGCCGCGATCCGTTGCCGTAACCGGGCTTCGACCCGGACTTGCTCTTCCTGGGGCAGGGTGGAGCAAAGGTTGTTCAGGATGAAGGGCGAGACGTGCGACTCGTCGTGTTCGGCGATCAGCCCGGCATAGCGGGATTTCCGGCGCAGGAAGAGCTGCCAGGTGTTGTCCCAATAGACCACCGCCCATTCGTCCAGGATCTTCTCGTAGGGCAGGGAGGTGCGGGTGGCCACCAGCATGGCGTCGGCCTCCGCCGGGCCGGGAATGGCGCTTTGCCAGTCGGACCGGTTCTGGACCAGAGCCAACACCCGCTGGAGGTGATCGAAGTCGTTGTCGCCGAAGCGCGAGTCGGTGGACGGGCGGACGCTCGGCAAGCGCCAGAGGAGGTAGCCGCCCGCTTCGGGATCGGACAGGACGTTGCCGGTGATCCCGCTTCGCTCCATGAAATCCGCCACCGCCACCGGAAAGGCGTGCCGCGCCAGGCCCAGCTTGAATCCGCCCCGTTGCAGGAAGAGCTGGAACGATTCGGAGAACCCGGCAAGGGCCAGCGCGGCCAGCAGTCCGCCGCACAAGATTCGCGGCCGGCGGGCGCGCGGCAGGGCCGCTTCCAGCGCTTCGGCCAGGGGCGCGACGGCCAGAATGCTCCAGTAGAACAGGAACCGCCGGGATTTGATGGTTTCACGCGCCATGGCCGCCACGGCCGCCAACTGGCCCCAGCTCAAGCGGCCGCCGCGGGCCAAAGCCGCCGCCAGTGTCAGCAGCAGCAGACCGCCGGCCACGGAGAAGCGGCGGCCGAAGGAGAGGTCAAGGGGCAGCGGCATCATCTCGGCGATGAACTGCCGGTCCCAGCCCAGCGAGACCAGCTTCTGGCTCATGAAGAAGAGGTCGGCCCCGTTGGGGTTGAGCAGGGAGACGGCCAGCAGGCCCGGAACCGCCAACCATAACTGGCGCAGATCGTTTCGGCCGGCTTGACGGCTCGGAAATTTCGGCCAGTAGCGGGCCAGGGTCGCCTCGGCGGCCAGGAAGCCGGCCAGGGCCGGCCCCAGCATGAATGAGGCGTGGAGGTTGGCCCAGACTAATTGCAGGCCCAGCGCCGCGATCAATCCGCCCCACCCGCCGATCTCCAGGGCCAGCAGCACGCCCCCGGCCGTGACCGCCGTCAGGATGAACGGGCGGGCATGGGTCATCTGATCCAGCAGGGTCGACAGGCCGGCGCAGCAGATCGCCGCCAGCCAGGGCGACGCCCCCCGCCGGATCGCCAGCAGCCAGCCCAGGGCCATGGCCAGGCCGACGGCGGCCATGCGCATCAGGATCAGGGCGGTGAATCCGCCCAGCAGGTAGAGCTGGTAGAAAAACCACTGGGCCGCCCAGCTGTAATCGATCCAGCGCCGGCCGAGCGAAGGATAGAGAAACGGCTCCACGCGCGGCACGCTGCCGGTCTGGGCGATCAGCCGGCCGGCGGCCAGGTGCCACCAGGTGTCCGAGGCGTCCAGCGGATACCAGGCCCAGAGCATGGCCGGCAGGATGGCCGGCAGCAGCCACCACCACTCCCGCCCGCGGGGCCAGGGGGGCGGGGGCGGGCCGCCCGCCAGGTCCGAGGGGATTTGGTCTGCCATCGTTAAACCTCTCCGCAGGTGGTTGGGTTCCGCGCCGTGGTGCAACTCCCCGTCAATGAGGGGCAAACTTCAGCGGCGGCGCCGGCGTCTCCCCCTCCGGGTTGGGGGGAGGGAGACCAAAGCGACAATTGCCCCTTTATTATGGGGAGCCGCGCCTAGACCTGTCCATGCACCACCGCCAGGCCGCCGGCCGCGGTCTCGCGGTACAGCCGGGGCAGGTCGTGGCCGGTGCGGTTCATCGCCTCGACCACTTCGTCGAAGCTGACCAGATGCCGACCGTCGGAGAGGAGCGCATAATCCGCGCAATCCAGGGCCCGGGCGGCGGCAAAGGCGTTACGCTCGATGCAGGGCACCTGCACCTGGCCGGCGATCGGATCGCACGTCAGCCCCAGGTGGTGCTCGAGTCCCATTTCGGCGGCGTATTCGATCTGGGCCGGGGTGCCGCCCAGCAGCTGGGCGGCGGCGGCGGCGGCCATGGCGCAGGCCGCGCCCACCTCGCCCTGGCAGCCGACCTCGGCGCCGGAGATGCTGGCGTGGTGCTTGATCAGGTTGCCGATCAGGCCGGCCGTGGCCAGGGAGCGGATCAACTCCTCGCCGGTCGCCCCGGACTCGCGGCAGAAATGATAAAGCACGGCCGGCAGAATCCCGCTGGAACCGCAGGTCGGGGCGGTCACCACCTCGCCGCCGCCGGCGTTCTCCTCGGCGGCCGCCAGGGCGTAGGCGAAGAGCAGGCCCCGCCGGCGAAAGCCGCCCGCGGCCCGTTCGGCCTTGCGGGCGAAGCTCCGGGCCTTGCGCGGCAGGTGCAGGCCGCCGGCCAGCACGCCTTCGGCGGCCAGGCCCCGCTCCACGGCCCGGCGCATCGCCGCCCAGACCTGGCCCAAAAACTCCTCCAGCTCCGGGCCTTCGCTTTCGCTCGCATATTGCCAGAGCGGCCGGCCGAAGCCCTCGCTCCAGGCCAGAAGTTCGCGCATCGAATGCCGGGGGTAGACGGCGGCCGTCGGCGGCGGGGCGCCCTCGGCCGTCCAGGCGCCGCCGCCCAGGCTGAAGTACCGGCGCCGGGCCCGCAATTGGCCGGCGGCGTCCAGCGCTTCGCAGGTCAGGGCATTGGGATGCTCCGGCAGCTCCTCGTCGGGCCGCCAGACGAACTCGACCGGCCGGGGGGCGAAGGCCCGGGCGATGGCCTGATCGGTCAGGTGACCGCGGCCGGTGGCGGCCAGGCTGCCGTGCAGGGTCACGCGGTAGGCCGCCGCGTCCGGGGTTTCCGTCCGGAAGCTCTCGGCGGCGCGGGTCGGGGCCATCGTATGGCTGCTCGACGGTCCGAGCCCGATTCGATATAATTCCCGCAAGGAATGCAAGGCAGATCCTTTCGTCCCTAAGCTTGAGCGGCGGCGAACAGCGCCGAACCGACCCGGACCAGAGTCGCGCCTTCTTCGGCGGCGACCTCGAAGTCCTGGCTCATGCCCATCGACAGTTCCGGCAACGGTACGCCCAATTCATCCTGAAGCCGGTCGCGCAACTCCCGCAGGGCGCGGAAGACCGGCCGGGCCGCCTCGCCGGCGGCGTCGAGCGGGGCCATGGTCATCAGCCCTTCCAGTCGCAGGTTCGCCGCGGCCAGGACTTGGCGGGCCAGGGCCGCCGCCTCTTCGGGCGGCGCGCCGTATTTCGAATCCTCGCCGGAGATGTTGATCTCCAGCAGCACCGGCAGCGGATCGGGCCGTTCGCCGGCCCGCCGGGCTAGGGCTTCGATCAGTCCGGACGACTCGACGCCATGGAGCAGGGCGAAGCCAGCCACCGCCTTGGCCGCCTTGTTGCGTTGGAGATGGCCGATCAGATGCCAGCGCACGGCCGGATCGGCCAGCGCCGCCAGTTTCTCCTGGCCGGCCGCGACGCGGTTTTCGCCGAAATCCGTCACGCCCAGATCGTGCAGGGCCCGGACCTCCTCCAAACCGACGGTTTTGGTCACGGCCACCAGGCGGACCGCCTCCGGGGCGCGTCCGCCCCGCTCGGCCGCCCGGGCCAGCTTTTCGCGGACGTCATGCAGATTGGCCGCCAGCCTTGCGGCGGAGACGATCATGGCAGGTTTCCTTTCGACTCCAGGCGCGGCATGCAAATCAGGCGTCAAGGATCTGGCCGGAAGAGGAGGCGGCCGCTCGCGGTGTTGCGCTTCGCGGCGATCAAGCCTCAAAGCCATCTCTTCGCGTTCCGATCTAGCCTTCCCCCCGACCGGCTGGAACTGGGCCGGAGTTTATCCGCCCTTCGGGGCGGGGTAAAATGATTTTGCCGGGCGGGCGGCGCAGGCGCCAGACGGCGGTTCCGCCCGCCAGCAGGCCGAGACCGGCCATAATCAGCCCGAACACAAAGGTCTGCGGTTCATATCTGAATTCCACCTCATGCTCGCCGGCTTCCAGATAAACGGCCCGCAACAGCAGATCGGCGGGGTAATGCTGGACCGGCCGGCCGTCGACTCTGGCCTGCCAGCCGGCCTGATAGACCTCGCTGACGACCAGCATTCCCGGCCGATCGAGCCGGACTCTGATCGCCGCGCGATTCGGTCCGGGCCGGGTGAAATGGGCCTCCGCCGGCCTGGCCGGAGCCGGCGGTAGATTGGCGGCCAAGCGGGCCAGTATTTCCGCCGGCAGGTTTTCTACTATCGCTTCGCGGCGCGGGGCGAAATCGGCGGCGCGCAGCCGCCGCTGCGCTTCTTCCGGCGAGGCGGCGTGACGGACCGATTCGACCACGAACGCCCGCGGCAGGCACTCGGCGTTGCGGTAGATCCGTACTTCGCGGTCATAGACGAGGGAGAATTTATCCCCCGGCGGAGGGGGCGAGGCGGCCGCTCCGTCCGGCGCGGAACTGTCCGGGGCCAGCAGGACGTATTGGACGTTGAGCAGGTCGAAATGCCGGCCGTAAAGCATGCGCGCCTCGTCGCCGTCGACTCGCAGATGAGCGTAGTCGGGAGTGATGAATTCGCGAAAATAAGCCTGTCGGCGCGGGTTGTCGATGGCCACCATATAGCGGATGTCCTCGATCCCGTAGGCTTCGGCGATGTCGGGCGTGAGGATGCCGTCGCGGGCGTAGATCCGGCCCGGAGCGGTTGCAGTCCGGTTTTGCAGCCAGGCCACGAACGGAGGTTGCGCGTAAGGATCGTAGCGGCGGCTGTGCTCCAACTTATGCTGCCGGTAGGCGGCTTCGCCGGCCATGGCCGCCAGAAACAGCGCCACCAGCCCGGCAGGCCCCAGCCGGCGCCATTTCGCCAGCAGGGCCAGCAGCGCCGGCAGGCTGACGAAAACGGCTGCGCCGGCCAGCTTCCGGCCCAGCCGGCCGCTGTCGCGGGCCGAATCGGCCAGCTTCGCCCAGTCCACCCCCAGGAGGGAGAGGCCCAGGAACAGGGCCACCAGCAGGGCCGCCGCACCGACGGCGCGGCCTTTCAGCCGGCCCGCCGCCAGGGAGTCGAGGCCGAGCGCGGCTAGGAAGAGGACGCAAAATTCCAGCGGGGCCTGGAGTTCGCGCGCCAGCGCCACCTGCTCGAAGAGCGGCAGCCGGCCGAGTTGATCCAGCGGCGGCAGATTGAAGAGTTTGGCGCCGGCCGCCAGGACAAAGACGCCGAAGAAGAACCGGGCCCGCCGGCGCAGCGGTTGGCTCTCCCGCTCGGCCCAGCCGGCGACGGCCAGGACCAGGGCCACGCAGCTCAGCAGGTTGACCAGGGCGTATTTGGTCTGCATGGGGAGCAGCAGATAAGGCAGGTAGTCTGCGGTAAAGGCCCTTAAGCCCATGTTCGAGCCGGGATCGTGGGCGCTGACCCCGCGGGCCACGTTCTCTAGAAACGGCAGCAGCCAGGGGCCGGCCAGTAGCGCGGCGCAGACCTGGCAGGCCCCCAGCCGCAGGACTCCGCGCAGCCAGGCCGCCCCGGCCTCCCGCCAGGAGGCGCCTCGCGGCGGCCAGACCAGGACCAGATACCAGGCCGTGGCCAGCAGCAGGACCACGAACGTGGCTTCGGGGAAGTCCGCCACCAGCGTCCAGAGGGTGAAGCCGGTGGCCAGCAAAAAGGTTCGGGCCGAAGGGCTGCGCCCCCATTCCAGATAGGCGTAAAGCAGAAACGGCGTCAGGGCGTCGACCCGCACCAGCTGATGGTTGCCGAAGGTGGCGAACCAGTTGCCCAGCTCGACCGCCGCCCCGCCCCAGAAGGCGGCCGGGGCGCTTGCGCCCAACCGGCG
>CAYMGG010000221.1:7819-9979 GCA_964389915.1 uncultured Planctomycetaceae bacterium
AGGCAGGCGGCGCCCCAACCGGCCAGGAACAAGCGGGCCAGGGTCTCGGCGTCGAGAGTCCAACTCCACCAGCCGCGCGGACACAGATAGGACGGCAATTGAAGGGGGTCGAAGACCCCGCTCGAACCGTTGGCAGCATGGACCTGGCCCAGGCCTTGATAGGGATTCCAATGTGGAAACGCGCCTTGAGCCAGGCAGAGGCGGTTGAAGTACTGGTCCGGCTCGCGCGCCCAGCCGACCGTTCCGGGGTCGAAGACGGTCAGGCCGTGTTCCTTTTCCGCCGCCGCGCCCCAGACCCGGACCGGATTGCCGCGCGGCAGACTGTGCGGGTTGCTGGTGACGGTCAGGAAGGTGCGCCCGCCGACGGTCACGTCGTGATTGAAGATCAGGAGAATCGCCAGCAGGCCGGCCGGGAGCCAGAGCTTCTCCGCCGGCCGGGCCGGAGGCGACTGCGGTTCGAGGATCATTTTTCCGGCCCGGGCGGAACCGTCGGCGGGGCGTCTTCGGCCAGTGGCATGGTCAGGTAGAAGACGCTGCCCTTGCCCAGCTCCGAGGTGACGCGCAGTTCGCTGCCCAGCAGTCGCAGGTTGTCGCGGGCGATGGCCAGGCCGATGCCGGTGCCGCCGTACTGGCGGGTGGGGCCGCGGTCGACCTGGTAGAAGCGCTCGAAGATCCGGCCCTGCTCTTCCAGGGGGATGCCGATGCCGTTGTCGCCGACGCTGATCTTGACCAGTTTGCGGCCGACCGGTTCAAATTCGACCCAGACCCGGCCGCCGGGCCGGTTGAACTTGATGGCGTTGTCCAGAATGTGCTGGAACGACTGCTCGATCAGGCGCGCATCGCCGTGGACCAGCACGGGGTGGCCTTTTTCGAGCAGTTCCAGGCTGACTTCGGCCGAGCGGGCCGCCTCGGACAGCTTCTGGATCAGGGCGGCGAAGATCTGCCGTAGATCGATCAGTTCCAGCCGCAGCGGTGGGCGCTGGTTGAAGGTCTGGGCGTACTGCATCAGGCTGTCGATCAGGGAGAGCAGGCGGTCGATGTTGCGCAGGCAGGTTTCTAAGTATTTCTGGTACTTTTCGGGAATCGGGCAGAGCCGGCCGCTGTAGAAGAGCTCGGTGTAGCCCCGCACCGACACCAGCGGCGTGCGCAGCTCGTGGCTGACGCTGGCCAGCAGGTTGTTCTTCATCTCGTCGAGGGTGCGCAGTTCGCGGTTGGCCTTGGCCAGGTCGGCGGTGCGCCGCTCGACCTCCTCGGCCAGGCGGTCGTTGGCCCGGCTGAGCTCGACGTTCATCCGTTCGATCTCTTCCTGGGCCCGCTTCCGTTCGCGCAGCAGATTTTTGTGCTCCAGCGCGCGCTCGACGATCACCCCCAGTTCGGCCAGACTGGGCAGGGGCTTGCGGACGAAGTCGTAGGCGCCCAGCCGGATGGCCCGGACGATGTCGTCCAGCCGGCCGTAGCCGCTCATCACCACCTTGATCGCCTCGGGCTGGTGCTGGTTGGCGAATTCGACCACGGCGAAACCGTCAGCCTCGCCGGGCAGGCGCACGTCGGTGAGGATCAGGTCGTAAACGTCCTGCCCCATCAGCTTCATCGCCGCGCGAGCGTCGGGCACGCACTGGCAGACGTGGCCCTTGCTCTGTAGAAATTCGATGATGACCGTCTGGAGCGGTGCGGAGTCTTCGACGATCAGAATCCGATGGCTCAAATTGGCCCCTCCCCGGCTGCGGGTCGCCCGACTGGCGGTCGATTGGGTACTACCGGCTTGTCGCTAAAGCTGCCTATTTGAAGTTTACACCAAATCTCATAGAGCACAACCTATTCCCCGCTTCCGGCCCGCGGCATTTACTTTCCGCGCGCCGGCACATAGACTATCCGGCCTATGACGCTCCAGGTCGACATCGTGGTGATCGGCGCCGGCCACGCCGGATGCGAGGCCGCCTTGGCCGCCGCCCGGCTGGGCTGCGACTGCTTGCTACTCTGCCTCAATCTCGACAGCGTAGCCCAGATGTCCTGCAACCCGGCCATCGGCGGCCTGGCCAAGGGCCAGCTCGTGCGCGAGATCGACGCCCTGGGCGGGGTCATGGGCCTGGCCGCCGACGCCACCGGCGTGCAGTTTCGCATGCTCAACACCTCCAAGGGGCCGGCCGTGCAGAGCCCCCG
>CAYMGG010000222.1:0-9972 GCA_964389915.1 uncultured Planctomycetaceae bacterium
CAACTACGCCGACTGGTTGCTGCTGGTGGCAGACGGCCAGCTGGTGGCGCAGGGTCTCGATCTGGCCGCGCACGGGCGCGGCTTGGGCCTGGGTCGAAAGCAGCAGCTGGCGCTGCTGCTGCAAGTCGAGGGCGTCGGCCAGGCCCTGGGTGAAGCGGCATTCGACCAGTTCCAGATAGGTGCGGTTGAGGGCGACCTGCTCCTGGAGCAGGGCCAGCTGGGCCCGCTGTTCGGCCAGGTCGTACCAGGTGCCGACCACCCGCGCGGCCAGTTCCAATTCGGCCCAGCCGGCCGCCTCGGCGGCGGCGGCTTCGTCGAGCCGGGCGGCGTTGACCGCAGCGCGGACCCGGCCCCAGATGTCCAGCTCCAGCGAACCGACGGCCAAAAGGTCGTGGCTGTCGGTTTGGATTTTGGCCTCGCGGCCGCCGTCGCCAGCGGCCATGACCGCCGCCGCGCCGTCGCTCTCCCGGGTCAAAGTGCTGCGGGCACGGCTGGAGTCGGCCTGGCCGGTGATCTGCGGAAAAAGGCCGGCGCGGGCGGAGCGGGCGGCGGCCTGGGCCTGTTCCAGCCGGCTGAAGGTCTGTTGGAGCGAAAGGTTGCCGGTCAGAGCCTGGCGCACGGCGGCCGACAGGCCGGCGTCGCCGAACTCGTCCCACCAGCCGCGACCGGCGGCGGATTCCGACCCGGGCGGGGCGACCGTTTCAATCGTTGCGGCCGACTTTTCAGGAGCGGATGAGGCCGGCCGGCCGCGGTCGCCAGCCGGGTTTTTTTCCGCGTCGGCCGCGGCCTGGACTGCGGATTCCGCAGGCACGGTTTCGGAAACAGCGGGTGCGCCGGCGAAATGAGCGGGTATCTTCACCGGCGGGCGTGGCTCGGCCGGGACTTGGCCGGCACAGGAGGTCAGGAGACAAAGTATGACCGGCAGGCCTAGGTAGGCCGCCGGCAAAAAAGGACGGTACATGAAGGGAAGAGCGTAACGAACGGGCAGAATAGCGCAAGGCGCAAAAAACAACTTAAACCGGAAAGAAAAAATCACTCTCCGGGGTTGGGCTGACACGGCATCTCGATGACCTTCAGCTGCCCCTTGCCCTGCCGTTTGGCGTGATACATGGCATTGTCGGCTTCGCGCAACGCCTCGCCCGGGTTGGCCGGCGGAGTGGGGAACCAGGCGATGCCCACGCTGCCGCCGGTATGGCAGTCCGGATATTCCCGCGCCACCTGGCTCAGGGCTGCGATCAGGCGCCGGCCGACCTGTTCGATGGCCGCGCGCTCGGGCCGCCAGAGCAGGACCGCGAACTCGTCGCCCCCCAGGCGCGCGGGCAAGTCGCTGGCGCGGAAATGCGCGTGCAGAACCTCGGCCGTCTGCCGGATCAGCCGATCGCCGGCCTCGTGCCCGTGAATGTCGTTGACTTGCTTAAGGTTGTCCAGATCCAGGTAAAGCAGGCAGAAGACCGCGCCGTCGCGCTGAGCCCGGGCCAGCTCAATGGCCAATTGTTCGCGAAAATAGCGGGAATTGGCCAGACCGGTCAGGGCGTCGGTCCGGGCCAGCCGCTGCTCGATCTCCAACAGGACCGAGATGCGGTCATTGGCCGCATCGAGCATCCTCTTTTCCCGGCGGATGATGCTGATGGAGAGGCCAATCAGCAAAAAAGTCCCCAGGCTGGTCAGGCCGCTGAAAATGATGGCGGCGGGGCGCAGGTCGTGGAGCAGGAGAAACTCCACCACCAGCCAGGCCAGGCTGGCCAGGAGCGCCACCACCACGGACCAAGTGCGTCCCAGCAGCCAGCCGGCGCCGACGACGGGCGGGATGTAAAACAGGACCGAGTGATAGCCGATTCCGGTGTAATGGTCGATCCAGCCGATCAGCCCCAAGACCAGCAGAATTAGAAAAGGAGTTAGGTTTTTCATGATTTTACAGCCGGAGCCTCGCCGCTCAGGCGCAGGAAGTTGTCGGCCAGGACCAGCCGGCGCTCGGCCGGCGTAAGGTCTTCATAGGCGACGCAGTGCACGTACATGGCCGGATTGCAGATGGGGAAGTCGGTGCCGAAGAGGATTTTTTCCGCCCCGGCCGTGTCCAGGGCGTGGCGCAGCATGCCCCAGCGCATCAGGCCCGTGCCGGAGAGGTCGAGGTAAAGATTGGGGTGGCGGGCGACCACGTCGATGCGGGCGCGAAACCCGCCCAGATCGCCGGGATGGGCCAGGACCAGGTTGGTCTGCGGCGCCTGCCGGCAGAGGGCTTCGATCAGTTCCAGGTTGTCGCAATGGAAATTGACCGGCAGACCCAGCGTCCCGGCCGCTTGCAGAATTTCGGCCATGCCCGGCCGATCGTAATCATATTTCATGAGATAGCCGACCAGTTCGCCGACCCAGCGGACGCCGGCGGCGTAGCCGCGTTCGAGTTCGCGGCAGGATTCCTGGGGGAAGTCGGGATGAACCTGAAAGCCGGGCAGGTAGAAATCGCCCAGCCGGTCGCGCAAGCGCAGGGCCGAATCGTTCATCTGCTTGATCGGGGCGAAGCCGGCGTAGTCCGGTCCGGCATCCGGGCGCAGGATCACCCCGCCGCAGGCGCGGCCGATCCCGGCGCGGCGCAGGGCTGCGACCTGATCCTCGGGCGAGCCGCTTTGGCCGAACGCGCGGAAATCCTCGCTCGGAGCGGAGGCGGGATGGATGTGGCAGTCGATGATCAGTTCGCCGGCGTTCACCGTCCGCCCCGGTAGCGGCGCAGGGCCGCGGCCGTGGTCCGGTCCTGGGCCGCCTCCTCCCGCCGGCCCAGCCGCTCCAGCAGATGCGCGCGGATTAGGTAAGGCAGCGGGTGGTTGGGCAGGATGGCGATGGCCCGGTCGAACATGTTGAGGGCCCGGTCGGCCTCGCCGGCGGCTTCGTACAGCTCGGCCAGGCGGAGGAAGGGTTCCTGGTCGTCGGGCGCGAGTTCGCCGGCCGCCTCGTAGGCGGCCGCCGCGTCGGGCAACCGGTCGAGTTCGGCCAGCAGGTCGCCGCGCAGAAGCAGCAGGTCCGGCTCTTCGTGGCGGATGGCGGTCTTCTCCTCGACCAGCTCCAGGGCCTCTTCCAGCGAATGGGCCACGGCCACGGTCCGGACCAGGCGGATGAGCACGCCCACGTCGTCGGGCGAGAGCTTGACGGCCGCCTCCAGGTCGGCAAGGGCCTTTTCGGTCTGTCCCAGGCGCAGGCGCAGGTCGGCCCGCGAGAGGAGCGGCTCGATCAGCTGGGGGTCCAGCTCCAGGGCCGCGTCGAAGTCGGCCAGGGAGTCGTCGAGTTGGCCGCATTCGAGGTAGAAGTTGCCCCGGGCGGCGTGGGCCTCGGCGTTGACCGGATCAAGCTCGATGGCCCGGGAGCAGTCGGCGATGGCCTCGCGCCGGCGGCCCACGGCGGCCAGGGCCTCGGCCCGGCCCAGGTAGGCGCCGGCCTCGCGGATGCCCAGTTCGATGGCCTTGTTGTAGGCCATGAGCGATTCGCGGACGTGTCCGTTCTGCCAGTGGGCCTCGCCCAGGCCGTAATAGGCGTCGGCGTTGGCCGCCTCGCGCTCCAGCACCCACTCGTAATCGCGGACCGCGTCCTCGGTCCGGCCCATGCGCAGGAAGAGCCCGCCCCGGCTAAGGCGCGGCTCCAGGCTGCCCGGCAGGAGGCGGATGGCCTTCTGGTAGTCCTCCAGGGCCGGCTGGCTCTGGTGCTCGTCGGCGTAGGCGTCGCCCCGGCAGAGGTAGGCCCAGCCGTAGTTGGGGTTCTGCTTGATGGCGGCGTTGAAAAGGGGGAGGGCTTCCTTGTACTGGCCCGCCTCGCAGAGCGCGTCGCCCAGGGCGATGACGATGTCGGGGTTCTCGGGGTCGATCTCGCGGGCCCGGCGGTAGTCGGCCACGGCCTCTTCCAGCCGGCCGATGCGCAGGAGCACGTCGCCGCGGATTAGGAAGACCCGGCTCCAGGTGGGGTCGAGGTTGGCGGCCCGGTCGAGGAAGGCCAGGGACTCGTCGATCTCGCCCCGCTCGGCCAGGCTCTGGGCGAGCATGACCAGGGGTTCGGGATTGCCCGGATCGATGCCGATGGCTTCGCGCAGGTCGGCGATGGCCTCTTTGATCAGGCCGCCGCGCCGGTAGCATTCCGAGCGGCTCAGGTACGCCTCCGCGTCGCGGGGCGAGAGCTCCACGGCCCGGTTGAAGGCCTTGAGCGCCTGGTCGAATAGCCCTTCGGCCTGGTAATACTCGCCGCGACTCAGGAAATACGAGGAATCGCTTTCCGAATATTCGCCCGCCAAGTGCATTCTCCCGCTGGTTGTGTGGCCGCCGCCGATAACGGGCGGTTTCCCCCGGCCGCTACGGACACTCTATTATTAGGAAAACGCATGGTCAAGGGCAAAACCCGCGTGCAAACCGCGCTATTTGAAAAGAGTTGCCCGGGCCGGCCGGCGGACCGAAGCGGCGCCGGCGATTCGGGCCCGGATCAAGGTTGAGGCTTGACGCCGGCGGAAGGGGCGGGTAAAGTTGGTTCATAAGCTCGCGGCCGCCGAGGATGCGGTGGCGCGAGTTTTTATTGTGCCCGGAATTGAGGAGGAGCCATGAAGCCTGCCTTGAGCCGTCGCGCCGCCGAGAGCCAGCCCAGTATGACCATGGCCATCAGCGCCAAGGCCAAGAAACTCCAGTCCGAAGGCAAGGACGTGGTCGGTTTCGCGGCCGGTGAACCGGATTTCAAGACTCCCGCCCACATCTGCGCCGCGGCGGAAAAAGCCATTCGCGACGGGCTGCACGGCTACACTCCCAACGCCGGCCTGCCCGCCCTGCGCGAGGCGGTGTGCAGTCGCTTTAAAACCGATATCGGCGTAACCTATCAGCCGGGTCAGGTGGTGGTCTCCCCGGGCGCCAAGTACAGCCTCTTCCTCGCCTGCCAGGCCATGATCGACGTGGGCGACGAGGTCATCCTCCCCGGCCCCTACTGGGTGAGCTATCCGGAGATGGTCCGGCTGGCTGGCGGCACCACCGTTTACCTGCATGCCAGCGAGGCCAATGGCTTTGCGGTGACGGCGGCGGACATCGCGGCCAAGATCACCCCCAAGACCAAGCTGCTCATCCTCAACTCGCCGTCCAACCCCTCGGGCGCGGTGATTCCGCCGGCCGAGATCGATAAAATCGGCAAGTTGTTGGAAGAAAAAGAGTTGTGGTGCCTGTCGGACGAGATCTATGACAAACTGGTCTATTCCGGCGCCGCCCACAAGTCGATCGCCTCGGTCAGCGATTACTGCCGCGAACACACCGTGGTGGTCAACGGGGTATCCAAGACCTACGCCATGACCGGCTGGCGGATCGGCTATGCCGCCGGGCCCAAGGCGGTGATGGCCGCCATCGACGACATCCAGTCGCAGTCGACCTCCAACGCCTGCTCGATCGCCCAGGCGGCTTCGGTGGCCGCCCTGACCGGGCCGCAGGACTGCGTCAAGGAGATGGTCGCCGAGTTCGCCGCCCGGCGCGAAATGATCGTCAAATTGCTCAACGACATTCCGGGCGTCAAGTGCGCCGTTCCGGGCGGGGCGTTCTACGCGCTGCCCAACATCTCCGGCGCGCTGGGCCGCCAGTTGGGCGGGAAAATGGTCAAGACGCCGCTGGAGTTCTGCGAGGTGGCCCTGGACCAGGTGCTGATCGCGCCCGTGCCGGGCGAGGCCTTCGGGGCCGAGCAACACATTCGGCTGAGCTACGCCACCAGCCGGGCCCAGATCGAGAAGGGCTGCACCCGCCTGCGGCAGTTCATCACCGGCTGACCGCCGCCTGCGGCGGACCCCGGCCGGGACCGGCTTTGCCGGTCCCGCCGCGTTTTACGCCGCAGTTTCGGCTGCGAACGAATGGTTTTTTTTGCCGAGTCAGAAATCAGGGGGAGGATCGACCATGCCAGAATCCGTGCCCATGACGCAGGAAGGTCATGCCAAGCTGCGCGCCGAGCGCGAGGATCTCGAACGCCGCCGGCCCGAGATCAAGAAGGCCATCGAGGAGGCCCGCGAGAAGGGGGATCTGCGCGAGAACGCCGACTACCACGCCGCCCGCGAGGAGCTGGGCATGCTCAACGCCCGGATCGAACAGATCGAGGGCATGCTGGCCCGGGCCCAGATCGTCGATCCCTCCAAGGCCCCGGCCGGCACGGCCGTGCTGGGGAGCACCGTCACCTTCAAGCGGGTCAAGGACGGCCAGGAGATGACCCGCATCCTGGTCGGCGCCGGCCAGGCCGATCCCACCACCGGCAAGATCCTCACCACCAGCCCCATCGGCCAGGCCCTGGTCGGCCACCAGATCGGCGAAGTGGTCGTCGCCCAGCTGCCGGGCGGACCGATGGAGCTGAAGATCGTCAAGATCGAGTAGCCGCCGTGGCCGGTCGGTTCGGGGGCGGTCGGTCCGGTTGGGAGCGGCCAGCGGCGTTTGCCGCCGGTGCGGCGGTCCTGGTCGGCCTGAGTTTTTTCTGCCTCCGACCGGACCCCAAACCCCGGCTACCCGCCGCCGCCGGCCAGCCGGCCCAACCCGCGGCCAACGCCGTTTCAGCCGCGGTTTTTTCGCCCTCCCCGGAGCCGGCCGGACCGGCCGGCGTCACTCCGCTGAACGCGGCCATCCTGCGCGAAGCCCGGCGGATTCTGGCCGCGGCCCGGTCGACTCAGTACAGCCATAAAAATCAAATCGACGAAAAGGCCGGCCGATACGAACTGGATTGCTCCGGTTACGTCCGCCTGGTGCTGGGCCGAGTGGCGCCGGCCAGCACGGCTCGTTTCCGCCGGGGCGAGGCCGGCAAAGGGCTGTTGGCGGCCGATTACGAACGGGCCTTCGAAAAAGCGCCCGCCGATCCCGCCGCGGCCGGCGACTGGTTGAGAATCGAAACCGTCGCCGATCTTCGGCCGGGCGATCTGATCGCCTGGCGCTACGCCCACCCGGAGGTCGGGCATACCGGGCACATCATGATCTTGGCAGGTTTGCCCGAGGCGGCCGGCGCGGGAATTTATAAGCTGCCGGTCCTGGAGTCGACCAGCGCGACGCACACTGACGCGAACGGCCGGGAGCAGACGGGCTTGAGACAGGACTGGTTGTGGTTGGAGGTAGATGCCGCCGACCGGCCCGTCGGCTTCAGGCGCAGCGACGGCCGGGGCAAGTTCCGGATCGAGCCGATCGCGCTGGGCCGCCTGCTGCGCTGACCGGCCGGCCGCAATTTGGGCGGGTCGAGCTCCGTCTCGACCGCTTGAATCCGGATGCTGCCGGGCCGAGAGAATCCCGGGAACGAAACGAAGTTCGTTCCCTCCCAATCAAGCTATTGATGGCCGATAAACTTTCGGGCCAGGCGAAGTCGGCGAGAGCTTTTTGGCGGGGTTTGGGGAGCCTTTTTGCAAAAAAGGCTCCCCAAACGCAGTCATTATTAACTGGGATTGATTTTACAAGTTGTTGACGAAATCGACCCATTCCTTGGCCACCGGGGCCAGCGCCTGCCGTTCCTCGGCGTTCAGATCGTAGATGAATTTTCCGCTCATGTTGGCGATCCAGGCCTGCACGTCCGGCGAGTGGGCGTGCTTCCGCCACATGGCCTTGTCCGTCTCCGGCAGATTCTGGAAATTCGTCCGCAGTTCCTGGGCCTTGACCGTGGCCCATTGGACCATGACCTGGCGCTGCTGGGGTGGCATGGTTCGCAGCTGCTCCAGGCCTTTTTCGATGAACGTCTCCAGCGCCTGCACGGTCTGGCGGTTGGCCTGGGATTGGCTGTCGCCTTGGGGCGCTTCTTCGCCCGGCGTCCGGGCGGCGGTCTGGCCGGCTTCGTGGCGGAGGTTGGCGATATGCTGCACCGCCCGGTCGGCCTGGCCCACGGCCGCCATGCTGAGTTCGGCGTTCGCTTGAGCCGGTGTTTCGCCCGCCGCCTGGGCCGTGGGCGCAGCCGGCGCGGGCTCGGCCGCCGGCCGCCGCAACATGATAACCGCGCCGATCAATCCCAACCCCGCCGCGCCGCCGGCCAGCAGAAACCGCCGCAACTTTTTACCGGCCTGGGCGGAACGCCGGGTTTTACGCGGCGCAGACGCCATTTTGGACTCTCCCTGGGTTGAAGCGGGGGGCTCTCCGGGGGAACTATTTTGCAAAAAAGTTCCCCCGGACCCCTTCAAAAAACTCTCATCCGGCTTCGCCGTTTCGAACGTTAAAATGGAACAACTCGACGTCTACCCCATTCGTTCGCCTCGCTCAACTGAGTCGGTCCGACAATAGCTTCAGCTGCCGGGGCCGCGCGGTTCGACCCGGGCGTTGGCGTAGAGATAATTTTTCGCCCCCGGATCGCTCTTGCCGCCGTGGAAGAGGTCGTAATCGCTCAGCAAGAACATCTCGTAACCGATGACGGTCAGGTTTTCCTTCTCCACCTTGCGGCCGTTGGCGTAGGAGGCCCACTCGTAGCTCAGGCCCTCCCGCTTGAAGAATTTTTCGCCCTGGTCGGACGGGCAGAGGAAGACCCGCGGGTCGGAGAGGTACGAGTTCAATGTCTCGCGCACCGAGGGATAGTTCTCCTCGCCCGGCGGCTTATTGCTCGGCATCTGGGTGCACCAGGGGACCAGGAAGTTGCTGTCTTCCTTGAAATACATGTTCAGGGCCAGACCGATCTGCCGCAGGTTGCTCAGGCAGGAGGTCTTCTTGGCCGAGCCGCTGGCCATCTGGATCACGGGCAGCAGGAGGCCGGCCAGGACGGCGATGATGGCGATCACGATCAGCAGTTCGGTCAGGGTGAAGGCGGTCGCGCGGTTGGACCGCAATGACTCGGACATGGTGGAAATAACCCTCCGGTTAAAGGCTCTGAAATAAATTGACCCATTCCTTGACGATCGGGGCCATGACTTGGCGTTCCTCGGGTTTGAGGTCGTTCAGGAACATGTGGCTCATCTTGTTGACCCAGGCCTGGTTCTGCGCCGAATGGAAACGTTCGCGCCACTGGGCCTGTTTTTCCGCCGGCAGGTTATAGAACTTATCCTTGACCTCCTGGGCCTTGCCGACCGCGCCCATGACCAGGGCTTTGCGCTGATCGGGGGGCATGACCTCCCATTGCTTGCGCGCGCTCTCCAGGAATGCCTCCAGCGCCTGGGCGGTCTGCTGGTCGATCTTGGCCAGGTAGGCGGCCTTTTCGGCCTCCGTGCCCTGCATCTTTTCCGCGGCCTTGTAGGCCTCGCGGTGGGCCTTTTCCAGCCGCCACATCGACTTGTCGGCCTTGTTCACGTCGGAGATGTCGATGGGCGCGGGCTTGATCTCGGGCAGCGGCGCTGGGGCCGCCGAGGCGGGGGCCGAAGCCGAGGGGGCCGGAGCGGCCTTGGCCGCCGGCCGGCAGAGGGCGTAGCCCACGCCGCTGAGCAGGAGGACCATTACTCCCCCGCCCAACAGGAGCAGCTGGGGGGATTTGACCCACTTGGCCGATTTGGTGGGGCGCGATTTTCTAGGGGTGGCAGCCGCCATTTTAATTCTCCTTGTCATGATAGTCCGGCCGAGCCAAACGCGCGGCCGAAAGGTTTTTAGGAATCCTGGGTTTTGCCTGCGGGCGCCTCGTCCAGCCAGGTGGTCAGAAAGCGGCCCAGCGCCCGGGCGTCGGCGTCGATGGCCGCCAGCTCTCCGACCAGGCTGGGCAGGGGCCGGCCGGCCGCGCTCAGGGCGCCGCCCGGGGCGGCGTCGGTCACCTGGCCCATGATGAGCAGGGCCAGTCCGCCCAGTTCGCGGGTCTGCTCGGCCTGCCGCCGGGCGTGGTCGATCCGCGCCTGGTTCCACCACCAGCCGCCGGCGCAGAAGACCAGGAGCGCCGCCGCGGCCGCCGGCAGCCAGCGGAGGCGCGCCGGGCGGGGCAGAGTCAGGATCCGGCCGGTCTGGCCGGCGACCGCGGCCTGGACCCGCTCGGTCAGGCCGGCGGGCGCGGCCGACGAAGCCGATTCCCGCCGCAGCCCGGCGATCAGGAACCGCTGGGAGTCGTAAAACTGGCGGCATTCGG
>CAYMGG010000223.1:0-9962 GCA_964389915.1 uncultured Planctomycetaceae bacterium
TGCAATTAGGGGAAAGCTGGGGGAGAACTTTTTTTGCAAAAAAAGTTCTCCCCCATACCCCCGCTCAAAAAAACTCTCAATGAGCGTGTGTGAGAAGTCCGTCTCGGCGTTTGATCCGGCGTCGCCACCGCCCGAACGCATCAAAAATCCCAAAACTTCTGGGATTATTTGACGCTGTCTCGGGCGTGGCTCCTAGGCTGTGTATGAAAAGAGCGGACTATAGTGTTCGTCTGAAAACAAGGCCAGCCTAACAACCGAAAAGCACCCTTCTTTTCAAACCAGCCTCCCCCTCCGCCTTGTTTTCAGACAGAACCTAGGCGGAAACGCCGATCCGAACTTCTCACTTAAGCTCTAAACCTGACGGTCACGCGAAGCGCGGATAAAGTTCTGTGAATGGGGCGCGGGGAAAACTTTCTTTCAAGAAAGTTTTCCCCGTCGAGTTTTCCAGAACCAAAGGCTACTTTAGCTGCGCGTCGACCGAGGCGAAGTAATCCCGGTCGGCCGGAAGCTCGGTCGCCACCCAGGGCAGCCCGTGGCGGTTGAGCCGGTCCATGAACGGATCGGGATCGAACTCTTCCATGTTGAACACGCCTTGCCCGCGCCAGGCGCCGGTCAGCATCATGATGCCGCCGATCATGGCCGGCACGCCGGTGGTGTAGGAGATGGCCTGGGCCTTGACCTCCTGATAGCATTCGGCGTGGTCGCAGACGTTGTAGACGTAGAACTGCTTCGGCTGGCCGTCCTTCTGGCCTTTGGCCAGGCAGCCGATATTGGTCTTGCCGTGGTAATTGGTGCCGAGGCTGGCCGGGTCCGGCAGCACGGCCTTGAGGAACTTGAGGGGCACAATCTCATGCCCTTCGTACATGACCGGATCGATCCGAGTCATGCCCACGTTCTGCAGAACTTGCAGGTGGGTGATATAGGGTTGGCCGAAGGTCATCCAGAATCTGATCCGCTCCAGCCCCTTGATGTTCTGGCAGAGGGATTCGAGCTCTTCGTGGTAAAGCAAGTAGCTCTCTTTGGGCCCGATCTGGGGGTAATCGAAGGGGAAGTGGACGGAGAGCGGGTCGATCTCCTTCCACTGGCCGCGTTCCCAATACTTGCCGCGCTGGGTGATTTCGCGGATGTTGATCTCGGGATTGAAATTGGTGGCGAACGGATGGCCGTGGTCGCCGGCGTTGCAGTCGAGGATGTCGACGGTGCGGATCGAATCGAAATGGTGCTTCTGCATCCAGGCGCAGAAGACGTTGGAGACGCCGGGGTCGAAGCCGCAACCCAAGAGGGCCATCAGCCCGGCCTTCTGGAACCGCTCGCGATAGTCCCACTGCCATTTATAGCAGAATTTGGCCTCCTCCGGCGGTTCGTAGTTGGCGGTATCGAGGTAGTCGACGCCGGTTTCCAGGCAGGCGTCCATGATGGCCAGATCCTGATACGGCAGGGCGACGTTGATGACCAGATCCGGACCGAAGTCGCGGATCAGGGCGGCGGTCTCGGCCGGCCGGTCGGCGTCGACGGCGGCGGTGCGGATCGGCCGGGAGATTTCGCTCTTGATCTGGTCGCACTTGGCCACGGTCCGGCTGGCCAGGCAGATCTCCGTAAACACTTCCGGAACCTGGGCGCACTTGTGCGCCACCACCCGGCCCACCCCTCCCGCGCCGATAATCAGCACCTTGCCCATTTAGCATTCTCCTTTGCGAACGAATCTCCATACAATATGAAGCGGAGAGCCCAAGGTCAACCGTCGATCTCGCTTCAACCCAAACCGTAGACTTGGCCTTGACAGAGCCACCCGGTTTGGCTACCGTTCGCACTTTTACCCGGTTTGCCGGGCGCGCGACAATTAGAACTTAATGAAGAAAGGCCGTCGTGGAAAAAAACGCAATTGCCGCGCCCCCACCCGCGGAAACGCCCACGCTGATCCGCGCCACCTGGCTGGTCAGCCTCTTTACCCTCTTCAGCCGGATTTTGGGACTTTTGCGCGACAAGGCGCTGGTCCTGGTCTTCGGCGGCAGCGCCTGGGTGCTCGACTCCTTCATTCTGGCGTTCACCATTCCCAACCTCTTCCGCCGCCTCTTGGGCGAAGGGGCGCTGACGGCGGCCTTTGTGCCGGAATTCGTGGGCGCCCTGGAGCAGGACGGCCGGGAGCGGGCTAACGCCCTGGCCGACTCAGTTTTCACTCTGCTGACACTGGTGACCGCGCTCCTGGCCACCCTGGGGATTGTCGGCTGTCTGGGGGCGCGGGAGAGCCTGGATATCTCGCCCAAGATCGCGCTGACCTTGAAGCTGACGGCGCTGATGCTGCCGTTTTTGCTTTTCGTCTGCGTCTCGGCCCTATTGGGGGCCATGTTGCAGAGTCTGCGATCGTTCGTGCTGCCGGCGGCCATGTCTTGTGTGCTTAACCTGGCCATGATCGCGGCCCTGGTTTTTATCTATTACCACGGCGGACTGAAGGCCGATACCGAAACCGTAACCTATGTGGCCTGGGGCGTGCTTCTGGCCGGCGCGGCGCAATTCGTGCTGCAATGGCCGGCCCTGGCCCGGTTCGGCCTCTGGCTGCGCCCGCGCTGGGACGTCAAGGACGCCCGGGTGCGGGCGGTCCTCAAGGCCATGCTGCCCACCGCCTTGGGCCTGGGCGTGGTCCAGATCAACGTGTTAATCGACAATCTGCTGGCCTACTGGCTGTCGCTTAGCGGCCAGCCGGGAGCGACGACCTATCTCTACCTCGGCAACCGGCTGATGCAACTGCCGCTGGGCATCTTCGGCATTGCCGTGGCCACCACCTCTTTTCCCCTGCTGGCCAGTTATCTGGCGCGCGGGGAGCATCGCAAATGCCTGGACAGCCTGCACGACTCGTTAAGGTTCGTGCTCTTTATCATGCTGCCGTCGGCGGTCGGCCTGGGGCTATTGGCCGAGCCGGTGATCCGAATGATCTACCAGGAGCCGGACCTGACCTTCAGCGATGCGGCCGTCTATCGCAGTTCGGCCGTATTGGTCTGCTATGCCGCCGGCCTGCCTTTCTTCAGCTTGCAACACCTGCTGGCCCGGGTTTTCTTCGCCCGCAAGGATTATTCGACCCCGGTGCGGATTTCGGCCTTTATGGTGGTGGTCAACCTGGCGCTCAACCTGCTACTGATCCAGGCTCCCGACCTCTACCAACGCTGGGCCCATGTCACGATCGACGGCCTGCCGGCCGGGCGCACACTGGGCGAGGCCGGTCTGGCCCTGGCCACCACCATTACCGCCATCATCAACGTGCTGCTGCTCTGGTTCTGCCTGCGCGGCGAATTCCGCAAGCAGGTTTCGCTGGAAGAGTGGGAGAAGCGCTCGGCGGCCAGCCATTGGGCCGTGGCCAGACTGGCCTTCGCCGCGGCGCTGATGGGCGTGTCGGTCTACTACATTCAGGCCAGTATTCCGGCCGAGCCCGAGCTGATTATGCGTCTCGAACGCGGCCTAGTGCCGGTGGTGTCGGGCCTGGCCGCCTATATCATCGCCTGCCTGGTCATTCCCGTGCCGGAGCTGGAGGAATTCCTCTGGGCCCGTCGCAAGGGGAAAAAGCCGGATGACGCCGGCCGCGCCCCGGAGGCCTGATATCATTTCAAGTTAATAGTGACTGATCTCTGGGGCCCTTTTTTGCAAAAAAAGGGCCCAAAATCTCGCCCAAAAACGCTCACTCGACTCACCTGGCCCGAACGCTATTCGGCCATCAATAATATCAATCAGAGTTATTTTAGGCCGATTCAGGGGAACCTTTTTTACAAAAAAGGTTCCCCTGACCCTTCCAAAAAATTCTCGCCCGGCTCCGCCGTTTCGAACGTTCAGATGGACAAATTCAGCGCGGCTGGAATTCGCACCTATTCGCCGATCATTAACTTGCGCTGATATAACTTGAGTTGACATGGAGCCTTCCACATATGAAAAACGCGCCGGGCCGGATAGCCGGCCGCGACGCGTTCTGGCGGGCGTTTTGTTGATTTCAGAAGGCGTTAATCCCACACTTCTCACAACGCTCAACAAACTCTGCGCCTTGGGTGAATCCGTCCACGATATCCTGCCGCGTCTGCCCCTTGGCCAGCAGCGAGAGCCAGCCGAACTGGCGCTGGAAATCATTGCTGGCCACGTCGGCGCGATTGAGCAGCCCTTCGTAAAGCAAGGCGACAAATTCCTCGTCGCTTAAGTTGCGGGAAGCAAATTCCGCGCTGAAAAGAAGGGCCTTGGCCGCGCCGGCTCCGGTGCAAGCCCCGCATTTGAGCTTTTTGACCAGATTGTTCAGCCCGGCGTCATCCGGCTCGCGGAGGAGGAAAATGCGATAAAACCCGGCCACCAGGCAGGCGGACGATTCATGGGGGTCGACATACGCCGCCACCCCGTAATCGGTGCAGAGGTTGACGAACTCCACGCTGCGGGTAAAACCGCCGGTGACCGTCGAGCGGCCATCCCCGGCGGCCATCCGCGTCAACCAAGCGTCTTTGCCGGCCGCGTCGGCCCCGCGATCGAAGCAAGCCGCATAGGTCATATCCAGCCAGCTGGAATCGGACAGGCCGCGGGCCTGGCACTCGGCGCTGAGCAGGAAACCAGCCGCCACCTCTTCGCCGGTGGACTCGCCGTTCATCAGCCGGTTGGTCCAGGCGGCCAACCCCGCCGAATCCGGCTGGCGCAGCAGGCAGAGTTGATAAAGGCGGGTCACGAATTGCCCCAGTTTGACCGGATCGGCGCCGCGGGTGTCAGGCGTGGGATCGGTCTGGCTTGGCGGGTCATCCTGCGTGGGATTCGAAGGCTGGGTCTGGCCGCCGCTGGCCGTATCGGAGATGGTCACGGTGGCGCTGGTGGAAGAGACGTTGAGTTGGTATCCCGTTCCGTCCTGGAGGGTAAGGACCACAGTTTCCACGCCTTCGGTCAGCGAGTCGGCGATCGGCGAAACGATGAGGGTGGCTGACTTGGCCCCGGCCGGAATGGTCGCCGAATAGCGGCTGCTGATGTTGTAATCACCGCTGTCGGCCGTGCCGGAAAGCGTGAAATTGACGGTCAGGCTGGTGGTCTGATAGCCGTTGCAATTGATGGTGAAGGCCCCGGTGTTGCCCCCGACTTCGGCGGCGTTGGGGTCGCTGGCCGTCACCCACACCTTGGCCTCGCCGGCGGAAACATCGCTGATTTTTAGCGTCGCGCTCGAAGGCGAACCGATGGTCGGCTCCTGGGAGACGTAGTAAGTGGCATACATGACGTCATTCAGGGTTAGGATTACGGTTTCGGTATCCTCCACCAGGGAGTCTTCAAACGCGGTCACCTTGATCTCGACCGAACTGGCGCCGGCGGGGAAGGTAACGGACGAATAGCGCTCCAGAGAATAGTCCGAGCCTTGGCTGGCCGTGCCGCTAAGAACATAGAAAACGTACATTTTTGCCGGCGGGACCGGGTTGCAAGAAATGATAAACTTGGTGCTGCCTCCCTCCTTGATCTTCGAGTCATCGACCTTGACCGTAACCACCGGATTGTCGCCGGCCTGCGCCGGGCCCCACCAGCTTGCCAAGCATGCCAGAATCCATCCGCCCAGAAGATAATGCCTACGCATGTATCTTCTATACATGGCCTTCTCCTTAAACCTGTCATTATAATTTGCCGCAAGCATGATATCATGCCGCACACCTTATCCATATATTAAACATCAGCATATGGCTTTACAATGAGATTTTTAGCTACAATTAGAGTATTGTTTGAGGGGCCTAACTTATAGGGATTGATGATACATGCAAGTCTATGTTTAGGGGGTGGTTGGCGGAAGATGTTCAGGAATGGTAATTCGAACGATGCAACGGCGATTGCTTGGAGAGGATGGTTGGCACATCTTACGTGTCTCCGCATTAGCCTTATCTAGCTGATTTCGGCCGAACCTAAGGGCAGCTTTTTGGCCGCTGCCCTGTCCCCATCCTGCCCCCTCACCCGGCTTGGCGGGATCGAGCGCCCTGAGAGGAACTAGAAGTTGCGGGATTCGCCCAGCAACCGATTCGGCTATATCAGCCTTGAGCGGTCAGCAGGCCAGAAGCCGCCAGGCCTTATGGGGTGGCTGAGCTCGGCGCGGGGAAGAATTGTTCTTCGCCGGGAACGAGCAAGGCCCGCCCCGAGCGGTTGGAAACCAGCACCGCGCCGGAGATGACTTTGACCCACAGGCCGCGCGTCATAGGTTCGGTAGATTCGCGCAGCTCAGCCCGGAATTCGGTGAGTTTGGTGCCTTTGGTCGAAATTTCCCCGCCGGGAAAGAGAATTTTGAATTCGTCCAGCGAGAGGCCGCTCTCATGGAGCGCAGCCCGGTCGACCTTGCAGAGCAACGCCCCCTGCTGGAGCAGGACCCGTTCATCTCCGGCTTGGCCAATGATCTCGGCCTGGGTGTGGGGCTTCAGTTCCAGCCGGCAGTAACCGCGCAAAAGCAGGGCTTTCGAACTCTGGCCGACAAATACCGTCTGCCTCGGCTCAGGGGCGCTGACCGAATTTATTTTGGTTTCGGGCGCGGTCTGGGTCGCCGCCCAGCGGATGGAAAATTGCAGCGCCACCGCGCCTACGAGAACCGCGGCCGCCAGCCGGCCCAGGCGATAATAGCCTCTGGTCGCCCGCCGGGTGGTCTGCGCAAACACGGCGGCGCTTAAATCCCGGCCGACGGTCGGCCGATGAATCTCTTCCAGCAGCGTGTCAATCAGTCGGTCGTGAAAGTGGTCATTCATCCGCGGCACTCCCGGGTCAGCCGCCGGGAAACACAATCTCCCAAGGCGGCACGTATCCGTTGCAGCAAAGTGCGGACACTATTTTCCGTCATGGCCAAGACTTCGGCCATCTTGGTCCGGCTTTGCTGTTCGGCATAGCGCATCGTCACTGCCTGACGTTGTTTGGGCGGCAGGGTCTCAAGGCACGCGCGCAGGGCTTCGACATAATCAAAGCCGTCGTTATCGCGCAAAAATTCGCTGCGCCAATAGGCTTCCGCCTGGGTGAGGTAGTCCTCGGTGCAGACCAACAGATCGCGCTTTTTTTTCTGGCAGAACGTATAAAACTGGTTGCGGGCGATCGCCCGGAGCCAGATGACGAACTCCTGTTCGTCGGCCGGGGTTTTGGCGTTATTCCAGGCGGCCACATAGGCATTCTGGGCGATGTCTTCAGCCTCGTTGGCCCCCGCCCCCAGATAGATCAGATAGCGCAGCAGCCCCGCCTGGGTCAGGATTACCAAACGTTCGAAATCTGCCTGGTCCATCGCTCAAACCCCTGAGCCCGCCAACCGGTTGCCAACATCAAATCCTGTCTGGATATATATCGAGCGGCCGGTAGGTAAGCTGAAAAAACCGGTTTTTCGGCGCGCGTCCGGACGCGGCGATAGATGGCCGGTTAACGATTGCGCATGAATTCGAGCAGCTTGAACGTGATTTTGAGCAGCAAAGCGGCCACTAGCAATTGCCCGGCCATTTGCAGGCCGCCGGCGCTCAGTAAATCGCCGCTCACGCCATCAACTCCCGGCCGCCAACGGTAGAGAAAATGGAAGTCCGGCAGGCAATCCGCCGGCGGGCAGCCGGATAAGTCGGCCAGGCGCGTTAAAAAGGTGCAGACGGCCTGCCCGATGAGGGCCAGCAGCAGGCCGACTACGGCTGCGCCGATCGGATTTTTGACCAGTTGCGCGGCCAGATAGCCCGCCAGCAGCAAAACCCAGGTTTGGCCGAAAAGCTCGGCGGCCCAGCCGATGGCCGCCGGTATGGAAATGCCCCCCTCTAGAATGTATTTTCCGCCCAGATTTCCGGCCGCCGTAACCGCAACCAGCAGCGCGCTCCAACCATACCAAAACGGGAGCAGCGAGAGACCGCCGGCGGTCAGATGGCCCGTGGCAATCTCCCGCGATTCAAGCGGGCTGGCCAGCAATAGTTCCCAATTGCCGTTTTCGCGTTCCTGTCGGGCGAGGAAAAGCCCCTTTAGCAGCGCCCCCCCCAGCAGCAGCAGGCCCAATCCGGCAATCAAGGGAAAGTAATCCGCGCCGCCGGCCATTTTGGCGGGGCGGAGAGAGTTGTGAAAGATCAGGAATTTGCTGATTATGGCCCCCAGAAGGGTGATTGTCACTATCCGCCCGCCCCAGCGCAGCCGCCAGAGCCGCAAGGGGCCAAGTTGCCGAATCAGCAGCGGATTGCCGCGCGCCCAAGCTGAACTCAGGCCCATCTGCCGGCCTTGGCGTCCCCGCCGCGCCCGCCAAGGCGAGAAACCGCTCCCCATGCTTCCCCCGACCGCCCACATGGTTAACACCGCGCCTAGAATGAAGGTCAGGCTCAGGCCGGCAGGAATGAGCAGCGAGTAGGAAAATTCACGCCAGCCGGGGGCCGAATCCAGGCGCAGAAGTCCGAAAAAGGTGCGAAAGGCTTCTTCGGCATGGCTGTGCCGGCCGCTATGTCTCTGGCTGTGCCGCTCCGACGCCAGCCAATAGGCCCCCAATGCCAGGTAGGTGCCGCCCAGAATCACGAAGCGATTTTTAAACAGGCCGGAAAGAAACAGCGTCAGCGTGCTTCCCAACACCAAAGACAGCAGGGTCAGACCTTCCGCTTGCAGGATGAATCGCGCCGAAACCCCGCCAAACCACTGAAAAATAAGCAGTAGGGGCAGGCCGGCGGCAAAGGCCATGATAGTTTCGAACAGGCCGGCGAACAGCTTGCCCAGCACGATTTCGCCTGCGCCCAACTGGCAGGCCAGCAGCACGCCCAAAGTTCCCTGGCGCCGCTCCACGCCCCAGGTATCGCTCAGGCCGACCGGGGCGATGAAATTCAGCAGCAGAAACTGTAGGCCGGCAAAGAAGTTGAACAAATCTCGGCCCACCTCTTCCTGTCGCCCCCACTCCTGCCCGCCCCCCAATTCGTATTGCCAGGCCAGGGCGATCAACGTCCCTAGCAAGGTGATATAGCCGGTGCGCAGATAAAACGTGCGCGGTCGCCGGGCGGCCCGGCGCAATTCAAGTTCGAAAATGCTCAAATTGGGAAGAATGGCCATGCCCGGCACGGATCCTTGTATTTTTGCGATCTATTAACGGAATTCCATTCCAGGGCCAGATTATAGCCACCGAGCGGTACGCAATCAATCCTGACCAAACACCGGGACCGGCCAGCATTCGCCAAACTCCCGGCGCCCCGGCTTTGATGCCGGCTTTTTGACTTGGGACTGACCGGGCAAACATTATAATAAATGTTTTGCCGATTGACCTATGCCGAACTGGGCATTTGTGGGTGGAGCCGGATATTGCGACGCGGCTTGCGGGATCCCGAGCGAGAGGGACGACTGTTTGCGCCGGCTGCCGGCGACGCCCGCCCCTTGAGCGTCAGCGAACTGACCCGGCGCATTAAAACGCTCCTGGAAGAGGAGTTGGGCCGCGTCTGGATCGAAGGCGAGATCGGCGGCGTAACCCTGGCCCGCAGCGGCCATATCTATCTCACGCTCAAGGATGCCGGTGCCACCTTGGACGTGGTCGTCTGGCGGGCCACGGCCGGCCGCCTGACCTTCACCCCGCGCGAGGGTGACCTGATCGTCGTGCGAGGAGAATTAACGGTCTACGAGCCTCGCGGCCGATATCAACTTGTCGCCAGCTCGATCCAACCCGCCGGGCAGGGAGATTTGCAGGCCAAACTGCGGGAACTGGCCGACCGGCTGCGGGCCGAAGGCCTGTTTGCGCCCGAGCGAAAACAACCGCTGCCGGCCTGGCCCGCCTGCCTGGGGCTGGTGACCAGCGCGACCGGAGCGGCCGCCCGGGATATCGTCAAAATCGCCCGCCGCCGCGCGCCCGGGCTGCGCCTGGTCCTCTCGCCCTGCCAGGTGCAGGGGCAGACCGCGCCGGCCGAGATCGTCGCCGCCTTGGAACGCCTGGAGCGCTGGGGCGGCTGCGACGTCATCATCGTCGGCCGGGGCGGCGGTTCGGCCGAAGATTTGCAGGCTTTCAACGACGAGCGCGTGGTCCGGGCCAT
>CAYMGG010000224.1:0-6377 GCA_964389915.1 uncultured Planctomycetaceae bacterium
GGATGGGGGCTTGATTCCAGGCGGAGGCTTGAGTCCGCCCGGAGACTTGAGTCGGGCGGAGGGATTTACGCCGGAGGGCGGCCGCAAGCCCGATTGGCTCGGAGCCTGCTGGTCGGACGCCCCTTGAGATTTGCGTTTTTTGCCCGCCAGCCGCCGTGAGGATCGAAAGCCCATGCCCGTTTCCTTTCGCCTGAAACGCGGGCGCAACTGCCTGCCGACCGACTCCGCCAGCACGCCTCGCCAGGATCGGCCGGAATTTCGCCCTTTGCAGAGAAGCTTGGTTTATTGTATCAATATCCGCACGAGGCGCAACTATATCATGGGCGCCGATAGGATTGGGGCAGTTCCCGACAGGAGATGCGAATCGTGTCTTGTGCCTCCCGCTTGCGTGTCGGAGCCTGGCAGTTCGTCGGTTCCCCGGACCTGGCCCGCAACCTGGCGGCCATCGGCCGGGGTTTGGAGGAGGCGGCGGAACGTGGGGTGGAGCTGCTGCTCACCCAGGAGGGCGCCCTGCCCGGCTATGCCCCCGCCGACCGGCCGGACCTGAAGACACTCTGCCCCCGCGAGCTAAATGCGGCGGAAAAAACGTTGGCCGGCGCCGCCCGCCGCCACGGCCTGGCCCTGGCCCTGGGCACGGTCACCTTCACCGCCGCCGGCAAACCCTACAACAGCCTGCGCCTGATCGGCCCGCGCGGCCGAACCGGCGGGCTTTACCACAAACGCGCCTTGTACGGCGAGGAACCGCGCCACTACCGGGCCGGCCCCCCGCCCCAACCGGACCGGCGACAGTTCAAGGGTTGGCCGCTGGGGCTGCGCCTCTGCTTCGAATTCCGCTTTCCCGAATATTTCCGCGAACTGCTGCGGCAGAACTGCCGGTTGGCCCTGGTGGCCTTCAGCATGGTCGGCCCCGACGCGGCCAAACTGCCGATCGCCCGCGCCCATCTGGCCAGCCGGGCGGCGGAAAACGGCCTCTGGCTGGTCACGGCCAACAATCAGAACGGGGTGGCCAACTGCCCGACCGCGATCGTCGATCCGGACGGCCGGTTCGTGGCCGAAACCCCGCCCGGCCGGGAGGCGCTGGTGGTCCACGACCTGACCCCGCCGCCGACTTCCGCCGTCCGCGCCCAAATCATCCGCCAGGCCCGCGCCCTGACGCGCCGGTCCCAACGCTGAGGCGCGCCCCGCAAACAAAGCGTGCGGCTTGATCCGGCGTCACGGCCGCACTCTCGGCCTTCAGGCCTCAACCGCCGACCGAAACTGTTTCCGTTCCGCCGCGCCTTGAATGGAACCTGAAAGCTTTTATTTATGAACCGGGCCTAACCGCCGCCAGAAAGGAAAGCCATGTTCGAACCGGAAAAACAGCAGGCGATTCTCGATTTCTACGCCACCCGCGAGCGCTGGGCCGAAATCCTCCGGCTGCGCACGCTGCGCCCCCAGGTCGGACGGGTGAAAAATATCTTCTTCGGCGATTCGATCACCGAAGGCTGGCGGCTGCACGAGTTCTTTCCCCACCACAGCCTGCTCAATCGCGGCCTGGGCGGCGACAATATATATGGATTGCACTACCGGCTGGCCGACGACGTCCTGGCCTACCGGCCCGAGCGGGTCTTCATGCTGATCGGCATCAACGGAATCGAAGAGCCCCAGGAGCGCATCCTGGCCCATATCCAGGCCGTCGCGGAGCAGATCCGCCAGGCCGGCAGCGCCGTCCACCTCTGCTCGATCCTCCCCTTGCGCCATCCGGACAATTGGAACCGGTTCCAGTACCAGGCCAAAATCGTCGCCATTAACGCCGAGTTACAGCGCTGGGCGGCGGAGAACGGGGCCGGCTTCATCGATTACCACTCACGGCTCAAGGCCGCCGACGGCCAGCTGGCGGCCGAACACGCCCAGCCCGACGGCACACACATCACCTTCGCCGCCTATTGCCGCATGGCCGAACTGGTTCGGCCGCTGCTGGCCGAGTGACCGCAACCGCCAACCCTCCGGGGGGACTTTTTTGTAAAAAAGTCCCCCCGGCCCCCTTCAAAAAACTCTCGCGCAGCTTCGCCGTTTCGGAGATTCAGATGGGTAGATTCCACGTCTACCCCATTCGTGCGACTCGCCCACCCGAACCGACCAGAGGAGCGAAGCGTTTGCCGGGGGCGAGGACAGGCCGCCCGCCATTCATTGTGGATACAACCGAAAGGAAAAGACTGCGGATCGCTCCGTCAATGGCCGATAAACATGCAGGAGTGGTTTTTTATCGGCCCGGAGGAGCTGCCAACCGATGTCTGGCATTGAAGTTACCGGTCGCAGACTGGCCGGACGCCCCTGGCTTGGCCTGACGGCGGGAATTGCCGCCCTGGGATTTTCCTGGAGCGTGGCGGCGGACGACGCCTGCCGGGAAGAGGCCGTACCCAGCCGGTCTTTCGAAATCACCGTCTCGCCCGCCGACCAGCGCAGCCGCGACGCGCGCGAAGCCGACCTGTTCGTCACCAGCGTCCCGGGCAGCGGCTGGCGCCGCGAGGGCGAGTGCGTGGTCCAGCGCACCGCCGAAGGCCCCCGCTTCAAACGCAAGGTCAGCGTACCTAGCGATGGCATCTATTATTACACGTCCCGGGCCAATCCGGCCGACGGACCGGCCTCCGCGCCCGAGGCCGAGGCCCCGCCGCAGGTGCGGATCCTGGTCGACACCCGGCCGCCCTTGGTCGAACTTACTGCCCCCGCGAGCGGGCAGACCCTGACCGCCGGCCAGAACGCCCGGATCGAATGGCGCGCCGACGACGAACATCTGGATGCCGCGCCGGTCACGCTGGACTATTCACCGGACAACGGCCAGAACTGGGTCGCCGTGGCCGCCACCCAGCCCGGCCAAGGCGGGCTGGATTGGACCGTACCGGCCGACGGCACGCGCGAAATATTGGTGCGCGCCACGGCGGTGGATCAGGCCGGTAATCGGGCTTCGGCCACCACCGGCCGCCCCCTGCCCGTCGCCGCGCCGGACAAGGCCAAGCCGGCCCAGGCGGAAGCCGCTCCGGCCGCCCCGGCCGGGCCGGCAGCGCCGACCACCCCCGCGCCACCGGCCGAACCGGCCAAGCCCCTGACGCCGGCCACGCCCAACGCCACCCAACCCGCGGAAGCCAATTCGGCCAACGCCGAAATGGACGCCAACGCCGCCACGCCGACGTTTCACGACCCCACGGTCATGACCGCCTCGCGCGCGGCTTGGATCGCCTACCTGATGGCCGGCAACCTGGTCCGCCGGGGGGCGCTCAAGGATGCGCTGCGCTACTACCGGACCGCCGTGGACTGCGACCCCAATTTCGACGAAGCCTGGAACGACGCGGGCCTGATTTACAAGGAGCTGGGGGCTTATGATCGGGCCGACGAATGCCTGCAAAAAGCCCTAGCCATCTGGCCCGACAACGCCGCCTATTATCACAATCGGGGCGAGATCCTGCAGGCCCACGGCCGCTCCCTACTGGAGCGCAACCAGGGCGACGAGGATCTGCAACGGGGCATAGACACGGTTCACGAAGCGGTACGGGCCTACGGCCAGGCCATAGAGCTGGCCCAGAAGCGCGGTCAGCTCGCCGGCCGGGCGGCTAGCTTCTTCCGCCTGGGCGAGATCTGCTATTACGTCAACCGCGATCCGGAGGGCGCGCGCCAGTACTGGCGCAAGGTGCTGATGCTGCACACCCCCACGCCCGACCTGGACACCGTGATCCACGACACCGGCACGCCGCAGATCGAGCGGACGGTCGAGGAATACCAGCGCCATACCGAGCTGGCCATCGGACTAGAAACCTGGCAGCGCTGGGCCCCGGCCTATCTCACCCAACTCGATCAGCTGGAGCGCCAGGGCCAGGCCGGCGGCGCGCCCGTGCCGACCGGCATGGCCGAAACGCCCGCCGCCGCCACGCCCCGCGCGCCGGCCACCCCGGCCCAGCCCGGCTGGGGCGAGTATTACGGCACGGGCTACGGCGCCCAGGCGGATTATTCCACCACGCCGCCGGCCGTCGCCAACTATCAGGCACCGGCCGCCGCGCCGGTGCGGACCTACGTCGAACCCGCGCCAAGCACGCCGGCGAAAGTCTCCGGCCGCTTCTGGCCCTATGAGAGGCGCCGCTGATGCAATACTTCCCCCGTGAAAGACGCCGCTTCGCCCCGCTCCAGCCGCAGCCGGCAACCCCGGTCGAGATGGGAGAGCTCGGCCCCCTGGCCGGCGATGCCCGCTGGGGGCTGGCCCGCGCCACCGGCCAGGCGCTCTTCGCCCTCGGTCGCCTCGCCCCCGACGACGACGCCCGCGCGGAATGGACCGATCTGGCCCAGCGCCTCTCCACGCGCATGCTCGAAGCCCTGGCCGAAACCGCCGGCGCCAACCAGACCCTGCGCTGGTTCGCCGTCGGCGGCGTGCTGCGCGAATGCGAGCGGGCGGTGGCCGAAAACACGGCCGCTTATCCCGCCCTGCCGACGGCCGCGGCCGCGCAAGCCTTGGCCGAGCTCCGCTCGGTCCTGGCGACCGAAGCGGAAACCGCCTCGCTCCGCCGCCGGGCGGCCGGCTGACCGGCCGCGATCCGCACCGGTTCGGCCGACATTCATGTTGGCAGCAACACAACTCCTCCCCCGCGCCGGCCGATTTTTCAAATACTGACGTTTCCGCCAGCGTGTTATACTGCCGGCTCGCCCGCGAGCAACTGGCCGGGAGACCGGCCGGACCAGACCGCGCTGGGCGGGATGAACGGCTCTTTTCATTGGGGGATCACAGACATGACACGTTGCAGAATCGCTCTGGCTCTGGCTGCCTTCCTGTTGATCGGGACGGCGCGCGCCCAGGAGAATCCGCCCCTCTTTACGGACGGGCAGAAGGTGGTCTTCTACGGCGACTCCATTACTCACGGCGGCTGGTATGAGTATTATCTGCAACTCTTCTACGCCACCCGCTTCCCCGAACGGAAAATTTTCATCTACAACGCCGGCATCAGCGGCGCGACCTCCGGCGGCAGCCTGAGCCGCCTGGACGAGGACGTCCTGGCCCGCAAGCCCGACGTGGTCTACGTGATGTTCGGCATGAACGACGTAGGGCGGAACAACTACAAGTCCGCCGAGGCGGACGAGAAGACGCTGGCCACGCGCCAAGGCAGCCTCGATTGGTACCGCAAGAGCCAGGCTGAAACGGTCAAACGCCTCAAGGCCGGCGGCGCCGCGGTGGTGATCGTCACCCCCACACCTTACGACCAATACAGCACCTCGGCCCAGGCCGAAAACCTGGCGGTCTGCAACGACGGGCTGGCCAAATGCGCCCAGATCGCCCGGGAGCTGGCGGCCGCCGAGCATTGCCCCGTGGCCGACCTGCACGAGAAGATCACCGCCCTGATGGTCAAGAACCCGGAGCTCAAGTTCGTGGGCAACGACCGGGTCCACCCCGGCCAGATGGGGCACATGCTCATGGCCTACTTCCTGCTCCAGGCCCAGCAGGCGCCGGCCTTGGTGGCCAAGGCCGAACTCGACTTCGCCCAGAAGACGACGGTCGCGGCCGAAAACTGCCGGATTTCCGACCTGGCGGTCGAGGGCAAAAAGCTCAAGTTCACCTATCTGGCCCAAGCCCTGCCGTTCCCCGACTCCAAGGAATATCAGGAAGCAGCCCAACTCGTGCCCTGGGAGAGCCTCAACCAGGAGCTGTTCGTGGTCCGCAACCTGCCGGCCGGGGAGCACAAGCTGCGCATCGGCGGCGAGGAGGTCGGCAAGTTCAGCACCGAGCAGTTCGCCGCCGGCGTCAATCTGGCCGGGCTGAAGACGCCCCAGCAGAAAAAGGCCCAGCAGCTGCGGGCCGCGGTCATGGCCCAGGCGGGCGCCGAGCGGCCGCTGCGTACCCTGGTGCAGGGCGACGGCATGCTTCGGGCCAAGAAGATCGACCCCGCCGACGTGGCGGCTTCGGACAAGGCCTTGGACGAACAGCTGGAGAAGACTTCGCAGCAATACCGCGCCTACTTCACCGGTGTGGTCAAGAATTACCGCGAGTGCCGCGGCCGGCGCGAGGAACTGGTCCAGAAGGCGCAGGCGGCCCTGGCCGAAGTCCACCGGCTGCAGGGGACCGAAGCCTATCCGGTGGAAATCGGCGATTGACGGCAAATTAGCCGGCCGCTAATCCGGATTTAACCCGCGCGGCTAAACTGGGAGGCAGCGGTCGGGAGGGCGGTTCGGCGGTTGCCGGCCCGCCGGGCAACGCCGGCCGTTCCCACCCCCCCGACTGCGTCAATTTGCCCGCCGGTTATGCCTGCCGTAACATCGCGCTTCGCGCCGTCCCGGCCTCCCCCGGCCGGGACGGCCTGTTTTTCGAGAACCCCAACCACCCCGCCCTTGATGTAAAAGAAAATATTTGGTGGCCAGAGTGC
>CAYMGG010000224.1:6387-9872 GCA_964389915.1 uncultured Planctomycetaceae bacterium
GTGCGTGCCGCACTCGCCTAAAGCGCTTCGCACACCCGTCAGGTTCAGATGGGTGAGTCGAACGGTTGGGGTAGACGCAGAATCTATCCATCCAAACGCCCGATCCGGCAAAGCTTGGCGAGAGTTTTTTGGCGGGGTCTGGGGAACCTTTTTTGCAAAAAAGGTTCCCCAGAATCGGTCAGCTATTGCCCGAACCATCGGGCGCAAAGAGCGCTTGCCTTGATGCAATCGAGAAAGCTCCCGCCGGGGGAGCGGTCGGCTTCGGCGCGCAGCGGCGGTCTTCAGCGGGGGATCAGCAGGCCGATTTGAAATTCGCCCCGCGGCAGGCGGGCGGCGCGGTAGGTCCAGCAGATCGGGTGTCCGGCGTGGCCGTCGAGGTTTTCGCCCTGCGGCGACGGTCCATTCCGGTTGCAGGCGCTGCGGCCGTACCAGGGACCGTCGTCCAGGGCCACGCGCAGCCAGGTTCCCGGCCGCGGCCGGAGGCCGAACCGATTGGCGCCGGGGCTCAACCAGGCGCGCGCAAGGGGCAGGCGGTAAGTCCGGCGCGTCTGCCAGTCGTCGCCGACATTCACCGGCAGGCGGGTGGTGAGGGTGCGGCCGTTGACGCTTATTTCCACCTCCCCGTTTCCGCCCAGGCCGCCGCGCCAGACCAGGCAGGGCCAGCTCGGCCCGGCCGGGAATTCCGGCAGAATCAGTTCCTTGAGCGCCTCGTCGCCCGGTTCCAGCGTCGTGCCGTAGGGATAGTCGTCAGTCCAGGCGCCGTCGCGCAGCAATTGCCCGGAAAAATCCAAACCGGCCGCGGCGGGCGGATCGAGCCGGCCGTCGGGACTCCAGAGCGGCGTCAGCTGGCGTTGCCAGTCGGCCGCTCCGGCCGCCAGGACGGCCGCCAGCAAGAGGGCCAGCGCCGCGCCCCTCCGCCGGTCAAGCTCCCGGCCCTGGCCGTAGAGCCAGAGCGCTCCGGCCGCCGCCCACCAGACCAGGAGCGGCACCACGGCCAGGCGCAACCGGGCCAGGATCACGGTTGAGATGATGGTCAGGGAGTAGACCCCGACCACGGCCAGGGGCACGGCCCAGCGCCGGCGTTCCGGCCAGGCGGCGACCAATCCCAGCGCGGCCAGCGGAAAGACGACCGTTGCCGTGGGCCAGACCGGCCAGCCGAGAAACGAAATCTGCCGATAGTAGGTCAGAGAAACATTGTTGGGCGGCTCCTCCGGCCAGCAGTAGCGCGCGGCCTTGCGGAAGAAGAGGGCCAGCGCTTGCCCCGGCTGTTCGCGCCAGAAGGTCAGGGCCAGTCGTCCCGAGGCCGCGTCCAGGCTCAGCCCCTGCGCCTGCAACTCGGCCAGACGTCGGGCGTAGGGACCGGTCACGTCGCGGTAGCCGCCGTCGGCCGCGGGATGGTTGCCCATCAGGACCATGTAGCTGGTGTTGCCGCGCAGGAAGAGCCACTCGCCCGAGAGCTGCCGCGCGCGGTACAGATAGGGACTGATGACCAGCAGGGCCGTCAGCAGCGCTGCGCCCCACTGCGGCCACAAGCGGCAGGCGTTACGAAGGCCTCGCTCATAAGCGTCGCCCAAGGCCAGCGCCGCCGGCAGGACCAGCAGGCTGGGCTTGGCCAGCAGCGCCATCCCCAGGGCCAGGCCGAAGATCCCCGCCCGGCCCACGGTCGGGCGCTCGCGCAGCCGCAGAAAAGCGCCGACCGCCAGGAGCAGAGCCAGGTTGATGACGGCCTCGGTCAGCGGAAGGGTGTCATAAACGATCAGCGGCACGTATAGCGCCGCGCCCAGCGCCGCCAGCAACGCTCCCGCCGGCGAAAGATAACGCCGGCCGATCAGCCCGATCAGTCCGACCGTCAACCCGCCGGCCAGAGCTTGCAGGGCCATGGCCGCCACGAGTCCGCCGCCGGTCAGACCCAGGAGCAGGGGCAGCCAGACCAGCGGCCCCAACGGGCTGATGGTCGGATTCTCGGCCTGCCACCGGCCCCGCAAGACCAGCCGCGCGTAGCGCACGTATTTGAGCATGTCCGTACCGTGGCGCAGGGCATAGCCGCGCGACTCGTCGGCGGCCTTGGCCGCGGCGTGGGAGACGCCCGGCTCGCCCTGGAGATAAGAATCGGCGGGGCTTTCCGCGAGCGAGGCCCGGACCTGCCAGAGAAAGAGCAGGCGCACGCCCACCGCCAGCAGCCCGATCAGGAGCAGCCGGCGGCGGAACCGGACCGGCGCGGGCGTGAAATCAGCGGCGGAGGGCGGCATGGGCATGGTTCAACTCGGCGGGCCGGCTTCCGGCGGCGGGCCGGAGCGGCTCTCCAGCCGCCGGACCCGTTCTTCCAGCAGAGCCGCCTGCTGGGCCAGGATCTTGCGCTGGGTGTGGGCCGAGGTCAGGGCCAGGGAGAATTGCAGGCATAAAAGCAGCAGCCCGAAGATGGCCAGGAAGAAGAAGAGCGAAGAAGGGTCGATGATGCCCGCCACCCGGGCCAGCCGGGCATAGAAGCCGAAGAGCCAGGGCGAGGTCGCCGCGGCGAGGGCGATCGCCAGCCAGGCCAGCGCGTATTTTTCGCGCAGCCGGTGCCGGCGGATCAGTTCCAGCACCAGGCCCAAAAGCAGCAGGGAGGCGACGGTCACCAGCACGACCTGGCGCAGGCTCATGGGCCGTCCTCCGCCGGCAGGTCGCGAAAACAGGCGATGAACATGGCCAGGCCCAGCTTGGCGACGTAATAGAGCGGCCGGAGCACGCCGCTGTGCATGGAGGCGCCTTCGGCGGCGTGCATGATCGCCGGCCGTTCGACCACCCGCAGCCCGAGGCGGTGCAGCAGGACCCACATGTCCGCGTCCGGAAAGTCGTCGGGGAAGAGCCGGGTGCAGTAAAGCCGCACCGTGCGGGGGGCCAGGGCCTGGTAGCCCGAGGTCGGGTCGGTCACCGGCCGGCCGGTGAGCAGGCCGGCCAGGGCGCCGAACAGCTTCTGCCCCAGCCGCCGCGCCCAGGGCACCCGGTAGCGGCAGGAGTCGCCCCGGAAGCGGCTGCCCAGGACCAGGTCGGCCTCGCCGCTCAGGATCGGCTCCAGCAGCGCCGGCGCGCAGACCGGGTCATGCTGGCCGTCGCCGTCGAGCTGCACCACGGCGGCGTAGTCGCAGGCGCGGGCGTAGAGATAGCCGGTCTGGAGCGCCCCGCCGTAGCCGAGATTGAACGGCAGCCGCAGGACCGTGGCGCCGGCCGCGGCGGCGACGGCCGCGGTGTCGTCGCTGGAACAATCGTCGACGGCCGCCACGTCCCAGCCGTAGGCGCGCAGGGCCGCGATCACTCCGCCGATCCGGCGGGCGACGTTACGGGCGGGAATGATGGCCAGAATGCGCGGATTCGCCATGGGCGGCTCGTCTCTGCCCGAATGAACAGTTTGATCCGACTATCTTACCGGATCGGCCGAGCCAAACCAGAGGTTTCGCGCCCGGGCGCGGAAGAACGCGCCCCTTTCCGGTGGAACGGGGCGCGGC
>CAYMGG010000225.1:0-9837 GCA_964389915.1 uncultured Planctomycetaceae bacterium
TCCTTGCCGAAGAGCCCGAGCCCCCGTTCGACGCCCGGCGGGCCTGCGCCGACCTGCGCCGGCTGGCCGAGCGGCACAACCTGACCAATGCCGAATTTCTGGCCGCCCGGCGGACCGAATACTACCGCGAGCAGAAACGGGCCGAGGCCATCCACGAGGTCAAGGCCGAGACCGAGTGCGGCATTTCGGGCATGTACCTGCGTGAGGAGCCGGCTCTGCTCGCGGCCATCCGCAAGGGCGAGCTGAACGAAGCCCGCGGCATCCTCAACCGCATCCTGGTGCTGATCCATTACCAGGCCGGCGAGGATCGCAAGCTCATCAAGAGCTTCTTCATGGAGCTGGTGGTGACCATGTGCCGCACGGCCGTGCAGGCCGGCGGCGACGCGCGGGAACTCCTGGGCGCCAATTACGCGAGCCTGGCCGCCCTCTCGGAGATTGACGACGACGCCGAGCTGGCCGGCTGGCTGGCCGAGATCCTCGACCGGCTGATCCGCGCCATCCACGCCACCCGGCGGCCGGGCGATTCGGCCCTGGCGGCCGCCGCCCTGCAATACATGGCCGCGCACCTGAACGAAGAGTTGTCGCGCGACGAGGTGGCCCGGGCGGTCTTCCTCTCGCCCTCGCACTTCTCGCGCCTGATCGCCAAGGAGCTGGGGCGCAGCTTCACCGACATCCTCAACCAGATGCGCGTGGATCACGCCGCCCAGTTGCTGGTCGCCGGCGATCACCCCCTCACCCTGATCGCCCTGGACGCGGGCTTTCGCGACCAGAGCTACTTCACCAAGGTCTTTCGCCGCTATACCGGCGCCACCCCCCGGCAGTACCGACGCCAGCGCCGCCCGGGCTCCGCTCCCGAGCCGAAGGACGAATGACGCCGTCCGGAAGCCTCGCGGCTTGGTCCAGGCTTGACGGTTTGGAAGCGGCAAAATGAAGGCGGGACCGGCAACTTGGCCGATCCCGCCGCAAAAGGCTTGGCTTAGGGCACGTGCGAAAAGTCCGAATCAGCGTTTCAGTCCGGGAGCGGCGCGTTCGCGCATCTGGGATGCAGAATCAAACGCCGCGGCGTAATTTTCCCGCACTCGCTTAGCCCTCATCCTGAAATAATCGTGACCACCGCGATTCTGCCTCGCGACTCCTTAATAGTTTAGCGCTCAGGGAGCCGAGACCGTGAAAGCGCTGGTCGGGCTGTAGGAGCCGTAGCTGCCGGTGACAGAACTCGTTGCCTTGACCACCCAGTAGTATTCGCCCGCCGCCAACTTGGTGATCGACAGACTGGTGGTGGCGCCGTCAGCGGTGACATTGGCGGTTACATAGCCGCCGGTGACGGCGTTATAAACCACGCAAGTGTACTTGGAGGCCCCCGTGACCGCCGACCAAGTCGCCGTCATGGTCGAACCGCTGACCAAGGTCGAGACCGGCTGCGGAGTGAAGAGCACGCTGAAGGGGCTGGTCGCGCTGTAGGGACCGTAGCCGCCGGTGGCGGCGCTCGTTGCCTTGACCACCCAGTAGTATTGCCCGTCGGCCAAGCCGGTGAACGTCAGACTGGTGGCGGCGGCGTCAGCGGTAACCTTGGCGGTTACATAACCGCCGGTCACGGCGTTGTAAACCACGCAGGTGTACTTGGACGCGCCCGTGACCGCCGCCCAGGTTGCCGTCATGGTCGGACCGCTCACCACGGTCGACACCGGCTGCGGGGTGAAGAGCACGGTGAAGGGGCTGGTCGCGCTGTAGGGACCGTAGCCACCAGTGGCGGCGCTCGTTGCCTTGACCACCCAGTAGTATTCCCCGTCGGCCAGGCCGGTGAACGTCAGACTGGTGGCGGCGGCGTCAGCGGTGACGTTGGCGGTCACATAAGCGCCGGTTATGGCGTTGTAAACCACGCAGGTGTACTTGGACGCGCCCGTGACCGCCGCCCAGGTTGCCGTCATGGTCGGACCGCTCACCACGGTCGACACCGGCTGCGGGGTGAAGAGCACCGTAAAGGGTTTGGTCACGCTGTAGGGACCGTAGCTGCCGGTGGCGACGCTCGTCGCCTTGACCACCCAATAGTATTCCCCGTCGGCCAGGCCGGTGAACGTCAGACTGGTGGTGGCGGCGTCAGCGGTGACCTTGGCGGTCACATAAGCGCCGGTTATGGCATTGTAAACCACGCAGGTGTACTTGGACGCGCCCGTGACCGCCGCCCAGGTCGCCGTCATGGCCTGACCGATTACCTCGGTCGAAACCGGCTGCGGGGCGAAGAGCACCGTGAAGGGGCTTGTCACGCTGTAGGAACCGTAGCTGCCGGTGACAGAACTCGTTGCCTTGACCACCCAGTAGTATTCCCCGTCGGCCAGATCGGTAAACGTCAGACTGGTGGCGGCGCCGTCAGCGGTGACCTTGGCGGTCACATAAGCGCCGGTAACCGCGTTGTAAACCACGCAGGTATACATGGACGCGCCCGTGACCGGCGCCCAAGTCGCCGTCATGGTCGACCCTTCAACCACCGTCGACACAGGTACCGGGGCAAAAGCCAGGCTAAAGGGAATTAGCACGCTCTTGCTGCCATAAGCCGCAGTCTGCGGGTCATAGGCGCGCACGCACCATTCGTAATCGCCGTCGGTCAGAGTGGCGGAAGCGGAGGTTACGGCCGGATCGGCCACCACGCCGCTGGCCACCGCATCCAAGGAGTTCTGGCGATAAATTCTATATTCGTAATGGGCCGCTCCGTTCACGGTCGCCCAATTCATGGTCACCGTCAGAGCGTTGACCGTGGTACTCAGGGGCGTGGGGGCAAAAGCAACGCGGAAATTAACGGCTTCGCTGCGCGGCCCGGGCTGGAGGCTGACCGGGTCGTAGGCGCGCACCTGCCAGTAGTAATCGCCATCGTCCAGCGCTACCGCCGCGGTCAATCCAGTGGTGGAACCGCTTCTCCAGGCCCCGGCCACCCCCTGCCGGTAGATCAGATAATCGTACTTTTGCGCCTGGTCCACCGCCGTCCAGGCTAAGTTGACGGTCCGGTTGGTCACCTGCGTCTGCGTCGAGGTCGGAGCGGGGAAGAGGCAGCTGAAGCTGCATAGGCGGCTGTACGGTCCGTACCCGCCGTTCTGGTAGGCCCGAACCTTCCAGGTATAAGCTCCGGGGAGGGCCAGGTAGACGCGCCGGCTGCTGCCGGCCAGGGTGGTTGCCGCGGCTATCTTGCCGGCCGAATCGTAGACCAGCAGGTAGAAACCTTCCACGTTGGGGTCACACGCCCACTGGAGGTCGACGTAGAGCCCATAGATCTGCGCCCCGTCAGCCGGGGCCAGGGGCAGCGGAATGGCCTGGGCGATCACCACCTCGACCGTGCAGGAGGAGCTGTCGAAGCCGTCCGAGACGGTCAGGCGGAAGACGTAGGTGCCCGCGCACAGCGGGGTGAAGACCGGCTGCATGGGGTCGCTAGTATCCAGGGCTATATCCGAGCCGGCCGGCTGCGAGACGATTTCCCATTCGTAGGTCAGCGGATAGGGACCGTCGTCCGGATCGGTCGAAGGCGAAGCGGAGAGCTGGACCGGGCTGGCGGACTGAGGATTGGGGGTCAGCACGCAGGCGTCGGCCACCGGCGCTTCGTTGGCCAGAACCGTGAAGTCCCAGGCGACCGAGGTCACATTGCCCGCCAGGTCGGCAACCGTCAGGGCGACCTGATGCACTCCGCTGGCCAGAAGCGTTGCGGGCTGGTATTTGATCTGATCGGCCTCGATCTGCGCTGCGGCGGTAACGTCCTCGCCGTCCAGGAAAAGCTTGATGGAGTCGAGGTTCACGCCGGCGGTCGCGTCGGCCAGTTCTGCGGCAATGTCGACCTCGTTCGGCCTGAGCAGTCCGGTCCCGGCAGGAGTCTGGCCCGTCACCACCGGCGCGGTCCGGTCCAGAGTCACGGGCAGGACGGCCGGCAGACTGGGAACCGCGGTGGCGTTCTTGGTGCTCTTATAGTAGGCCACGGCCGTCAGCTCCAAATCCCCATCGGCCAAGGCCTGTCCCAAAACGGCCGTGAACGAAGCTTCGCCGGACAGGACTTTCTTCTCCACCGCAAAGGTCTGGTCGGCTTGCCCGGGCACCGAAAGGACCACGGTGTTATAGCTGCTGGCCTGCGGGAAGACATAGCTGACCGTCACCGCCACGGCCGATTCCTTGGTGATGACCGGCGCGGCCGGTACGGTGATGGCAACCGTCGGCGTATTGCTCGGCGCGGCCAGGGCCACGGTAAAAGTACTGGTGGCCGTGGTCTTGTTGCCGGCCAGGTCTACGGCCAGAACCTTGATCTGATGCTTGCCGGCGGAGAACTTCTTGGCCGGCTGGTACTTGACGCCCTTCGCGGTCAGGGTCGCCTTTTTGGCAACCTTATCGCCGTCGACTGTCAACTCGCAGGCGTCCAGATCCACCCCGGCCTGGGCGTCACTCCAGGCGGCGGAAATCTCCACGTCCTTGCCGGATGCGACCTCGCCGTCCGGAGCCAGCTGGCTCACGCTCGGCCCGGTCCGGTCGACCATTACCGCCAGCTTGGCCGGCGCGCTAGAAACAATATTTGAGGAATCGGCAAAGCCCTGGCGGGCGATGACCTGAACCTCGGCCGGACCGTCGGCCAAGCCGGACAGATCCAGATTGAATTTTTTGGTATCGGCCGTGGTTTTCTTGGGGACCGAGTAAGTGTCGATCAGGCTGCCGCCCAACAAGACATCCAGGCTCCGATCCTTGCCGTCGAGCTTGAAGCTATAGTCGACGCTAACCGCCAGCTTTTTGCTCTTGAGCAAAACCGGCACGGCGGGAGAAACGATACTGACACTAGGCGTGTAGTCCGTTTCGCTGTTGGAATTTTTTCCCGAAGATTGGGTATTTTTGCTGCTCCCGTTGCCATTATTTTCTTTTTGGCTGCTTTGCGCCTCGGCCAGAACACTGCCAACGACAGCGAGAAGCACCGCAGCCAGCAGTCCCACCAGACCCAAACCTTTTGCCATTCAAAACCTCCCAATCACTTATGCTATAATACGTTAGCTAAGCTAAAAAACTAGGCAGTCCTTATGAGGCAAAATAAAATATGCTCTGTCTGCCTAGACAGCCCAGTCCTAATTATAGAAATATACTCTCAATATATGATAAGTCAAGGGATGGAGGGAATTATTTTTACACTTGCCTGCAATGTCACGTTGCAGAGCTGGGTAATCTTTTGAACGCAGCGACAGGCGCCCCGCTTGTCTGTTAAGTTATGTACTCAGCCTTTGGCGATCTGTCCGATAATCTCCAGCAGCTCCTGACTGCTCCGCCCGCTCCTCAGTTTCTCCCGGTGCGCATCGTTGCCCAGCACATGCGCGGCCGAGGCTAGCAGGCGCAGATGTTCGCCCGGATCGCGCGCCGAAGAGAGGATCAGCAGAATCAAGTCGCACGGTTCCTCGTCCACCCCACCGAAGACCACGCCCTGCGGGTGCCGCCCGAAGATGAGCACCGGTTTCTCCAGTCCGATCAGGCGGCAGTGGGGAATGGCGATCCCGTGGCCGAAGCCGGTCGGTGCCAGGCGCTCGCGTTCGATCAACAATTGCAGGGCCTGGGCCCGATCGATGTGCTGCCCGGCTTCGCCCCGCGCCAGGTCGACCAGCTCTTCCAGCAGAGCCGATTTGTCCGTGGCCCGCAGGCCCGGGCGGATTCGCCCGACGTCCAGATAGCTTAGAAGCCGCGCGGCCGCCTCGGCCGCCCCGCCCCGCCCGCGGGCCGCTTGCAGCACCCGCTCCTCGTCGGCCACCCAGCTGCGCCAACGCCGCAGGCTCCAGTCGACCATGTAGACCCCGACCACCTCGAAGAACACGATGGCCGGCAGCACGGTGCCGCTGATGCCGGGGTTGTTGAGCACGGAGCTGGCGTAGACCGCCTCGACCGCCCCCACCCCCGCCTGCGGCAGGATCAGAAACGGCAGGCAGGCGGTGATCTTGCGGTCCTCGCGCACCAGGCGCGCCCCCAGCCAGCCTCCGGCCAGCTTGCCCACGATCCGGGCCAGGATGTAGACCAGGATCAGCCAACCCAGTTCGGCCCGCAGGTCGGAAAGGGAGAGGGACGCCCCCACCAGGGCGAAAAAGGCCAGATTGAAGACCGCCGAGATGCTGTCGATCTTGAGCGAATCGAAGATCGCATGCGAGTGGAAATTGGCGACCAGAAACCCGGCCAGCATGGCGGTGATCAGAAACGGCAGATGGAAATGGTAGGCCAGCCCAGTGCCGATCGAGACCGAGCCCAGCACCACCAGCAGGATCTCGGCCGAGGGCGAGGGATGGGCGGCCAGGATCCGGTGGAAAAAGTCCATGTCCATGTCGGCGGCGGCCAGGGCCGCCTCTTCGGGCGCCAGGGCCGCCCGCCGCCGGACCAGCACCCGCAGGACCAGAAACACCGCCCCGCCCAAAAGCGCCGCCCAGCCGATCTCGCCGATCACCCCCCAGGCGACCCGGCCCAGCCCGGTTTCGTGCAGATGCTGCCGCCGGCAGAGTTGCAACAGGATTGAAAAGGTCAGGATGCCGAACAGGTCGCCCAATACAATCAGGCTGCCGGCCATCTGCCGCAGCCGGCCTTCGACTCGCAACTGATTCATCAACACAAAAGTCACGGCCGGCGCCGAGGCCATGCCGATGGAGGCGATAAGCATGGCCTCCAGCCGCGCGCAGCCGGCCAGTCCGATCGCGCCCGCCGTGATCAGCCCCCAGGTCAACAGCCCCTGGATCAAGGTAATCACCAAGGCCTTGCGCCCGACCCGCCCCAGTCGGGAGATGTGCAGCTCTTCGCCGATGGCAAAAGCCACCATGCCTAAAAAGACGAAGATGAAGAAATGAAAGGCATGCAAGGCATCGTCGTACCGCCCGCCCGAACCGGTCAGAATTCCCGAGGCATGAAGCACATACGGCCCGGCCAAAGCGCCGCCCAAAATCTGGCCGGTGACCTCGGAAAGTTTCAGACGCCGGCAGATCCGGCCTCCCAGGTGGGCGGCGAGGACGATTATGCCCAAGGCCACCATCTGCACCGGGGCCAGGGCCGCTTCGAAATGCTCGGCTATCGCCTCTTCCCCCATGCCCTTCTATCTCCTGTTCTGAACTGAAGTTCCTGCGACAAACAACAACTAATCGGCAACCCGCAACGCAAAACCACTAAATATTGGGGTTTGGCTAAACTCGGGCCGAATAATCGGCCGATACGAGAATATAGGGTTGAACAAGCGCAGCACAAGAGGTAAAGTCGATATTGCCGCAAAGGAGAGTCTTCATGGAACGTACGATCATCTGGACCCAGCCCAACTGCCCGCTCTGCGCCGCGATCAAGACGCGCCTCGGCAATGGCAATTATGAAGAGCGGCCGGCCGCCGAACTCATCTCCGGGGGACAGCCCGACGACGAAGCCATGGCTCAGCTGATGTTGCAGGACATGCAGCTGCCGCTCGTGCGCCAGAACGGCAATTTTATCGATCCGGCCAAAATCCTGGCCCAGGCCGCCTGAATCCAGACCATTCCCGCCTGGCGAATTCCGGGGGAACTTTTTTGCCTAAAGTTCTCCCGGTCTTTTTGAAACCGCTCCCGACCGGCAACTAAAAGCAGAAAATCGAAAAAAGACTTGGCTAAACCCGGCCGCACCCGGAAAATCCGGGGCTGGTTCCGGAGCCGGCCGCCTGGGGAGGCCCGGACCGTCTGGACCCGGCCGACCGGGTCGACTGCGGCCGGTCCGCATTTACAAGGTCCTCTTTTTCCGGTTTGCCATGGCCAAGCGCCCGCTCAAAGCCCTCTTCTTCGACGTGGACGACACGGTCTACAGCACCACCGAGTTCGCCCACGTCGCCCGCGAGAACGCGGTCCAGGCCATGCTCTCGGCCGGCCTGCGCATCGGCGCGGCCGAATGCCTCCAGGAACTCGAGGAGGTCATCTCCGAGTTCGGCTCCAACTACGAGCGCCACTTTGACAAGCTGCTGCAACGCATGCCCCGCGAGGCCTACGACGAGAACGCCGCCCAGCTGATCGTCGCCGCCGGCATGGTGGCCTACCATCAGACCAAGTTCCGCCACTTCGCGCCTTACGAGGACGCGCTGGAGGTGCTCCGCCAGCTGCGCGACCAAGGGCTGCGCCTGGGGATCGTCACCGCCGGGCTGGGGATCAAACAGGCCGAGAAGATCGTGCGCCTGGGCCTGCACAAGCTGGTCGAGTCGCGCCTGACCTTCATCACCGACAGCATGGGCATCGCCAAGACCAACCCCAAGATCTACCTGCGCGCCTGCCGGGCGGCCGGAGTCCAGCCCGAGGAGGCCATCTACGTCGGCGACAACCCCAAGGTGGACGTCGACGTGCCCCACGCCATCGGCATGCGCACCATCCTCAGCCGGCGCAGCGGCAAATACGCCGCCACCGCCGGCACGGTCGAGCCGGACCACGAAGTGCACAACTTCTGGGACGTTAAAGAAATCATCGACCGCGAATACGAACTCATCCCCGCGCCACCTCCGGGGCGGCCATGAGCGAGGCCAAGCCCAAGCTGCGCGCCGAGATCGAAGCCCTGCCCACCCGCCACCATGACGAGGAGGTCTTCGTCCTCTACGACCGCACCGGCCTCTCGCCCGCGCAACTGGGCGTCTCGCCCGCGGTCATGTATCTGGCCTCGTTGCTCGACGGCCGCTTTTCGATTTTGGAGCTGCGCGACATCTACGCCCGCGAAACCGGCGGGGCGACCATGACCGGCGAGGATCTGCTGGCCATCCTCAACGCGCTGGACGAGGCGCTGTTCCTGGACAACGAGCGCTACCGCACCGTGCTGGAACAGGAGCAGCGCGACTTTGCCTGCGCCCCCTGCCGGGAGCCGGCCTCGGCCGGCTCGGCCTATACCGACGATCCGGCCAAGCTGCGCGCGGAACTCGACGCCATACTAGCGGGCGCGCCGCCCGACGAGGAACCGCCCGCCGCCCCCGCCGGGCCGGAGGCGCCCCGAGCGCTGATCGTGCCGCACCTCGACTATCCGCGCGGCGCGGCCGGCTACGGCCAGGCCTATCGCCTGCTGGCCAAGCGGCGGCCGCCGGCCGCCGTGGTGGTGCTGGGCATCGCCCACGACCCGTTGCAGAACCGGCTGAGCGTCTGCGACAAGGACTTCGCCGTTCCCGGGGGGATGGTCAAGAACGCCCGCTGGCTGACCAAGCGGCTGATCCAGGCCGGCCGACCGGACGCGGACTTCTCGGCCGAGGCCTTCGCCCACCGCCGCGAGCACTCGGTGGAGTTGCAGACCGTGTGGCTGCGCCACATCTGGGGCGAAGCGGTCCGGATCGGACCCGTGCTCTGCGCCTCGCTCTACGAATACTTCTTGCCCGAAAGCGAAGGCCGCTCGCCTCTGGCCGACCCGCAGCAGACGGCCTTTATCACTGCCCTGCGCGAGATGCTGGCCGGGGCGGACCGGGTTATGCTGCTGGCCAGCGCCGATCTGGCGCACGTGGGCCCCGGCTTTGACGAGGAGACCCCGCTGGACGAAAAGCTGCTGGCCGAAACCGAAGAGGCCGACCGGCACTATCTGAGCGCCGTAGCCGCCGGCCAAGCCGAAGCGGGCCTCGACAGCCTGCGCCGCCACGGCAACCGCTACAATGTCTGCGGCGGGGCGGCCATCTACGCCCTCAACGCCGCCCTGCCCGACACGCCCGGCCGACTCCTGGGCTACCACCAGTCCTCCACCCCCGAGCTGCAAAAAGCCGTCACCTACGCGGCCATGGTCTTCGAATAACCGCTTAACGACTTCGCCCCAGCTCCCCTACCGTTTTCCCGGCACCCTTGTTACAAAAGGCTCCCGGACCATCCCAAAAAGTATCACCTTTCAATTTATATAGTT
>CAYMGG010000226.1:0-5104 GCA_964389915.1 uncultured Planctomycetaceae bacterium
TAAAGCTGCGCGGGGTGACCACGACCTCATCGCCCGCCTCCAGTCCCAGACCGAGCAGCGCGCCCTCCAGCGCCAGCGTACCGTTGGCCAAGGCCACGGCGTGCGGGCAGCCGGCGGCGGCGGCAAATTCGCTTTCGAACGCCCGCCCCTCGCCGCCGGTCCAGTAATTCACCTTGCCCGAGCGCAGCACCGCGGCGGCGGCGGCGATTTCATCCTCAGCGTAGACCGGCCAGGAATTAGCCGCAGCCGGCGGCGGCAAACCGATCATTCTTCCAGCCTGCCCGTACGTTCGATCAGTGCTAGCAGCGCTTCGGCGGCGGCCTGCGGCCCGGAGGCTTCGCAGCCGGGGATCCCCAGTCGCGTCCGCAGCTGACCGACGAAAACACGTTGTTTGAAGGCCTGAGCGAAATGCTCGACGGCCAGCTTTTCATGCAACTCCCGGTACTGCGGCGGGCCGAAGATGTTGGCGAAGTAGCTGTGGACCAGGCCGGTGGCCGTGGTCGTGCCCTTGGCCATGGCCGCGCCCTCGCGGAAGACGGTCAACGCGGATTCGGCGGTGCCGAAAGGCTGGATCACGGGATGGTCCGCATCGACCTGCTCGTAATTGTTGGCGTAGAGCAGCAGGTCCACCGGATAGCCCTGCAGGATGTCCTCCAACCGGGTCACCGGCAGGACCACGCGCGAGTTGATCTTCTGCGGACTCATGAAAATGGCCCGGTCCATCTGCTCGAAGGCATAGCCCTGTTGCAGATCGTCGAGCCGGACGAAGGCGCCGATCTCGGTGCCGTAGCCGCGCAGGCTGCCGTCGCCGGCAATCTCCAACGAGCCCATGTCGTCGGCGATGATGGTCAGTTCGCGCAGCTTCTCCTGGCCGAGTTGGCGCAGGGCCTCCAGCGTCTCGGACTTGCCCACCGCCGTGTCGCCCAGGATCAGGATGCTGGCGCTGCGCCCGCTGGTCAGGGCCACCTTGACCATGGCCCCATGGTAGGGCATGCGGCCGCGTTTCATCATCGCCGCGTTGTGCAGCGTGAGGATCATCTTCTTCAGATAGCCGAAGTAGCCGAACCGGTCTTCGCCCGGGGCGGCCGCCACCAGCAGGTTGGTCCGCGGATCGTCATAGAAAACCGTAGGCAGTTGGCCGTAACGGTTGAGCGAATCGCCGGTCACGCCGAAGGCGTAGACCGCGTCGGCCCCGGCGGCGATGCGGGCGTCGTCGGCCAGCTCGAAGAGATTGGCCAGAGCCGTGCCCAGGCCGATGAAGCGCTGGTGGAAATAGACGAAGACGCAGAGCGGGCCGACCAGAGCCGGGTAGCAGAGCCACTCGTCGCGGTTCAGGCGCAGGCCGGCCAGCGGGTTGTCGTCCACCTTGAGAAACTCGCCGGTCCGCTTGTTCATCGGCGGATCGATCATCAACGGGGGATGGATCATGACCTGGCGGATGAAGGGCACGTCCCCCAGGATCTCGGCGTAGGGCGCCGGCAGGGGGGCGGGTTTGGACACGGCTATGATGCCGGCGTCGACGCCGGCCGAGACCTGACGGTAGACGCGCGGATGGTTGCCGGTGATGTTCTCGGCCAGGTCGCGATAGAGGGCGCGGACCGTGTGGGTCAGGGTTTCCATGGTGGCGTTGAAGGAGCGGTAGGGGCGCTGGTCGAAACTGCTCGGGCCCGGTTCGGAATGCAGAACCATGAACCGGTCGAAGCTGCGCCAGTAGTTGTACAGCCCTTCGACGAAGTCGTGCAGTTCGCGCCGGGCGGCGGACGGAAGAAAGACCTCGGCGCCGGGCAGGATCTGGGCGACCTCTTCCAGCGGCAGGCCGGCCAGGCTTTTTAGCAGGCTGATGACCCAGGTGGCGGTGTCGTTCTGACCCGCGCCTTGCTGGAAGGGCCGGCAGAGCCGGACCTCCGCCCGGCGTAGTTTTAGCCAGTACCGGCGCACCACCTCGCTGAAGGTGGCGCTCTGCAACAACTCGCGCACCGAAGTGCAGATTTCGCCCGGCGTGTGCAGAATCGCCTGGCGGCCTTCGACCACGAAACGCTTGTGCGGCATGGAACGTCCTCGCGGCTGCGGTGTCTATGGCGCTTTTTGGCTCGCGGACGGATTCCCCCTAAAGGGCTCGACCGTCGCCCGCCCGGGAGCATTGATCCCCTCACGACGCAAAACCTTCCAAAACGTATGGAAAAGTATGCGGACGTCAAGCCCCAAGGACCAATTATCGACGTACCAGACGTCCAACGCCAGCCGCTCCGGCCAGTCGAGGGCGTTGCGGCCGTTGATCTGGGCCCAACCGGTCAGGCCAGGAGGCATGGCATGCCGGCGCATTTGCTCGGGCGAATACAGCGGCAAATACTCCAGAAGCAGCGGCCGCGGCCCCACCAGGGACATCTCCCCGCGGACAATGTTCCAGAGCTGCGGCAGCTCGTCCAGGCTGGTCCGGCGCAGCCAGCGCCCCAACGGGGTCAGTCTTTCGGCATCGGCCAGCGGCCGGTCGGCGGCGTCGACCGCCTGGTTCATGGTCCGCAGCTTAAGCAAAGTGAACGGCCGGCCGTAGCGCCCGGGGCGGATCTGCCGGAAAAAAACCGGGGCCCCCATTTGCCGGCGCACCGCCAGAGCGCACACGAACAGAATCGGCCAGAGCAGGAGCAGACCGCCGCCAGCCAGTAATAGGTCTATTGCGCGTTTGACGAACAGTGCCAAGCGCGGCGGCTGAGCCGGAGCCTTGAGGTCGGTGGTCGAGGGGCCGGATTCAGGCATGGTTTTGCTTTTCCCCAGCCGCGACCACCAGGCGGTAGAAAGATTGCAATTTGGCGAACTCCGCCTCGAAGTTATATTTTTCTTCGACCGCCCGACGGCCGTTCTGGCCCCAGCGGGCGGCGTCCTGCGGATGATCGAGAATAAACCGCAGCGCGCCGGCCAGCTTGGACGGATCTTGGGGCGGCACGGTCAGGCCGCAATCGGCCTCGGCGACGATCTGCCGCCAGAGGGAAAAATCGCTCACCACCACCGGCAGACTGGCGGCCATATACTCGAACATTTTGACCGCATAGGCGTTGACGTAATTCCCGGTCGGGCGGAGTACGGCCAAGCCGGCGGCGGACTCGGCCAACAACTCGCGCACCTGATCCCGGTTCAAAAAGCCCAGGTCATCGACCTGCGGCCAGCCGGCCAACTTCTGGCACTGTTCGCGTAACGCGACCGGTTGCCAGGGGCCGCCCAGGGCCAGGCGGGCGTCGCTGCCGACCAGGGGCAGGGCGGAGATCATGTCCGTGACGCCCCGGACCTCGGAGAGCGCTCCGACATAGGCGAAGCGTCGCCGGGTCGGGCCGCCGCTTCGTTCCGCCGTCGCCAATTCGTCCCGCAGGGGAAAATTGTGCACCACGGCCAAACGCGGATGGGCGCAGAAACGTTTGGCGATGGTCGGCGTGGCCGTAATCACCCCGGCCAGTTTTGCCACCGTCCGATCTTCGATCCAGCCGCAGAGGCCGGCCACGATCCGGCGCAACGGGCGGGGCAGCCAGGTTTTGTACAGAATCTGTTCCCGCACGTCCTCGTGGGCGTCGTAAATGACGGGCCGGCCGACGCGCCGCTGAAAAGCTGGCGCCAAACGCAAAAATTCGGGATCATGGAAATGATAAAGATCGGCCGACAACTCGGCCGCCTTGGCGAGCAGCTTCGGCCCGGTCTTCCAGGCCCGGCGCAAGCGGTCGGACGGGGCCGGCAGGTTGATGAGCCGAACTCCGTCGACGAACTCGGCCGGCGGCGGCTCGGCCACCGCGGTCAGGAGCGTGACCTCATGCCCCGCCGCGGCCAGCAGCCGACACATCTTGACGAAGATGCGCGTGTCGCGCCAATGATGCACCGAACTCAGATGGACGATGCGCACGCGGCTACTTCTTTTTCTTCTTTTGCAGCAGGGCCGGATCGATCCCGAAGCGCTCGGCGATCACGCCCGCGACGGCGGCCGGGTCGGCCTGGCCCTTCATGGCCTGCATCACCTTGCCGACAAAGAACATGGCCGTGGCCGGCTTGCCGGCGGCGATGTCGGCGGCGGCCTGCGGGTTTTCGGCGACTGCCGCCTCCAGCGCGGCCTTGAGCGGGCCGGTGTCCGACACCTGGGCCAGGCCTTCGCGGGCGACGATCTCACGCGGTGAGCTGGCTTCGCCCTCCGCCAGGCGACCGAAGATGGTCCGGGCGGTGGGCATGTTGATGGTCCGTTCGGCGGTCAGGGCGATCAGTTCGACCAGGGCCGCGGGCGCGACGCCGAATTCGGCCTCGGACTTGAAATCCATGGCCTTGCCGACCTCGTTGAGCGTCCAGTTGGCCGCCTCCTTGCCGGGCGCGCCGGCCTGGACCAACGATTCGAAATAATTCGCCAGGCGCGGCTCCTGCACCAACTGGCCGGCGTCTTCGGGCGAGAGGCTGAGCTCTGTGCGGAAACGGGCTTCCTTGGCGCGCGGTAGCTCCGGCTGTGCGGAGCGCAGTTTTTCGACCCAGGTGCGCTCCACGCTCACGGGCGGCAGGTCGGGATCGGGGAAGTAGCGATAGTCGTTGGCCTCCTCCTTGGTCCGCATCTTGAAGATGCGGTTCTGCTCGACCGAGTAGCCCCAGGTGACCTGCTGGATTTTTTCGCCCGCCTCCAGGCTGGCCTGTAGTTCGCGCTCGACCAGGCCCAAGGCCGCCTCGGCCCCGCGGAAGGAGTTCATGTTCTTGATCTCGTTCTTGACGCCCAGCTTGGTTTCGCCCTTTAGGCGGACCGAGATGTTGGCGTCGCAGCGCAGCGAACCTTCCTCCATATTGCAGTCGGATACCCCCAAATACAGCAGGGTTAGGCGCAGCAGCTCCAGATAGGCCCGGGCCTCGGCCGGGGTGCGCAGATCCGGTTCGGAGACGATCTCGGCCAGGGGCGTGCCGGTGCGGTTCAAGTCCACGGACGAGCCGCCGGCGCCATGGAGCAATTTGCCGGCGTCCTCCTCCAGATGCACGCGGGTAATGCCGATGCGCTTTTCGCCGTTTTCGGTCTGAATGTCCAGATGCCCGTTTTTGGAGAAGGGCAGATCGTACTGGCTGATCTGATAATTTTTGGGCAGGTCGGGATAATAGTAAT
>CAYMGG010000226.1:5114-9809 GCA_964389915.1 uncultured Planctomycetaceae bacterium
TGCGGTCGAACTTGGTGAAGTCCGGAATCTCGCAGTTCAGGGCCAGCGCCGCGCGCACGCCCAACTCGAAGGCGGCGCGGTTGAGCACCGGGAGCGATCCGGGCAGCCCCAGGCAGACGGGGCAGACGTGGCGGTTCTGCTCGTGGGTAAAGCGGTTGGGGCAGCCGCAGAAGAGCTTGGTGGCGGTCTGGAGCTGGACGTGCACTTCCAGACCGATGACGGTTTCAAAATCCATGGTTTTTCCTTGTTTCGCTGCGTGTTTAAAATCTTCTTAATTAAGAACTCTGCCGGCCGTGATCATAATCAGTCGTTTCTTGTAGGCGGCCGTCTGAATCCCAAAGCGTGACATTGCCGTGCAAAAGGCCGTTTTGGAAATGTGCTTCTAGGCGTTTTTGGCCATTTGCCCACCAGGTACGCCAAAGGCCAGAATATTCGGCTGGAGGCATAATTATGTATATCCGGTGCAACACATAATACTGCCACACGTAAACCCAGCGACTCTGTTGCGAGGAGGCAGATGATAAATATGCGGCCCCCACCAGAACCGTCATTAGAATCGAAGCCGAAACAAAATTTCTAATCTTCGAACCGGCCTTTAAAAAACTAAACGGATACGCCATGAGCCTATCCCGTAAAAAACCAGACCAGCGATCAAACCGCTTGGCGATAATACCAAAATCTCATTATTTTTCAACTGTCCGTGACATAAACCGCCGTTGCTTTGCCAGGCAGTAATTTCCTGGCCACGATCGACAGCCGCTGGAGTCAGAATCCGGCCATCGGATCCTCATGCCGGTGGTGGACGGCCGAGACGACCTCAAACCCCTCGATGGCCGAGAGGTCGATACGCCGGGCAGGGCAGGGGCGGCGGTTCTCGTCCAGCAGCACCGCCACGGTCGGCCGGGTGAACTGGGTGCGGTGGGCGGCGATCACCTTGGCGATCTCGCCGGTGTTAAGCTGAACCCAGCTGCCGACGGGGAAGAGTGAGGTGACGGTGAGCAGCGACCGGGTGAAGATCGCATCCAGCTTTTTGGCCGCGCTCATCTTCAGCACTTCTTCCACCGCCAGATAGGGCAGGCGCGACTCCTGCCGATACGGCCGCAGCCCGACCTGGGCGTCGTAGACGTCGGCGACCGCCACCAATTTGGCATAGTCGTGGATGCCGTAGCGTTTCTTGGCGTGCGGATAGCCCGAGCCGTCGATGCGCTCGTGGGCCTGGAAGGCGACGATCGGCGCGGCGGCCGGCAGCTGGCGCACGTTCTGGAGCAGGTCGATGCCGTATAGCGTATGGCGCATGACCTCGAGCTGCTCCTGGCTGTTGAGCGGCCCCTTCTTGAAGCGGATGGCTTCGGGCACCTTGAGCATGCCGACGTCCACCAGCAGGGCCGAGAAGCCGACCTCCATCACCTGTTCGAAAGAGTAGCCGCCCGCGGCCGCCACGTTGACGGCCAGAATGGCCATGTTGACCGAATGCTGGGCCAGGTAATCGACGTCACCGACCGGCAGGTAGAGCGTGTTCAAAAGCAGTTGTCGGTCTTCGACCAGGGCTTTGACCAGATAACTGGCGATGCCGCCAACCATGTCGCCGTTGATCGATTGCGAGCGCGCCAGATGTTCGAAAATCTTGGTCGTGTCCTCGATCAGTTTTTTATACAGTTCGACGTAGCGATTTTTGGCGCTCTCGGGGCGGGCTTCAAGATTGTCGACTTCATGGATTTGCTTGGCCAAGGCCTCTTCCGGCTCGGTCTTGACCTGCAACCGGCCGCCGACCTCCAACTCTTCGGTGATCAGGCGCAACCGGTGCGGAGTCAGGGCTTTGGGATCGGCCACGGGGTTTTTGGGCACATAGTTGAATCCGGCATCGAGCCGGTTCTGGATCTCGCCCAGTTTTAGCTGGGCGTTTTTGGCGCGCTCCCGGCTCTCCGCATCGATGTCCCGGGCCACCAGCACGCTGGAGATGTGGCGCTTGCGCAGCCGGAGGACAACCTGATCGGTCAACCGCGTTCCGCTGGCAATCAGCAATTGGGCGTCGGGGGTATAGACATCGAAGGCCACGGTCTGGCCGACGGGAATGTCGGAGAGCGGCACTTCGCGGAAGTTGATCTGCCGGATGATGTTCTGGGCGGTTTCGCCGTGCGCGGGGCGGGCCAGCTTGCGGATGCCGGACGCGCGCATCTCGGCGATCATCTCGGTGGTCAGGCGCGAACCGGTCATGCAAAGGCGCGTTCCCGAGGCCAGATCATAGATCGCGGTCGGGAGCTTTTCGAGCGGCGCAAGATCATTGACGTCGATGATATCCATGTTTCACCATCCGCCGCGGAAACAAACGCCGTGCCCGGCAACAGCCTTGCCACCCCGCCCGATTGATCGTCGGCAGAGAATCTAACAACGTTATTTTACACCCGATTAATTCTTATTAAACCCATTTTTCCGTTATACGTCAACCGCAACCCGTGTGACGCCCAAATATCCAGCCGACCGGAGAAAAGGCCAGTGGCCGCCCGGCGTTGCGGATAGAACCTAATCTAGCGGAGGTAAAACTTGGCTTTGCCCCAAATTTTATATATGATGCCCGCCGCAATTAAGTTCGGTAAGGAGACGACATGCAGACAGCCAAGTTCAAAGTCGGCCTGATCCAGATGCGCATGAGCCCCGAGCCGGAGGAGAATCTGCGGCGCGCCGAGCAGTTCATCGCCGACGCGGCCGGACGCGGGGCGCGCGTCATCTGCCTGCCCGAGCTCTTCCGGACACGCTATTTCTGCCGCCGCGAGACCCTCGACTATTTCGACCTGGCCGAGCCGATTCCCGGCGCGACCACCGACCGCCTTTCGGCCGCCGCGGCCAAGGCCGAAGCGGTGGTGGTGGCCTCGCTTTATGAAAAGCGCGCTCCCGGCCTATATCACAATACCGCCGCCGTTTTCGGTCCGGACGGCAAATTGCTCGGCGTCTATCGCAAGCTGCACATTCCCGACGATCCGGGCTATTATGAAAAGTATTATTTCACGCCCGGCGATCTGGGGGTGAAGGTCTTCCCCACCCCCTTCGGGCGGATCGGCGTGCTGGTCTGCTGGGACCAGTGGTATCCGGAGGCCGCGCGGCTGACCGCCCTGGCCGGTGCGGACCTGATCTTCTATCCCACGGCCATCGGCTGGGACCCGGCCGACCGGGACGTGCGCGGCGAGGCCGAACTCGACGCCTGGCGCACCATGCAGCGCGCCCACGCCATCGCCAACGGGGTGTATGTGGCGGCCGTCAACCGTATCGGGCGCGAAGGCGACGATGCCGACGGCCCGGCCACGGATTTCTGGGGCAACTCCTTCTTCTGCGATCCGTTCGGCCTGGTCCAAGCCCAAGCCGGCGACCAGAACGAAGAAATCCTGATCGGCGAAATCGAACCCGGCCGCGGCGAAGAGGTCCGTCGCCGCTGGCCCTTCCTGCGCGACCGCCGGATCGATGTCTACGGCGGCTTGACCAAGCGGTTTGGCGACCTGCCGCCGGCAGCGGAGGGGCAGGGGTGAAAAAATCCGCGTCCCCTCCGGCGAAGACTCCGGCCGCCCTGGGCTATCGCCAGCCCGCCGAGTGGGCCAAGCAGACGGCGGTCTGGGCCGCCTGGCCCCACAACCGGCAGGACTGGGAAGGCAAGAAAACGGCCGTGCGCTGGGCCTTCTGTGAGCTGGCCCGGGCCATCTCCCGCCGCGAGACCCTGCACCTGCTCGTGCCCGACGCCAAGAGCGAGGCCGCCGCCCGCGAAGACCTGAACTATGCCCGGGCCGAACTGGGGCGCATCCATTTTCACCATTTCCGCACCGACCGTACCTGGTTGCGCGACAGCGGGCCGATCTTCGTCAAAAAGCCCGGACCGCGCGGAGCCGTGGCCGCGATCCGCTTCGGCTTCACCGGGTGGGCCCGCTTCACCGGGCACAAGCGCGACCGGGAGATTCCGCCCTTGGTCGGCCGGGCGCTGGTAATGCCGCTGTTCGAGGCCCGCCAGGGCCACCGGCTCTTCGTGCTCGAAGGCGGAGCGGTCGATGTGGACGGGCAGGGGACGGCCGTGGTCACCGAAGAATGCCTGCTCGACCAGGTCACCCAGGTCCGCAATCCCGGCGCGGACCGGACTCAGGTCGAGGCCGTCATGCGCGACTATCTGGGCGTGGAGCGGGTGATCTGGCTCAAGAACGGCCTGGCCAGCGACGATACGCACGGCCATGTGGACGACGTCTGCCGGTTCGTGGCCGAAGATTGCCTGGTCGCCTGCCGAGCGCATTCCCGTCATGACGACCACCGCGCGCTGGAGGAAAATTGGGAGATTTTGCAGAGCGCCCGGCTGGCCGACGGCCGCCGGCCGCGTTTGGCGGCATTGCCCATGCCCGAGCCCAAATATTTCGGCGACATCCGGCTGACGGCCAGCTACGCCAATTTTCTGATCGTCAACGATGCGGTCCTGGTGCCCACCTTCAACGCGCCGGAGGACCGGATAGCCCTGGGCATTCTGGCCGAGCTCTTCCCGCAGCGGGAAATAATCGGCCTGCATTCGCTGGACATTCTCTGCGGCGGCGGCGCGCTCCATTGCCAAACGCAGCAGCAACCGGCATAATCGATCGGATTGATCGAGCAAGTTCTCGGGAGTTATTATGTTGCCGCGGGCTTTGTGGAATTTCGCCAATGGGCTGACCCTGTCGCGCTTCGTGCTCGCCC
>CAYMGG010000227.1:0-9080 GCA_964389915.1 uncultured Planctomycetaceae bacterium
CAAAAAACTCTCACCGGCTTCGCCGTTTCGAGCGTTCAGATGGACAGACTCAACGCCTGCCCCCTGCGTGCGACTCGCCCATCTGAACGTGCCGGATACGCGAAGCGTTTAGGCTGTGTCTGAAAAGAAGGGTCTATGGTGTTCGTCTGAAAACAAGGCCAACCTAACAACCGAAATGCGCTCTTCTTTTCAGACCAGCCCCCCTCCGCCTTGTTTTCAGACAGAACCTATAGCGTGTGGGCCCGCACTTCAATACCTTTCCAAGGCGAAATTCCGCACCGCAATCCCCGCCACTGGCGCCGTGCCGCAATACTGCAAGCTGATGGCGGCAATTTCCGTGAAAGAATCCGGCGGAATGAGCCGGGCCAGCGGGACGGCGATTTTCTCCCAGGTGGCCGGGTCGCCGTCCACCGCGCGGGCATGGACATAACCGCCGTGCGGCCGCTTATCCCCGTTTCCCAACCCGCCCAGGCTGATTTGTAGCGTCTGCCCGCCGGCGTGATGCCCCCACTCGTCGGCCGAACCGTTGGCCAGAAAGGTCAGATACCCATTGGCCCGCATCTCGGACGAGACGGGAAAGGTCACCGCCCCGGCGTCGGCGGCGGCCAGGCCCACTCCGCCCCAATCCTTGACCTCTTTGCCGACCTGTAGCCGGAAGCCCCCCGCTTCCGGCTGCGGCAGCCACTTGACCTCACTCCAGCCCCGGGCCTGCCAGCCGGCCGGCAGCGCGTCCGAGAACAGCGGTACGCGCTCGACCGCCGCCTGCATCTTGCCCGGCTCCTCGACCGTGATGGCGATCACCAGGGGAATGGGCCCCGCATTGGCCGAGACGATGTCCAGCGAATCGATCGTCTTCTCCGGTTGGGGATTCTCCCAGCGGTAGGCGAAAAAGCCGCGATTGTCGGAGTTTTTCCAGGCCATCCGGGCGACCATCTCCTCCTTCAGCGCCCCGTGCAACCACCACTCGCCCACCTCGAAGCCGCAGCGGATGGGCGCCTCGGCCGTGGTGCCGTCGGCGTAATGGATCACATACCGCAGCGCCTCGGTCCCCCGCGCGGACCAGGCCGTGGCGTGCAGGAAATACAAGGCCTTGGCCTTCTGCCCCACCGGCACGCCCTCGACCTTGTCCAGCCCGCTGGGCATGTTCTGGGAGCGTAGCGCAATGCAGGTCCGGTCGGCATTCTCGTCGAAGCGGATCAGGTCGAACGGTACGCCCAGGAAGACCTGCCGCCCGCCGGGCACGTTTTGCAGGCTGTTTTGCGCCCCCTGGTCGGTCCAGCCGCCCACCCCGTCGCCGGCCACTTTGTCGACAAAGCTACGATTGCAGTAGGGACGCAGATCCAAGGCCCGGGCTCGCGAGGCGTCGATCGGGAAGTCGGCTTCACCGGCGACTTCCTTTTTGGGCAGGTTGCGGGCCAGCTCCGCCGCCAACGCCCGCGCGGCCGCTTCGTCCAGCACCGTAGTCTGGCCGTACCGGCTGAGTTCAGCCTCGGCGCCGCAGACCACTATCGCCGGCCCCGCCGGCGGCAGGACCAGGAGGGCCGCGCCGTCCTTCACCTCCAGCCGGCGGCGGGTGAGCGGCTCGACGGCCGCTCCGCCGGCAGCCAGTTCGGCACAAGCCAGGCGGACTACCTTGGGATACTGATCGAAATTGAAGAAGAAATAGCCGGTCCGTCCCTCGCGCACGGCCTTGTGGACCTCGACGTTGACGGCCAATTCGTTATGTTCGGCGTCGCGCAGATCGCAGTAACGGGCCACGCCCGCCGAGTCCAGCACCGCCCCCAACACTCCGGCCAGGGCGTACTGCGGCAGGTAGGCGCCCAGATAGTAGACCTGCCCGCCGCCGACCGCCTTGCGGACCAGCACCGGCTGGTCGCCCAGGCTGCCCACCGCCTCCCAGCCCGGTCCGGCCGAAAAGGGCCGGTACGGCCGGGCGGTCAACTCGCCCGGCAGCCAGGCCGGCTGAGGCAGCGTGAGGGTGAGCGCGCCGGCTTCAGCCGGCTTGGCCTCGCCCAGTTTCAGATCGAGGAGTCCGCCCCAGTCGACGGGGTTGCCGTACTCATCCTCCGGCAGGGGTTCCAGGCCGGTGATGAGGGTGCCCCCCTGCTCCACGAATTCGCGCAGATATTTGACCGTGTCGGGATAGATGTTGTGCACGCCGGCGGCCACGATGACCCGGTAATTCTTCTGCCGCCCCTCGGCCAGCTGCTCCTCCAGGATCACGTCCTGCGGATAGTGGGCGAATTCCAGCGCGCCGGCGTAGGTCCGCACCTCGTTCTGCAACAACGAGCCGACCGCGGGCGCGTAGCGCTCGGTGGGATAGGAGACCAGCACCGCCACCTCGCGCGCGACGTTGTGATTGCGGGGCACGAACAGGTCGTCGACTTTATACAGATCCTCCTTGAACCGGTAAGCGCCGGTCAGCATCTCGGTCGGCTTGGCCCAGGGATTCAGGAACAGCCAGGGGAATTTCTCGGCCACCCGCCGCCCGCCTTCGGCCGAGCCGCTCGGTTTCCAATCCTGATCCCAGGCGCGCTTGCTCCAGACGAAAAGGTAGGCCGCATTGCCGCCGCGCATGAGTTGAAGCCAGAGCATGTTGGTGATCGAGGCCAGGTTCTTGGCCGCATAGGCCTCGCCGTCGTGGATCGGCTTGCCGGCCGAAATGGCGCGGTAGAAGTGCCGGGTGAGAATGCCCTCGGTCAGATCGTTGCTAAGCGAGGTCGCCTCGACGGCGTGCGCCGGCGGCGCAACCAGGCCGCCCTCCAGGCCGCGGATGCCGCCGCCGGTGCAGGTGGACATGGTCTCCAGATAGGGCGCCAGCTTGTAAAGATTGACGTTGCTCTTGGGCAGGGCGCGGTACAGGTCCATGCCCATCACCTGCACGCAGCAGCGGGCCGCCGGGTCCACCTGCTTGATCGTCTCCACCCCCAGCTTGCAGACGTCGGTGAAGCTATCCTCCATGAACTTGGCCCAATCGACGTACAGGCCCGGATTTTCAGCCTCGCGCTTAAACTGCGCCGCGGCGGCGAAAGAAGGATAATCCGCCCGCCAGACGGCGTTCATTTTGGCCGTCTCGCCGTACTTGCGTTCCAGATATTGGGCAAACAGGCCGCGGTTGTAGGGGCTGGGGTCGTTATAGGCCGGCTCGTTGAACAGCTCGTAAAAGAGGGCCTGGCCGCCGTCCGCCTTGAGCCGGCGCGTGCCGAACTCCCACATGTCCGCATAAAGCTTGCGCCCGGTCGGATGCGTTACGCTGTAGGGCACCCAGTGGTTGCGCTCGCCGAAAGCGCCGCCGGCGTTGAGGGCCTCGGTCCCGATCAGCGCCTTATACTTGTCCGAGGTGGCCAGCTTGCCGTGGGCCCAGCCGGCGCAGGTGAAGTCCACGTACAACGGCAGGTGCAGGCCCTGGATGATGCCGGTCAGGAAGGCGGTTTCCTCGGGATTGTTATGAAAGCTGACGTAATCCGGGACGTACTTCTCCTTGATCCAGACCTCGGAGGTGAAGTAGCCGGCCGTGTCGAAGCCCAGACGCTGGGCGGCCTCGTGGTTCATCGGCTCTTCGTAAATCCACTTGAGCGACGGGTCATAGCCTTCGGTGGGGGCGATGCTGCGCTTCATGGTATTGGCGAATTGGGGGCCGACCAGGAAACGCGGTTTGCCGTCCAGACAGTAGTTGCCGTCGGCGTCGACCGTGATCCGCGGATCGGGCTCAACGCGCAGGGGCGGACGGACGTCGCCGCTCTGCGGAAAATAAGCGTCGGTCAGCAAGGCCTCCCCGCCCCGGGCCGCTAGCGTCCAAACCGTTCCCAGCACCACTTGCAGCCAAAGCGTACGCTTCATGTTCGTCTCCTCCAGACTGTCGTGAGCCGCCCCCGGCGGAATAATCAAAATCTCGTGGTCGTTTCGGTCTTGCTAAAGACATAGACCGGATCCATGTACCATTGCACGTTGGCGTAGGCGGTCGTGGCCAGCAGGTTGACCCAGCGCACGTGCTGATCGACGAACAGCAGGTTGCCGCCCTGATTGTGGACCGCCCGGCAGGATTGATCGCTAAGCATGCTCCCGCCCCAGTAGTTGTTGCCCGAATTTAGCCAGTTCTCGCTCAGCAGGCAGGTGCCGGTCGGCCGCGTGACCTGGGCCGGCCGCACGCATCGATCGGGCTGGGCGTGCTGGGCGAAGAAATAATGCGCGCCGCTGGTGTTCCACCAGACCCCGGTGTAGGCGTAGCTGGCGTTGATCGGCTGGCTGCTGCCGTTGACCCGCGGTACGTTGGGGCAGAGGCCGACCGCCATTTTCACGCCCCCGCCGGAGGTCCAGCCGATCCGCCCGTCAGGACTGATATAAGGATTCAGCAGAACGTTCCAATAACGGCTGGGGTAATAGCCGCTGGCGTCGGCATATTCGCTAAAGGCGAAACCGAACTGCTTTAGATTGTTCAGGCAGGCCGTCGCGTAGGCGTATTTGACCGCCTTCTCCAGCGCCGGCAGCAGCATCCCGGCCAGCAAGGTGATGATGCTGATCACCACCAGCAGTTCGACCAGCGTAAAACGTCGCCCGCCCGTCCTCATGGTTGGCCCCCTCCCCGCAATTCGTCAAACAGCGGCTGCATGGTCTGAGCCCAGACCCGGTAACCCGCCTCGTTCAGGTGCAACTGATCGGCGATGAACAGCTCCGGCTTGACCTGGCCAAAGTTTTTCTCAAAGGCCGGTCCCATGTCGAGAAACCGGACCGTCCGCCCGTCGTCCTCGGCCTTGATCAGCTCGTTCAGCTTCTTAATCCGGCCGCAGAAAAACTCATTCTGCCGGGGCAGCACGCCCAAGAGCAGAATCTTCGCCTGCGGGGCCTTGGCCTTAAGCAGTTTGACCACCGCGCCCACCCCTTGGGCGATCTCAGCCTCGGTCCCACCGTTGTTGTCGTTGTAGAGATTGTTCGTCCCGATCATCAGTACGATCAGGCGCGGGCTAACCCCGTCGAGTTCGCCATGCGCGATCCGATAAAGCAATTGGCGGGTGGTGTCGCCGCCGATGCCATAGTCCACGGCCTTGAGCGGGGCATAGTACTGGTCCCACACCGCCCGGCCGGCTCCAGGATTGTCGAAGCCGTCGGTGATCGAATCGCCATAGAAGACGATGTCGATTCCGCCCTGGGCGGTGCGCTTGAGGAATTCCTGATGGCGGGGGGGCCAGGCCTTCGGTGCCTTGGGCCAGTAGCCCCAGGCCGGCTCGTCCGGTTTGCCGGGCGGGACCGGCTCGAACGGAACCGGCTCGCCGGGCTGCGGCAGGGGCCGGGGCGCGCGCGGCTGATCGAACACCTCCACTTCGTCCAGCCAGGCCCGGCCTTCACCCTCGACCAGCAGCAAAACCCGAAAACTCGCGACCCATTCCGGCAAGGTCAAAAGCGATTCGAAGGGGATCCAGTCTGTGGCGTTCTGAATATATTTCAATTGCTTGAATTCGTTCTTGGTCAGCTTGGCGTCAAACGTCTGCACCGCCGCATTGACCTTCACCTGCCCCTCGCTGCGCACCCAGCCGCTCACCCGGAGCTGGCGGCTGGCCGGAATCGGATGGTCCTGGTAAGCCGTGGCTTTTTTCCCGGCACTGACCGAAACACACAAAGCCGCCGGCCCGGCCTTGAACGTGGCCGGGTCGCGGCCCAATTCACCCGTTCCGGTTAATTGCCAGGCCTCCGGCTGAGCGCCGCCTTCAGTCATCGCCCCGTTGCGGATCGCCCAGGCGGCGTCCGCCGCCCCCTCGGCACCCGTTACCGGCCGTCCGCCCAGCAATACCGCACCCAACATTAGCGCCGCCGCCAACCGCCTGCCCATGGCTGCCCTCCCCGGCCTGACGGCACCGAACCGGCCGCCGGCGAATCCATATCGTCCGCTCAATAACCCCATTCCCGCGGCAGCGGCGTGATCTGCTGCGAGGAATCGACGTGAACGTCCATGCGCAGCAGATTGGCCCAGCCCTCGTGCCGCGCGTGATAGTTGTCCCATTCGGGATGTCCGGCCTGGAACGACCAATACCCGATCTCGCAATCATTGCTGGCTCCATCCCGGTCGGCCCAGAGGAAGACCTGAGACGGACTGCGCATCTGCCGCCGGTTATTCTTGCTCATGGCAAAAGTCATGACGTTGTAGCCGAACTGGGAGGAGGTCGAGAGGGTTTGCGCGGCCGGACAGAGAAAGGCCTGGCCGTTGGGCAAATACTTGGACTTGTCGGAAGTGATGATCGGCGCAGCCAGGTCGAAATAGCGGTAAAGCTGCTTCTCCTGCCACCAGCGCCCCCGGTTCCATTGCCCCGAATCGCCGTCGGCATAGAAGTATTCGGAATAATCGTTGAAATATTGCTCGCAGGCGACGCCCAACTGTTTGAGGTTGCTGACGCAGGCGATCTTGCGCGCTTGCCGGGTGGCCTTTTCCAATGCCGGCAGGAGCATGGCCGCCAGGACCGAGATAATGGCCGTCACCACCAACAACTCGACCAGCGTAAACGCCGCCTGCCCCCGATACCGGCGCTGCCCTGTCTCAACCCGATTGTCGGTCCTCGCCGCGGCGAACCAACTGCGCCCGCCCGCCTGGGACCCTGCCTCCGCCCCTATCGCCTGCCTATCCGCCATCTGTGCTTTCTCCCCGAGACTGATAGCCCCCTCATCCGCCTTATCATCGCTCGCCGGCATCGCCGATTCTGAATGGTTTTCCGTCGCAGCCGGGGCCGCCGGCCATTTGGCGCTGGCACCTAAAAACCCGGTGCGCGCCAAAGTCTGCTCATAGTGTCCCAGCCGCAACAAATCGGCCGCGGATTCGACCACAGCCCGAGCGGGCGCAATCACCCGGAGCCCGCTTACGACCGTTATCTCTTCTTCCGCCACGGATTCCGTTTGGCGAATCAATACACCGGAGACCAGCCGTTTGCGAAACCCCGGAGGAACAATCATATCGATCTGCGCAGGATCGGAATCGATCAATTCATGGCACCGTAACGCGCTGAGGTGACTGATAATCGCTTGTGGCTCGCCTTTTTGATCGCGGCTCCACAAATACCAACGATAACACTTGGCTATAAAGGTGTCTGGAAAACCGGGTAAGCGGTATAATCCGCGGTCGATTTTAAGCCAGCCTTCGTGATTGGCGATATATGTCAGGTTGGTAAATGAATACCCGACCTGACCGGCCTGCTGAGCCGTGAAATACCCACTCTGAGAAGACGCTATATCTTTTATATTTAAGGCTTTAATGTTTTTTGCAGACATTCTTTTGTGCTCTCAAATACCAACTCAGAGTTCTATTTTCAAATAATACTATTTCCTAAATGTCGGCTTGTCAACTCTCTATTCGCCTTTTTACCGCCGCCAATATCGTTTCAAACAATATTAATTTCTTTAAAATAAAGGCGTTGCGAGCACATTAACTAATACTTAAATTTTTTTGGGCCTGATCCTTCATGCGTACAGTAATCTGAGCACTTGGGCCGCAATCATCTCTGAACATGATTGATTTAGGCGAAAATGTGGCCTTGGCAAGAGAAAAGGAAACAGGGGGAAATATGAAGCTACCCTAGTAGATTTGGAGCGACTTCAATTATCACACCCAACAGATATGATTATCTGTCCGGTGAAATTCCCACACTAGCATTCATGAATTATTGAACTGGGAGAATTTTTGGCGTGGTCCGAGAAGCCTCATGCAAATGAAGCTTGACCCCTTAATTGATCGCGATTGGCTCGGATCTGTATTACGGCTTGGAAGTCGGAGCGGCTGATTCTGCCAGCGGATTGGGCAGACGGGCGATGATGGCCCGGCGCAGATCCGACTGGACCTTGAACCCCCGCCCTTCGAGGTCCAAAACCCCCCGCCAGGCCAATTCGTCACGCTTGGTCAAATGGTAGAGGATGACCAATGCCAGGGTGGCTTGATCATGCTTGGGGTCAAGCTTCAGGGCTTGGCGCAACCTCAGCTCTGCGCTGTCATACCGCCCCAGCTTGAGGTAGAGGTCGCCCAATTCATAGTGGGCCTCGGTAAAATTCGGATCCAAGCGGATGGCTTCACGATAATAGCGGATCCCCTCCTCCGGCCGGCCCAACCGCCGAAAGACATCGGCCAGGTTGGCCTTGATCCGCGCGTCGCCCGGGGCGATCTCCTGGGCGTCCAGCAGTACCCCCAGAGCCCGGCCGTAATCGCCGGCTAGGCAGAGCGTGCGCCCTAGATTGTTCCGATAAAGGCCCTCGGCGGGATTGAGCACCACGGCCTTCTGGAAATGCTGGGCCGCCAGCGGGTAATTCTCCTTTTGCAGGGCCGTAATGCCTTCGGCATTTTCCGCCGCCGCCGCGCCGTTTTTGAGTTTGCCGCGGTCGATGGGCGGGGCTTCGGCGGCCGCGGCCTCTTCATCCTCTTCTTCTTTGGTTTTTTTGGTCTGCTGGGTCTTTTTATTACGCTGGGCGGTTTCCCGGGATTGGGCCTCGGCCTGCCGGGCGGAGGTCTGGCGGGCGCTATCGGCCCGGGTGGAGTTCTGCGGGCTATCGTCCCGCCCCGGGGAGCGGGTCCGCCGTTCGCCGTCGGAACCGCAGCCGGCCAGGCCAAACAGAGCCAGCGCCAACCCCACTCGCCAGAAACGGTCAATTCCGTTCACGTTTCTTCTCCGTATTTTCGGGATGCGCCACCAGCCAGGCTCGGGCCTCTTCCACCAGCGCCCCCGCCGGCGCCAGCTCCAAAAGTCGCAAGTACCACCTTCGGGCCTCGCCCTCCTGACCGGTTTCGGCCAGAGAGAGGGCCAGATTCCGCGCCGCCACCGGACTCTGGGGCGCGGCGGCCGCCGCCCGCCGAAAGCTGGCCAGCGCCGCCTCCGGCCGGCCCAGGGCCCGCTCCACGCAGCCCAGGTTGTTGGCCGCACTGCTGTCCTGGGGCTCCAGCTCCAGCGCCTGGCGGAAGGCCGCCGCCGCCTCGGCCAGCCGTCCCAGCCGCCGCAGGGCCACGCCGCGATTGTTGTGGCCGGCCGGGTTGCCCGGGGCCAGTTCCAGGGCCCGGTCGAAGCGCTCCAGGGCCGCCTCCTCGACGACTTTCTGCAGCCATGCCTTCTCGGCCT
>CAYMGG010000227.1:9090-9798 GCA_964389915.1 uncultured Planctomycetaceae bacterium
CAGCACCTCGGCGTCGTCGGGGCTCAAGCCCAGGGCCAGTTCGAAGCAGACCACCGCCTGTTCGGGCTGCCCGGCCTCCAGCCGCAGGTAGCCCAGGTTGTTGAGCACGGCCGGCTCTTCGGGAAAGCGCTCGGCCAGAACCTGAAAGATCCGACCGGCCTCCTCGGCGTGCCCCAGGCGGAAGCAGATGCACCCGTAGCCGTTGGCCAGAGTCGCATTGTCCGGGTCCCGCTGCCAGGCGGCGAACAACAAGGTCCGGGCGGCCTCGCCCTGGCCTTCGGCCAGCATCCGCTCGGCGCGGTCGAGCAACCCGGCTAGAACCGGGTCGGCGGACGGCGTCAGCGTGGCGGCGCGCAGGGACATGAACGCTTTCCTTTATTCCGTCGGGAAGAGCACCGGCCCGTTGGTCGAGAGATAGTTGGTCTTCTGCGGCCGGCCGCGCAGGGTGATGTCGCCGCGCTCGACGTCCAGCCACATCTTGGGCGCGGAGAAGTACACCCGGCTGCGCTGGAGCGCGTTCTTCTCGTCGTATTCGGTAATCTGCTGGATCGCCTCGGGCAGGGGCGAGTCGCCCGCCAACAGGATCTTCTTCTGCTCCACGTCGTAAAAGGCCTCTTCGCTGCGGGTGTAGACCGTCTTGCCGGGCCGGTCCTCGGGCGCGAGGCGCTGCTGCTCCGGCAGGCGGGCGGGCTCGAAGCGTTTGAAACG
>CAYMGG010000228.1:0-9706 GCA_964389915.1 uncultured Planctomycetaceae bacterium
ATATCGACCAGATACTTATCTTTATTCACCCTTTTAGGGCTGACGGGATACTAGGTCGATGGTGTCGTTTTTCAGCGCTTCACGCAGATCGTAGCGAATCCGTTTGGCCGTGTCTTTGTTGCCGTGAGTTAGTTGTTCCTTCCGGCCCATCGCCTCAGTGATAAATTTGTAGACCTTCGGCTCACCAGGCTTGGCAATGACCGCGAGCCGCCGGCTCTTGGTCTCGCCGATGAGCTGGTACAGGTCGACCGTCCTTAACAGCGGATCTACAACCAACACATACGCGTCCGGATTGATCGACTTAAGGGCAGAGGCTGGCTTCGGCTCCTCCGCTTCGGTGGCGGCAGGTGAAGCGCTCTCCCCTTGGACCGCGGCGGTCGGCACTCCCCCGGGCTGAACCCCAGGCGGCAGGTTGATCGTAATGTTGATATCGCCCACTTTCGCCTCCGCATGGGCGACGGGTGACTCGGATTTTGCTCCGCCAGTAGAGGACGATTGCGCATTGCCTTTTATCCAAAAAGGCACTTTCGTCGCCGGTTCGGGGAGTTCATCTGGTGAAGGCGGCTGGCGCTCGGCCGGCAACTCCCTGTCGACCTCGGGGCAATCATCGGCTTCCGCCGGTTTAGTAGTCGCCGGCTCCACGCTTCCTGGTTGCCCGCCCGTCCAGGTGGCGGATCCCCCAGCGGTCGGTTTCTGCTCGCCGGCCGGCGGCGGGGGCAAGTCACTCAAGGCCTCATCCCGAGGCTGGATCGCTCCCTTCACCATCTTGAAGCCGATGCCCAAGTCCACCAGTAGGCCATTGACGCGCTGCTCGAATTCCCAGGCGGGGAGGTCGTGGCGGCCAGGTAGGTTGAGCCGTTCGTAGATTGCCTCCGCTACCTCGTAGACCTTGAGCCATTCACAGCGCTCCAGATTCCACTGAATTTCGCGGAGAATGTTAGGGCGACTCCAGTTCGAACTGTTGGGCATCACCCCGATGGCGCCGCAGACGATGGTACGCAGATCGTCAGCGATAAACAGCGTCTCGATCGCCGCATATAGGCCGACCCGGAACGACTCGGGCGCATCGTTTCGAATGGTGATCGGCGGGATCTTGGGCATCAGCCCCAGCCGCTTTGCCAATCGCTCCCTACCTGCTTCTGGCATGCCAGCGCTCCTCGGTTTACGTTGTCCGCGTGGCCACGATGGTATGTACTCCCGGCAGGCATGTCAACTTTTGGCGCCAATACAGCCAGCCCCCGCCAATTCCCCCCCGCCGCTGCGTAAATAACTGTGTGAGCGCACGAGTGAATGAGCCCCGCCACTTGCCAGGAGCTTTTCATGCCTGATCTCAGCAATGCCAACCCCCTCTCGTCGGCCGCCCGACTGAATGCCGTCGCGGAACTTCTCGCCCGGGCAATTATCCGGATGCCTGGTGGGGCCGGCGCCCGTAGAGAGACATTCTGGCAAGGCGCAAATTCCGAGAGGCGTTCGGAAAATCAAGTTGATCTCTCGGCGCCACAACGCCCTGATGGTGCTTGAGCCGCATTGGCCCGTCAGAATGGAGCCTTTTGGCAGGAGAGCGTGATGGTGACGAAGGTGAGCGAGAAGAAAGGACTAGAGCCCGGTGTCCCGTCCGGCGCCAGGGCGGACCAAACGGTCCTGGCCCAGATCGTGGCCCTGGAGGAGATGGCGTATGCCGACCTGAAGGCGAAATACCGTTCCCTTTTCGGCAAGGAGCCGCCCTCGCGCTGCCGGAAGCAAACCATCGCGCGTCTGGCCTGCCGCATCCAGGAGATTGCCTACGGCGGGCTGTCCGCCGAGGCCCGTGAACGGCTTACCGCGATTGGCAAGGCCCACGGCATTCCCGGCCAGGCGAAGGCTCGCCCCAAGGAGCGCAAGGGCGCCCCCATGCCGGGAACCAAGCTGGTCCGGGAATATCTGGGCGAAGAACACGAGGTGGTGGTCCTGGACAAAGGGTTCCAGTATCGCGACGGCGTCTATCGGAGCCTGAGCTCCATCGCCAAGGAGATCACCGGCTCGCATATCTCGGGACCGGCATTCTTCGGGACTAAACAGTAGGGGAGGGGAACATGAGCAAGCCAGAGGAAATCGGGCGACCTATTCGCTGCGCTATCTATTGCCGTAAATCCAGCGAGGAGGGGCTGGACTCCGAATTCAACAGCCTCGATGCCCAGCGTGAGGCGGGCGAGAATTTCATCGCCAGCCAGAAGGCCGAGAAATGGGTCTGTCTGCCCAAACAGTATAATGACGGCGGCTATTCAGGCGGCAACATGGATCGCCCCGCGCTTAAGCAGCTGATGGACGATATCCGGGCCGGCGCGGTTGACACCGTTGTGGTGTACAAAATCGACCGGCTTTCACGCAGCCTGCTGGATTTCGCCGAAATCATTGGGACGTTTGAAAAACACGGCGTGACGTTCGTGAGCGTGACGCAGCAGTTCAACACCACCACATCCATGGGTCGACTGACGTTGAATATCTTGCTGTCCTTCGCCCAATTCGAGCGCGAGATCATCGGCGAGCGCATCCGGGACAAGATCGCCATGCAGAAGCAGCGGGGCAAGCAGACGGGCGGGCCGCCGGTGCTTGGCTATGACCTGGTGGGCGGCCGGCTAGTGGTGAACGAGGCGGAAGCCGAAACGGTACGGACCATATTTCGGCGGTTTATCGAAACGGAATCCACCACCAGGCTGGCCAAGGAGCTGCGCGCCCAGGGCGTCCTATCCAAGGCCTGGACCACGGCCAAGGGCAAGGTCCGCGAAGGCCGGCCCCTTACCAAATCGCACATCTACAGGATGCTGGGCAATCCGAAATATCTCGGTAAGGTGGAGTATCGGGGCCAGGTTTACGCCGGCGAGCACCCCGCATTGGTCGACCAGCCCACCTGGGATAAGGCCCGCGTCATTCTACGGAGAAACACCCGCGTCCGTGCCTCGGAAACGTGTTTTACCACGCCGGCCATGCTCAAGGGGATCATCCGGTGCGGGCACTGCGGCTGCGCCATGCGGCCGGGTTGGACCAGGAAAAAAGGCAAGAAGTACCGCTACTACGTCTGCATCAATATGGATAAGCGGCTCAAGGAGGATTGCGCGGTGCGCCGGATTTCCGCCGCCAAGGCCGAGGAGGCGGTCATGCGGCAGCTGCGGGTAATTCTTCAGCGACCGGAAGTCATCGCCTATACGGCCAGGGCCGAGGCGATTACGGAAGCCAATCTGACCGAGGCGGACGTGCGCCGCGCCTTTCGGAACGTCGATGCCGTATGGGAGCACCTGTTCCCGGCGGAGCAGGCACGGATTGTGGGGCTTCTCTTTGAATCCGTCTCTGTCGGGCCGAATGGCATCGACATGACTTTGCGATCGGACGGCTTGAGCGGGCTGCTGGCCGAGTTGGTCGGCAGGGAAGGGCAGAGGTCTGGCCCAAACACGAGAAAGGCCACCTCATGAGAGGCGACACCGTAACTTGCGACGACGGCCGGATCATCGAGGATCACGGCGACCGCATCCGGGTGTTTGTTCCCTTGGAATTGCGCCAGCGATCCGGCCGCAAGGTCATCATCCAGCCCGACACCCCGGCCGATGATGCAGAACCCAGTGCCATTGTGGTCGCCTTCGCTCGGGCCCATGTCTGGCAGAAAGCCATCGACGACGAGGAATTCAAGGACGCACAGACCCTTGCCGACCACTTCGGCGTGGACGCCTCGTTGGTGCGCAGGATTCTCCGCCTGGGGCTTATCTCTCCCCGGATTGTCGAGGCGGCCCTGGGCGGCAAGGAGCCGGCAGTATCGCTAAACGCACTCTTGGACATGGAACTGCCGGCGGTGTGGGCGGAGCAGGAAAAAATGTTTCAGGAAATGGCCTCTGGACCGGCCAAGCGATAGCTTGTGCTTCTGCCGCCGCTGTCGTTTTTTATGAGAATCCCCCTCGCCAACAATTCGTGAATATCGCGCAGCGCTGTGTCGTGGGAGCATTTGGCCAGCTTGGCGTATTTGGATGTGTTAAGATATCCCTGCCAGTCATGCTCCAACATTCGGTTGATCGCCATGCGCTGCCGCTCGTTCACGGGGTTCATATTGATCCGCTGCCAGAGTCGTGCCTTGTTCAGAACGCTGGCCAGTGTGTCGTCGGCGGCTTCAATGGCGCGCCCCAGGCAATCGAGAAACCAGGCCAACCATGACGTAATATCCATCGATCCGTGTTGGGCCGATTCGAGCTGAATATAGTATTCCTTCCGTTCCGCCTCAATCTCTGCCGACATGCTATAAAAACGTTCTTTTGATCCATCCGCCCGCGAAAGCGCCATATCCGCAATTGCCCGAGCGATACGCCCATTCCCGTCATCAAAGGGATGGATCGTGACAAACCAGAAATGTGCCACCCCTGATTTAAGCACTGGGTCTATGGCTGAATCATTGTTGAACCAAGCCAGGAAACGGTTCATCTCGCCTGCGATGCGTTCTGCATCGGGGGCCTGAAAATGCACTCTTTGCCTGCCCAGTGGACCGGAGACAACCTGCATCGGTCCCGCCTTGGCATCGCGCCACTTGCCAACGTCGATACGGTACATGCCGCTTCTGCCTGTCGGGAACAAGGTGGCGTGCCAACCGAATAGCCGCTCGTCGGTCAGCGGTTGGGCGAAGTTATGCGTCGCGTCGAGCATCATCTCCACGATCCCTTCGACGTTTCGCCCGGGCTTGGTAAGCCCCGCAACCTCAAGCCCAAGCCTTCTGGCAATCGACGAACGAACCTCAGCGGTGTCGAGGCTTTCGCCTTCTATGGCCGAAGATTTGACTATTTCATCCGTGAGCGCGGTCAAACTCGCTTCGGTCCGCAACTCGAAGCCCAAGGCCTCCATCTTTCCGAGATGTTTGCCTTGTTTGTAGCGAACCTCGGCCAAAGTTTTCGCCAGGGCTTGGGTATCCCAAGCAAAGTTTGGCCAGCTTGGCAATTCATGAATATAGGTCATTACCTGTCTCCTTGGCGTTAATAATAGCAAATAATCACCGCAAAGGAAGATATTATACGCTGAATAAGCGTAGAATAGGTGGATTATTCGCCGCATTTTAGCTTGGATAAATAGGGATGCAGCTGTCACAGGACGTGCAGAATTTTACACTTCGCAAATCGACGCGAAAGCCCGTTTAGCCGAGTCCTGTAACCAACCGAGTCCTGTGACGTGGTTTTGGACGGAATAAATACAGTATTATGTTTATAATAAACGTGTTATGTGGACGTCCTTCCGTCTGGTCCGCCCGGCCATTTTTTGCACCATCTGAAAATAGACCCAGTTTATCTCTTTTTTAGGCGCTCTCCAAACGGTCCTGCGCCATAACCGATTCTATGTCCTGAGAGGCTAAAAACTGCAAGTCACGATAGGTAATTACTTTCCTATTACGGGACTCGCTTCCAGGTGCGTCCTGCAACTTTCGAGAGTCTAAGAGGTTTTCGGCTCTCTCAGGGGTATTTTGCTGGTTGCGAGTCCTGCGAGGGAGTCCCGCGAGGCTGGTAGGTGGTCGGGGCGTCTTATTCTCAAAAGTCTTTAGTTCATAGAGTTATAAGGCTATCAAACGAAGCGCCCCGGCAATTGCTTGCCGGGGCGTCTATCGTCGAGAGAGCGGTTGCTCTCGTGTTAATTGGTGGTGTGAACCATACCGGAAACGAAAAGTCGGAGAGCGAGGAGGCGGCAACTGCAAACTTTCCGCCCGCATTACCCATGACAGGCGATGATGTTGTGAAGCGATGCTACGAAACTCATTTCTACTTTCAAGATCGGCCGGGAACGGACAGTTCTCTGATCTGAAATCCGCAAGCGACATGGAGTGTGACAACCTGCAATGTTTTTCACTCTCTCGCTACGCATCGAAAACCCCTCTGCGATGAAGTATGGGCAATGCAAGAATCGGCCACGATCACAAACGGCCGCGGTCAAGTTCTTTCAGAAAATTCTTGTGGCGTTTCTGCGCTTCGCGAATGCTGGCGATGAGCACCGCGAATTCTTTCATCTGCGCCAGCCGCGCCATCAACTCAAGGATTTTCAGGGGCAGTTTGCCGCTTGGAAATATGCTCCGTCACCGTCGCGTTGCAGCAAGCGGTCTAGACGTCTGCGATGGGTCAGGCCAATTCCGCGCCTCGCGGCGCATTCAGTTCCACCAGAAAGATAATACCTTTTCCTCCGGACGGCGTTTCAAGGGATATGGTTCCTCCCATGACTTCGACCGCCATTTTGCAGAAGGCCAAGCCGAGGCCGGAGGCGTGTGTTTTCGTTTTTTGAGGGCACTCCACCCGGAAAAACTTGTCGAAAATCTTTTGGCGGTACTTCTCCGGGATCCCCGCCCCGTTGTCCTGCACACCGATGATTGCCCGCCGGGTGTCTGAGCGAACGGAGCAGGTTATGCGGCTTCCCGCTCCCGCATACCGCAGACTATTGGAGATGAGATTTTGCAGGACACGGGTTAGTAATCCCCGATCCGCCAGAACAGTGGCTTCCGGCATTCCGGAAACAGGATCGATAGAAATCCCCTTGTCTTCCGCCAGCGCGGCGAATTGCTGGCGGATGTCATCCAACAACGCGGCGGCATCAAGCGACACGAGGGAGACCGGCATGTTCCCGGATTCGAGTTTTGCAATGGTCAAAATCCCTTCAACCTGGGAAGCCATTTCCGTAGCGGATTTGCCGGCCTGTGTGATATAACGGCGAACCTTATCCGTATTGGGCTCCGCTCTGTTGTATTCATTCAACAACAACTCCGTGGATCCCAGTATCCCGCTTAATTGATTGTTAAGGTCATGGACAATCATGTGGGTTAGTACATCTCGGGAGCGCTCCGCATCTTCGCGGCGGCAGATCTCGCGCTTCAAGGCACGGTTCCATGCCGTCATCAAACCCAGGATCAGGAGGGCTCCCGAAAGAATCATCGCGATCCAGGCAACAACTTTCCGTGTCTCGATGCCGGTCTCGAATTTCACCGAGACCCATCGGCCGCGCATCTCGTCCGCTTCGGCCGGATCGATGGAGGCGAGCCCCTTGTTGATGATCCCGACCAGTTCGGGCCAATCGTTTCGCACAGCGAAATGTAATTTATCCTGCTCGCCCGGTATGGCGGCAGCCACCTTCAGATTGGACAGGTTCAATTTGCGGATCCAGTACGAGGCGGACGAGAGATTGCCGACGACCGCATCCACCTCGCCCCGGGATAGCGCCGTAACCGCGTCCTGAAGGCGGGTGAACCCGACAGGCGCGATTCCTCCCCGCTCATGAAGGTAGCCTTCATGGGAGGACGCCGTCTGCACGCCGATCCGCAGGCCGGATATCTCGCTCAAATCGGTGACGAACGGCGCATCGGCCCGCATGACAATCACGCGCTGGAATACGATATAGGGCCGGGAATAGGCGAGATAGGCTTTCCGCTCCTTTGTCATGCCCACGCAGGGGAGCACGTCAATCGTTTTCCGCTTCGCCTGCTCGACCGCTTCATCCCAGCTGAGATCCGGGACAATCCGCATGTCCAGTCCGAGCCGCTTGTTCAAGAGCTCGATATAACCGGAAGCGATGCCGTCGTATTTGCCTTCGTCATCAATGAATTCATACGGAGCGAATTCCGGATCAATCCCGAGGCGAATGACGGGGTGATCGCGAATCCAGGCTTTTTCCGCTTCGGAGAGATAGACCTCCCTGCCGCCTCCGGGCTTTCGACGAACCACCTGAGGAGGAAACCCGAGCACGTAGCCATCGATAATCCGGTACAAGTGCGAGCCACGCTCCGCTTTCAGGTTGTGCAGATGGTAATCGATCCGGGAAGCGAGGTAGGGCGTTTGCTGCGCGTTTTGGGGGAATGCGTACATGAGCGGACGGGGATCGAACAGAATGGAGGTCGGGAACACGTCGAAGTCGTTTTCGTATTGCTGTCCGAAAAGCCGGTTGACAATGCCGGCGTCTACCGCTTCCTCGTCCAACAGTTGAAACACGGTGTCATAGCCGTCGACTTCTATGAAATTGGCGTGAACGTCGAACTTCTCCAGCAGCGATGCGATTCCCTCCCCCGCTTCCGTGTAGATGGCCCCTTTCAGGACGGCGACGGTCTTCCCGTCAAGATCGAGAAGAGAATCGATCTTCCGGCGTTTCGGCGTGTAGACTTTTCCCCAATTGACGAAAACGGATTCGGTGCCGAAAGCGAATTTCCGGGCTCTGTCCTCGGAAAACGCCACGTCCGGCATGACGTCGATTTCTCCGCGTTCGAGCCGCTGGAGGCATTCGTTCCATGTTCCATGGACATATTTCAGATCCCAGTTTTCCTCGGTCGCGATCCGCTTCAGGATGTCCGGGAAAATGCCGACGACCTCTCCGTTCACCGCAGTGAAAATCTTCGGCGCGTTTTCGTAGGCGCCAACCCTGATAACGCGGCTCTCTGCCGCATTCGCGCATAGGGAAATGCTGATGAGCAGACATAAAATTGAAATAGTTCTACGGTTCTGCATTTTCGCCCCCCCCCTATGCTGATATCGGCAAGCACAGGATTTCCTCATGTGTATGTCGCCGTCACGATGATCTTATGAAAAAATCCGTCATAGCCGAAATTGCGTGTGGATACCAATCGGCAACGTGCATCTGCATGGAATATAAATCGCCGCGTTATTTTTGAAAACTTGCCACGATCCTGCACAGTTCCTCCAATTCGATAGGCTTACCAAGAACCCTATCCACGCCGGGCGGCATTTCATTCCGGAATTTGATTATCTCCCCGAAACCGGTCAACATGATCACCGGCATGGCGGGGTATATCGCTTTCGCCTTGAGCGCCAGATCGTCTCCGGACATTCCGGGCATGGCACGGTCGGTGATGAGGAGATCGAATCCGCCGCAATGAAGCAACTGCAGCGCCTCCCGCGCATCTGCGGCGGTTTCGGTCTGGTAATTCCGCCCTTGAAGATTGGTTGCCACCACGAAACGCACATCCGCTTCGTCATCCACGATCAGGATTCGTGCCGATTTTGCGGAAGGCGGAGGAATTGTCCGCGGATCATTTACCCTCTCACTTTGGTTTGTCGGAAAGCGAAAGACGGCGGTCGAACCTTTTCCCGGAACGCTCCTGATCTCCAGCGTGCCGCGATGTCGCTGGACAATGCCGTGGGCAACGGATAAGCCGAGACCGGTTCCCTGAGGCCCTTTGGTGGTAAAGAATGGCTCCATGCAGCGCGCCAATGTTTCCTCATCCATACCGACCCCGGTATCTGCAATCTCAAGTATGACGAAACCTCCGCTTGCTTGGGTGCGAAAAGAGAGGGTGCCTCCCTTCGACATGGCGTCCACGGCATTCAGAATGATGGCTAAAAACGCTTCCTGCAACTCATCTCGATTGCCCAAGATGACAGGGATCTCGGCCAACTCTCTTCTGATATCAATGGGGCGTCCCTCCGCCTGCGCCTCGCTTTTCCACTTTGGCTCGGCAAGGGCCAAAACATTTTCTATCTTGGTGTTCAGATCGATCTTGTCGAGATACTCGCCGGATGAAGAGGGCCGATAGAAATTCCGCAGCCGCTCCACCACCTCGGCGGCGTGAATCCCGGCCTCGCGTATTTGCTCGATTCGTTTCTGTGTCCTGTCATAATCCGCTAACCGGTTGGGATCGTTGCGAAGGAGATCGACGAAGCCGAGGATTGTGCGGCGTTCGAAATTCGGTTCAGAAAAGCGATTTATTTCCGTAGCGGAA